>JBGSSV010000035.1:0-16296 GCA_041736875.1 Chthoniobacterales bacterium | reverse complement strand
GGCGGTGCTCGCGCAGGTGTGCCCGGCGGCCATGCTTTTCGTCCGCTGCAAGGGCGGCATCAGTCATCACCCGGCCGAGTCCGTCAAAACAGCCGATGCGGCGGCCGCGCTCCGCGTCATGACCCGCGCCGTGCTGGCCTTGGCCGAAGACCATGGCTGACCCGGATTTCATCGTTCGCGGGGCCACGGTCTGTCTGCCCGACGGATTGTGCGAGAAGTCGGTGGTCGTGGCCGACGGGCGCATTGTCGCCATCGGTGACGAGGTCTCCGGCGTGGTGGAGGTGGATGGTCGTGGCCAGGTTCTGCTGCCCGGTTTGATCGATGCGCATGTGCATTACAACGAGCCGGGGCGGGCGGATTGGGAAGGCTGGGCCAGCGGGTCACGGGCCTCGGCGGCGGGCGGGGCGTCCTGCGTTTTTGAAATGCCCCTCAACGCGAGTCCTCCCACGCTGAACGCGGACAGTTTTCGTTCGAAGCGCGCGGCGGCGGAGGCGTCTTCGGTGCTCGATTTTGCGCTCTGGGGTGGTCTGACCCCGGTCAACCTTGACCGGATGGAGGAATTGGCCGACTGCGGCGTCATCGGGTTCAAGGCATTTATGTCGGGCAGCGGCATGGAGGATTTTCCACGGGCCGACGAGCGGACGTTGCGTGGCGGGATGGCCCAAGCTGCGGCTCTCGGCCTGCCGGTGGCCGTGCATGCGGAGGACGAGGAAATGACAGTTCTGTCGTCGTCCGAGGCCCGGGCGGCGGGACTATGCGGGGTGCGTGACTATCTTGCTTCGCGGCCGGTTGCCGCCGAGATCGCGGCCATCCGTTTGGCTTGTGCCGTGGCTGAGGAAACGGGCTGCCGTTTGCACGTGGTCCACGTCAGTTGCGGTGAGGGGCTGGCCGAGATCGCTGCCGCCCGCAGCCGCGGTGTCGACGTCACGGCCGAGACCTGTCCGCACTACCTCCTCCTCAATGAGGCCGATGTCGAGCGCCTCGGCGCCGTGGCCAAATGCGCCCCGCCGCTGCGCGATGAGATGACCCGCGCGGATTTGGTTCAGCGCGTCCTCGGCGGGGAAGTCGACACGCTCGGCACCGATCATTCGCCCTGCCCGCCGTGGATGAAGGAGGGGCATGATTTTTTCCAGGTCTGGGGAGGGATCATGGGGGCGCAGCAGTTTCTCCCCGCTTTGTGGACGGTCGGGCTGGGGCCCGAGGACGTCGCGCGTCTGGGCGCCTCGCAAGTGGCAGCGCGCTTCGGGCTGAGGGCGAGCAAGGGGGCCATTGCCGTGGGCATGGATGCCGATCTGGTCTTGGTTGATCCGCGGCATCCCTCGGTCTGTGCGGCTGGCGAATTGCTGACCCGCCATGCAGTCAGCCCCTACGTCGGGCGTGAGTTGGCCGCTCGCGTGACCTCGGTCTGGGTGCGGGGCAACGTGGCGTGGTCCGCCGCGGGCGGTCCGGGTTTGGCGCGGGGTCGCCTCGTCGCACCGCCTCGTTGAATTGTCACAACCTAACTCTTGCCGCCCCGCGGGGGGAGGGGGAGAATGCAATTCGTCATGGCCCGTCCCTCGCCTCAACGTGCGCCCGGTCCCGCGCTTCGCTCGGCCCTGGCCAAACTCGGTCGTGAAGCCCTGCGGGCAATTGATCGATTTCCCGCTGATCCAGCGGGGCAGGCCCATTTCCTCCGCACAAGGGTCAAGCGGTTGCAGTCCCTTTGCCGTCTGGTTCCGCACGGCACCGGTTGGCGCGAGATGTTTCTTCCGCCCTGCCGCGAGTTGAAGGACCTGTTTGCCGAGACACGCGATGCCACGATCGTGCAGGCCTTGGCGGAGAGATACGCACCCGGGCAGGCGCATCATCTGCGGGTCGCCGCGCCCCCCGATCTCGCCCGGGCCCGCGAGCGGGCCGAGTTCGCGGTCGGCGTGCTCGCAGACTATCCGTATTGGAAGGACCTGGCTTGGGAGGAGATCGCGGACCGCGCCGTGGGAACCTACCGTGCGGCGCGAAGGTCTTGGCGGGAGGCGTCGCGCAAAAACGCGGCCGATGTCGCCTTCCACGACTGGCGGCGGCGGGTCAAACGTCTGCTCTATCATTGCGAGTATCTCGGCGGGCGGGCGCGCTTGGTCCGTTTCACCGCGCGGGCCGACCGTCTGGGCGAGATTCTCGGCGAGATTCAGGACGTCTGCATGGCCGAGCATTGGCTGCAAAAGCAACTCGGCCTGCCGGTCCCTCCCGACGTGGCGCGGAGCAAGGCGGCCTTGCGCCGCGAGGTCCTTGCGCGGGCGCCGGCCCTGCTCTCGCCCAAGCCGCGGGAGTTCCGCCGCCTGCTGGGCTAAGCGAGGTTTGTTCTCGTCAGCAGTCGCGACCGGCGGCATTTTTGTCCTCTCATGATCCCGACCCCGCCCGGCACCACGCGCACTGCGGTTCGCTCTCAATACGCCCTCATCGCGCCGGACAGCCATGTGCCGAGTGTCGAACCGGGTTGGACGAAGACCGCGGTTTTCGTCCTCATCTCGTCCGGTCTCGGAGCGCGACTGACCCAGACGCTTTACGCCATGCAAGCGGGAGGACGCGGGGCCGGACACACGCAGGGCGACGAGCACTTCTACTACGTGGTCGAGGGCGCGTGCCGCCTCAACGGGGAGGAGCTGGACGCCGGGGGGTTCGCCTTCGTTCCAGCCGGCGGGACTTTTGAAATCGCGAGCGAGAGCGGTGCCCTTTTGCTGCTCTTCGCCAAACGTTACGAACTGCTGCCCGGCGTGGCGGTCCCCACTGCCCTCTTTGGCCATGCGGCGCAGGTCAAGGCCGAGCCTTTTCTCGGCGACCCCGCGGCCCGACTGCAGGCCTTGCTCCCGGATCGTCTGGAGTTCGACCTCGCAGTCAACATCTTCACCTACGATCCGGGTGGCACGCTGCCGTTTGTCGAGTGCCACATCATGGAGCACGGAATGCTCATCCTCGGAGGTGCGGGGATCTACAAGCTCGGGGATGACTGGCATCCGGTCCAGCAGGGGGATGCGCTTTGGCTCGCGCCCTATTGTCCCCAATGGTTCGTCGCCATGGGCAAGACGCCCGCACGCTATATTTACTACAAGGATGTGAACCGCGCGCCGCGCCTCGGGTGATGTCGTCGGCGCTCCCGGAAATCGAGGCGGCACGGCTGCAAAGCCGCATCGACCAACTCGCCCTCATCACCGAAGGCGAGCCGCCGGTCGTCACGCGCGTGCTTTTTTCCGCCGCCGACCTGCGCGGTCGCGACTATGTGCGCAAGTGCTGCGAGGATGCCGGGCTGCAAGTGCGGGTTGATGCGGTCGGCAACATGTTTGCCCGTTGGACGGGCAGCTTGCCGGATGCACCGGCTGTGGCCACCGGTTCGCATATTGACGCCATTCCCAATGCGGGCAAGTTCGACGGAGTCGTCGGGGTTTTGGGCGGGCTGGCCGCCATCGAGGCGCTGCAGGAGTCCGGGTTCCAGCCGATGCGTTCGATCGAACTGGTGGTCTTCACGGCCGAAGAACCGACGCGATTCGGCATCGGCTGCCTCGGTTCGCGCCTCATGGCCGGTGCCATCTCGCTGGACAAAGTCCGGGCCATGCGCGACGCGGAGGGACAGTCGCTGGACGACCTGCGTGGTCGCGCCGGGCTGATCGAACCTCTCGAGTCGGTTGTCCTGCCCGGGAACTTTTTCTCCGCCTTCGTCGAACTGCACATTGAGCAGGGACCGCTGCTTGAGCAGGAGAACATCCCGATCGGCGTGGTGCAGGCGATTGCGGGCCCCAGCGCTTACCGCGTCCGGATCAAGGGCGAGGGCGGGCACGCCGGTGTGGTCCTCATGCCGGGGCGGCACGACGCCTCGTTGGCTGCGTCCGAGTTGGCCCTGGCCGTCGAGCGCAGTGCTTTCGACTCCGGCAGTCCCGACACCGTGGCTACGACCGGGCGGTGGGAGGTTTTCCCCAATGCCATCAACAGCGTGCCGTGCGATGTGGTCTTGGAGGTCGACCTGCGCGACACCTGCCTCGAGACCCGTGACCGGGCGCTCATGCTCATGCGCGAGGCCTCTGTCGGGATCGCCGCCCGTCGCGGGGTGGAGATTCTCTGGGAGGAAATCAATGCCGATCCACCGGCCGACGGCGATCCGCGGACCATCGCGATTGCCGAAGACGTGGCCTGCCGGCTCGAACTGGCGACCAGGCGCATGGTCAGCCGGGCTTATCACGACTCGCTTTTCATGGCGCGGATCTGCTCGACGACGATGATTTTCATCCCGTGCCGGAACGGTTACAGCCACCGTCCGGAGGAATACAGCGATCCGGCGCACATTGCGCAGGGCGCTCGCGTTCTGGCGGGCACGCTGGCGCGTCTGTCCCATCTCCCTTTATGAACAACCCCCACGGAATCGAAATCAAAGCAACGCCACAGCCCGGCCAGGAGCGGGTGCTCACGCCGGAGGCGTTGGAGTTTCTCGCCGCTTTGCACCGCGAGTTCAACGCCGAGCGCAAGCGCCTGCTGGCCGCACGGGTCGAGCGTCAGGCACGGATTGATGGCGGCGAGATGCCCGACTTTCTCAGCGAGACGGCGCATGTCCGGGCTGACCACCATTGGCAGGTCGCTCCGGTGCCCGCCGACTTGCAGGACCGGCGCACCGAGATCACCGGTCCGGTGGACCGCAAGATGGTCATCAACGCGCTGAACTCCGGCGCGAAGGTCTTCATGGCCGATTTCGAGGACGCGACCGCGCCGACCTGGGCCAACCTCATCGCCGGGCAGATCAACCTGCAGGACGCGGTGCGACGCACCATCACCCTCGAGTCCGGGGGGAAGCGATACAAGTTGAACGAGAAGACGGCGACCCTCTTGGTCCGCCCGCGCGGCTGGCACCTGACGGAAAAGCACCTGCTCGTCGATGGCGAGCCGATGAGCGGTAGTCTCTTCGACTTCGGCCTGTATTTTTTCCACAACGCCGCGGCTGCGCTGGAGCAGGGGACGGGGCCGTATTTTTATCTTCCGAAAATGGAGAGCCATCTTGAGGCCCGCCTGTGGAACCGGGTCTTCGAGCAGGCCCAAGACGCGCTCGGGATTCCGCGCGGCACGATCAAGGCCACGGTTCTCATCGAGACCATCCTCGCCGCCTTCGAGACCGAGGAGATCCTCTTCGAGTTGAAGGACCACTCCGCCGGACTCAACTGCGGTCGCTGGGATTATATCTTCAGCTTCATCAAGAAATTCCGCAATCGCCCCGGGTTTGTCATGCCCGAGCGCGCCCAGATCACCATGACCGTCCCGTTCATGCGCGCTTACTGCTTGCATGTGATCAAGACCTGCCACCGCCGCGGCGCGCATGCCATGGGCGGAATGGCCGCGCAGATTCCGATCAAGAAGGACCCCGCGGCCAACGAAGCCGCGTTGGCCCGCGTGTTGGCCGACAAGGAACGCGAGGCGACGGACGGTCACGATGGCACCTGGGTCGCGCATCCGGGGTTGGTGGCCGTGGCGCTCGAGGCCTTCGACAAACACATGCCGACCCCGAACCAGATCTTCCGTCAACGCGACGACGTCCATGTCTCTGCCGGTCAACTGGTCGCTGTCCCGGAGGGCACCATCACCGAGGCCGGACTGCGGGGGAACATCAGCGTGGGTATCCAATATCTGGAAGCTTGGCTCGGCGGGAACGGTTGCGTGCCGCTCTACAACCTGATGGAGGACGCCGCGACCGCGGAAATCTCGCGCACCCAGCTCTGGCAGTGGATGAAATACGGAGCAAAGCTGGACGACGGCCGGATCATCACGGCCCGGCTTTACGACGAACTGCTCCCGGAGATCATAGCGAAAATCAAGGCCGAAGTCGGCGTGGAGCGGTTCACAGGCGGCAACTACGCCGAAGCCGCCGACCTCTTTACCCGAATGTCAAAAAGCAATGATTTTGAGGAGTTTCTGACACTTCCGGCCTACGCCTTGATCGATTGAAGCCCGGCGCCTTTGCAACGGTTCTGCCTTGTCGGAAATACCGGTTGCGCACTGGCATGGGGAATGCTAACTGAATACTGATTTGTTGTCTGCGGGGTTGGCCCCTCGGTGGGCAAAAACCGCATGCAAAGCAAAAGTCGTTTGATTCCCGTGGTGCTCCTTCTGGGCGCTATCCTCCTTGCCGTCCTCACCTTGGTCGGCACCCGCCTCGACCGCGCATCCGCACCCTCGCCCGATGATGCCCAGGCGGTGGCCAACCCGGCGGCGCATTCTTCGGGCGAAGGCTTACCGGCGGACTCCGGCGGCGGGTCCGCCGCGCAATCGGCTCAGGCGGTTCCTGCTGTGCTGCCCGTGGCGGGCAGCGCCCCGAGTTCGGTCCTGCCGGTCGCTCCGAGTTTCGGCAGCTCCGCCGGGCCATCTCTGCAGACAGGTGTCCTGCAAACCCCGCGCTTTTCCCCCGGTTTTGCCGCCGCCAACCCCGTTGCGCCTGTTCTCGACCCCGCCAATACCCCCGCGTGGCCCAGCGGCTTCTCCATGCTGCGCACGCCCGCCGAGATTCTGGCCGGCAAGGATTTGGCCGACCCTGCGCAGCGCGCGCAAGCTGTGGCCGAGTTGTCCGACGCGGAGGAAGTGCGCTACGCCGCCGTGCTCGCCAAAGCCGAACAACTGGGCATACCGGTCCGCCTCGAGGGGCCCGGCCACAAGGTTTCCGTGCTTTACGACATCCGCAAGGAGGGGCCGCTCTACCGCCACACCCTCAATACCAACGCCGCCATTTCCACCGGGGCCAACCTCCTCAACGCCGCGCCCTACGAGCTCAACGGCAACGGTATGACCGTCGGCGTGTGGGACGCGGCGCGGGCCAGGACCAACCACGTGGAGTTGATAGGCAAGGTCACCGTGAAGGATGGAACCTCGGCCAATGACGCCCACAGCACCCACGTGGCCGGCACCATTGCAGCCAAGGGCGTCGATGCCAAGGCGAAGGGGATGGGCACCAACACGCTCATCCACACCTACGATTGGAACAACGACTACGCGGAAATGACGGCCGCCGGGGCCGCGACCGCCGGCGATGCCTCGAAGCTTCCCATCTCCAATCACTCCTACGGCTATGGAGCGACCAATGTCGACATGGGGCGCTACGAGGATCTGGCGTCGACCGCGGACGCCTTGGCTCACGGTCTTCCCTACTATCTCGTTTTTTGGGCGGCGGGCAACGAGCAGGACGAACTCACCGCGCTCGGGGGTTACCAATCCATCACCTTCGTTGGTCTGGCCAAGAACGTCCTGACCGTCGGTGCGGCCGACGATGCCGTCTCCGGCGGGCTTCGCAACCCAACCAATGCGACCCTCGCTTACTTCTCCAGCATGGGGCCGTGTGATGACGGGCGCATCAAGCCGGACCTCGTGGCCAATGGGGTCAATGTTTATTCCTGCGTCTCCTCCAGCACCAGCGCCTACGATGGCACCTATAGCGGCACCAGCATGGCCACGCCGAATGCCGCCGGCTCGGCTGCACTGCTCGAACAACTCTACAAGACGAACTTTTCCGGAAAACTCATGCCTGCGAGCATGTTGAAGGGGTTGCTCATCCACACGGCCGATGACCGCGGACGTCCCGGTCCCGACTACCAATACGGTTGGGGGCTGATCAACGTGAAGGCTGCCGCCGACGTCATCCTCTCGCACAAGGCCAGCTTGGCCGCCCCCAAGATGATCGAGGGCACCATCACGAGCACCAACAAGGTGCAAACTCACACCTTCACCTGGGACGGTGCCAGCCCGATCCGAGCCACGCTCGCGTGGACCGACCCGGCCGGCGTGGCTCAGACCAACGATGCCGACACCCGCACGCGTAACCTCATCCATGACCTCGACCTCAAGGTCACGGCTCCCAACAGCAACACGTCCCTGCCTTACGTCATGCCCTTCGTCGGCGTCTGGACCACCAACGCGATGACCAATGTTGCCACGACCGGCACCAACAAGGTGGACAACGTCGAGCGAGTGGACATTCCCGCGCCATCCCAGGCCGGCACCTACACGGTCACTGTTGGCATGTATGGAACCAACGTCCTCACGACCAACCAGATCTACTCCCTCATCGTGACCGGCGGGGTGAGTATCGAAGCCAATCCGCCGCCGGTCGTCAGCATCACCGCACCCGTGGACGGGGATGCGGTTCTCCCGGGTTCTCCGGTCACGATCACCGCAAACGCCACGGACATGGCGGTGGGGGGGGCGCCCGGCTCGGTCGCCAAAGTGGAGTTCTTCGACGGCGCCACTCTCTTGGGGGAGGACACGTCCGCGCCTTACTCCTATTCTTGGACCCCATCCACCAGCGGAGTCCGTGTTCTGACCGCGAAAGCGACGGACAACGAAAGCGCTCTGACGGTTTCTTCGCCGGTCAGTGTCACGGTCTTGGTTGGTGACGGCACGCCGTCGATCACCAGCTTCAGTCCGACCGGCGGTGTGGCGGGAGACCCCGTCGTTATCTCGGGCAATAATCTCGGTGGTGCGTCCGGCGTGCATTTTGGTGCCATCCCCGCGACCTTCACGGGCAGTTCGCTCACGCAGATCACCGCGACCGTTCCGCCGAACGCCGTGACCGCGCCGATCACCGTCTCCAACAGCTACGGCACGGTGACGACGACCAACAACTTCAGCATCCTGCCGATCATTTTCCGCGAGGATTTTTCGTCGATCACCACCGGTGACAACACCTCGCCCACGGGCGCGAATACATTGTGGGCCGGGAACACCAACTTTCCCTCGGGCACCTTGGTCAAGATTTACGAGGCCGGTGGTGCGGTCAAGTTGGGGAGCAGCTCCGCCACCGGCTCCATGATCAGCCGTCCGCTCAATCTCAGCGGGAACGGCGGCGTTTTCACCGTGAGCTTCAAGGTCAAGGGCTGGACGGCGAAAGAAGGCGACATCAAGGTCACCGCCGGCTCCCAGTCGCAAACCGTTTCCTACTCCGCCACGATGACCGGGAGCTTCGAGACGAAGTCGGTCAATTTCACCGGAGGCACCGCGGCGACCACGATCAAGATCGAGACCACCGCCAAGCGTGCCTACATCGACGAGGTGACCGTCTATTCGGAGGCGGCGAGCTCGGCGCCGGTCATCACCAGCCCGGCCACGGCCGGCGGGGTGGCGGGACAAGCGTTCAGTTACCAGATCACGGCGGCCAACGCCCCCACGTCTTTCGGCGCATCGAATCTACCTGGGTGGGCCAGCATCAACACGACCAGCGGGGTCATCTCGGGCGCCACCCCGATCATCGGCACGAATGTGGTCAGCATCTTCGCCTCGAATGCCATCGGGGTGGGCAGCACCAACTTGACCATCACCATCCTTCCCTCCGGCGGCGGTGGCGGCGGGACCACCAACACGATCTTCTCGGAGAACATGGGCACGCCGTCCGCCACCACGGCGATCGCCGCAAACACCTTCCAGAACAGCGGAGTGCTATCTTTTGCGGGCACGGGGGATGTGCGGGCTACCACGGCATCGTCCGGCTACACAGGCGCATCGGCAGCCGGGAATGTCTTCATTACCCAGACCGCCAACCTGTTTTTCGAGATCAGCGGCATCAACACCACGGGATACTCGAACCTTGCGCTCTCGTTCGGGCATTTCAAGAGCACTCTTGCGGGAAACAACGAACTGGTGGTTGAGGTCAGTGCCGACGGCACCACCTACAACCCGCTTAGCTACAGCCGTCCGACGGGCAGCGGCACGGCGACTTGGCTGCTGGTCACCCCCACCGGAACCATCCCCGCGACAGCAAACCTCCGCATCCGTTTCCGCCAGACGTCCGCGAGCGTGCAGTTCCGCATCGACGACGTGAAGCTCACCGGTGTCGCGGCCGCGGCATCTCCCTCGATCTCCGCGGTCGGAAGCCTGGTTGCGGTCAGCACGACCTACGGCACCGCTTCGACGAACCCGACGAGCTTCACCTTGTCCGGATCGAATCTGGTCGCGGGCATCACCGTGGCCCCGCCCGCCGGCTTCGAGGTTTCCTCGCCCACGACCAACAGCTTCGCGGGCAAAGGCAACCCGATCGTCGTCGGCTCCGCCGGGGTGGTTTCCAACACGACGGTGTATGTGCGTCTGGCCGCCGACACGGACGTCGGCACCTACTCCGGCAATATCGTCTGCAGCAGTGCCGGCGCCACCAACGCGACCGTCGCCACCGTGGCCAGCACGGTCTCGGCCCGGCCCGTGTCTGTCACCGCGGACTTGGTGCGCAAGACCTACGGCAGTGAAGATCCGGAGTTGACCTACGTTGCATCGGAGTCTGCACCTTTCAGCGGTTCGCTGACGCGTGCCGCCGGCGAGAACGTCGGGTTCTACGCCATCACCCAAGGCGATCTGACCGCCGGTCCGAACTACGCCATTTCGTTCACCGGAAACAACTTTGAGATCACGCGGAAGAGCCTTTCGATCTCCGCCAACGACCAGTCCAAACTCTTCGGGCAGACGCTGACCTTGGGCGCGGGCCAGAGCGAGTTCAGCGCGGGCGGTTTGGTCAACGCGGAGACGGTCGGTTCGGTCACCATCACGGCCAGCGGTGGCACCGGGGCGAATGACGTGGTCGGCACCTACACCCTCACGCCTTCCGCGGCGACCGGAGGAACCTTCGATCCGTCGAACTACAGCATCATCTACAACACCGGCGTCCTCACCGTCACCGGGCAGACTTACGGTAATTGGTCGAGCGGCTTGTCCGACCCCTCCGCCGGAACCGACTTGGACGGCGACCGGCTCTCCAATCTGACCGAATACTTCATGGGGCTTGATGCCAGCACGCCCGACAACGGAATGACCTTCAGCCTCGCCCCCGGCCGCGTCATGACGCTGGATTACCGCCGGAGCAAAAACACCACCGGCGTGACCGGCACGGTCAAGTGGCACCCGAACCTCACCGATCCCGTCGGTTGGACAACCAACGCCGTGACCGACGAGTTCCTCAGCGACCACGGCACCTACGAAATGCGTCGTGCCACCCTCACGGTGCCGCCGCAGGACGGTCGCGGATTCTTGCGCTTGGAAGTGACCGAGCCGTAGCGTAGGCAGCCGACCAAGCTGTAGCGGCGGGCTGTGACCGCCGGTGAACTACTTCAAACCCAGCACATCCTGCATGTCGTAAAGACCTGCCGGCTGCCGGACGGCCCACTTCGCCGCGCGCAGGGCGCCCATGGCGAACGTATCGCGGCTCGACGCCTTGTGCGTCAGCTCGAGCCGTTCCCCGGCGCCAGCGTAGATGACCGTGTGGTCGCCGACCACATCGCCGCCGCGGATGGCATGAACGCCGATCTCGTCATTTGTGCGCGCGCCCACAATCCCGGCCCGGCCGTGGCGTGCGGCCTCGGCATAGTCGAGCTGGCGGACCTCGGCGAGAATTTCGGCCAGATGACGCGCGGTGCCGGATGGCGAATCCTTCTTCAAACGATGGTGCATTTCGACAACTTCGAGGTCGAAGCCAGGACCGAGGATCTCCGCTGCTTTGCGCGTGAGCCAGAAAAGCGTGTTCACCCCGACGCTGTAGTTCGGGGAAAAAACCAGCGGGATCTTTGCCGCCACGCGGGCGATCTGCTCGCGCTCGGCCAGTTCGTGTCCGGTCGTGCCGATGACGAGGATTTTGCCCGCCTCGGCGCAGGCCTGCGCCACCTGCGGAGTGATGTGCGTGGCGGAAAAATCAATCACGGCATCGCAGCCGGTCAGGGCTGCGGAAAAATCATCCCCGGCATCGATCCCGGCCGTGACTTGGAGCGCGGGATCATCGGCCGCGCAGCGTATGAGGGCTTCACCCATGCGGCCGCGCGACCCGTGAATGCAAAGTCGCAGGGGCTGGCTCATGACAGGAGATCAAGTGCAGCCAACGTTTGCCGCACGGTCTCGCGGCTCTCCGCGGTCATCTCGACGAGGGGTAAGCGCAACTCGGGAGAAAGGCCGAGCGTGAGTGACAGCGCGTATTTGGCCGGCGAGGGATTGCTTTCGATGAAGAGGTTCTTGAACAACGGATACAAACGGCGGTGCAGCTGCTCGGCCGCGACGCATTGTCCGGACGCCGCCGCGCGGACCAATTCGCTCACCGGCCCCGGGGCGACATTCGAAGCCACGCTGATCACGCCGACGGCGCCAACCGCCATGAAGGGCACGGTCAGGGAGTCGTCGCCGCTGAGGATTTCAAAACTATCCGGTAAAACTTGCCGCAGTTGGCTCACGCGTTCGACGCTGCCGCCGGCCTCCTTGATCGCCACGATGTTCGGGCAATCGGCCGCCAGTCGCGCCACGACTGGCACGCCAATCTCAATGCCGCAGCGTCCGGGGATGCTGTAGAGGATGATCGGAAGTTTGGTCGCCGCGGCGATGGCGCGGAAGTGCTGATAAAGCCCCTCGGGCGAGGGTTTGTTGTAGTAGGGCGCGACCACCAGCGCACCGTCGGCCCCGGCCTTCTCGGCGTCCTGCGTCAGCCCGATGGCCTCCTCCGTTGAATTCGACCCGGTGCCGCCCACGACCTTGATCCGTCCGGCGGCGATCTCCACGGCCATTTTGATCACTTCGCGATGCTCGTCATGGGAGAGGGTGGGCGATTCGCCCGTCGTGCCCACGGGCACAATGCCGTTCACCCCACCGTCCACCTGAGCCTCGATCAGGCGGCGGAAGCCATCGTAATCGACCTGCCCGTCGCGAAACGGTGTGACGAGGGCGGTATGGGTGCCAGCAAACATGCCCTCAGTCAACTAGACCGCAATCTCGCCCGCAAAGACAAAATCGGCCGGCCCCGTGAGGATGACGTTGGTGAATCCGTCAGCCGTGCGATCAAAGGCCACCGCCAACGTGTCGCCGCCCTTGACCAGCACACGGATGGGGGAAGCCGCGCCGGTCAGTGCCGCCAGGGTCAGGGCGCTGGCCACCACGCCGGTCCCGCAGGCCAGGGTTTCTCCTTCGACCCCTCGCTCGTAGGTGCGAATGGCCAGATCCTGCGGGCCAAGTTGGCGGGCAAAATTGACGTTCGTGCCCCTCGGCTGGAAATGTTGGTGGTGGCGCAGGGCGGCTCCGAGCCGGTGGACTTCGGTGCCGGCCAGATTTTCCACCAGCACAACCGCATGGGGCACCCCGGTGTTGATTGAGTAAACAGTCAGCGTCTCCTCGCCGAGCTCCAGCGCCACGCCTTGGGCGAAGGGTCCCGGCTCGCTCATGCCGAGCGCCACGAGGTCTCCGTCGAGCCGCGCGGAAATCATTCCGGCGGGCGTTTCAAAAGTGATGCGGCCGGCCTCCGTCGGGGCGATTTTTTGGACAAAGCGGGCAAAGCAGCGCGCCCCGTTGCCGCACATCTCCGCCTCCGCGCCGTCGGCATTGTAGTAACGCATGCGCCAGTCGGCCGCGCCTTGCGCCGGCTCGACCGCGAGCAAGCCGTCCGCCCCGACCCCGCGGTGCCGGTCGCACAGCCGCGCGATCTGGGCGTCGCTGAGCGAGAGCGCGCCGTCGCGGTTGTCCACCATGACGAAGTCATTCCCCGCCCCATTCATTTTCGTGAAAGACAAACTTGGCATCGCGGGATTCTCCCAAGGGGCGGGCGGGTGTCAATGGCGCGTGCGGGCCACAGCTCTTCAAGTCTCGTCGAAGAGGTCGAGCTGGTTGGTGAAGGCGCGGAGCTTGTGCGGGCGTTTGCGCTTTTCGGCGAAGGCCGGTTTGCCTTCGGCGTTGAGCTCGGATTGTTCGAGGTTTTCGAGGATTTCGCGGGCCCGCCGGAGGATGGGCTCGGGGAGGCCGGCGAGGCGCGCGACCTGGATGCCGTAGCTCTGGTCGGCCGCGCCGGGGATGATTTTGCGCAGGAAGATGACGTCATCGTTCCACTCGCGCACGGCAACATTGCAATTGGTCACGCCCGGTCGCGTGCGGGCCAGGTCGGTCAGCTCATGGTAGTGCGTGGCGAAAAGCGTGCGGCAGCCGGTCGTGTCATGGAGGAACTCAGCCACGCTCCAGGCAATGGAAAGTCCATCGAAGGTCGAGGTGCCGCGGCCGATTTCGTCGAGGATGACCAGGCTGCGGTCGGTCGCGTTGTTGAGAATATTGGCCGTCTCGTTCATCTCGACCATGAAAGTGGATTGTCCGCGGGCCAGATCATCGTTCGCGCCCACGCGCGTGAAGATGCGGTCGACCACGCCGATCTCGGCGGCGGCCGCCGGGATGAAGCTGCCGGTCTGGGCGAGGAGGACGAGGAGTGCGACCTGGCGGATGTAGGTGCTCTTGCCCGCCATGTTCGGCCCCGTGAGGATGACGAGGCGGTGCTGGCCGGTGTCGAGGTCGGTGTCGTTCGGCACAAAGCGCCCGGCCGGCATGGTCTGGTCGAGCACGGGGTGACGGCCGTCGCTGATCCGGATCGGGCCGTCGGCGGAAAGTTTCGGGCGGATGTAGCGGAACGTGCGGGCCGTCTCGGCCAGGCTGCCCAGGGCGTCGATCTGCGCGACGGCCCGCGCCGTCTGTTGGAGCGGCTCGAGCTCGGCCAGCACGGCGGCGCGCAGGTCGGAGAAGATTTCGGCTTCGAGGGCCTTGGCCCGTTCCTCCCCACCGAGGATGCGGCCTTCCATTTCCTTCAGCTCCGGCGTGATGAAGCGCTCGGTGTTGGCTGTGGTCTGCTTGCGAGTGTAGTCCGCCGGAACGGAGGCGAGGTGGGTTTTGGTCACCTCGAGGTAGTAGCCGAAGACCGAGTTGTAGCGGATCTTGAGTGACTTGATGCCGGTGCGCGCGATCTCGCGGTCCTGCAGCTCGGCGATCCACTGGCGCCCTTCGGTCCCGGCCCGGCGCAGCTCGTCGAGGTCAGGGTTGTAGCCCTCGCGGATCATTCCTCCGTCGCGCGTCGTCGGGGGCGGTTCGTCGACCAGGGCGGCCTCAAGCAACGCGACGAGCGGGTCGAAGGTTCGCAGGTTGGCCGCGAGGGTCAGCAGGGGGGAATCCGCATCGTCGGCCAGCGCGGCGCGGAGTGAGGGGAGGAGGGCCAGTGAGGTGCGCAGGGCGGCGAGGTCGCGGGCGTTGCCCGAGGCGAGGCTCAGACGCGAGACGGCCCGCTCCATGTCGCGAATGTCGCGGAGAATGTCGCGCACGGCGCCCAGCAACGTGGGATCATCATGCAGCGCAGCCACCAAGTCCTGACGCGCGCTGATCCGGTCGAGCTGGCGCAGCGGATGGAGGACCCACTCGCGCAGCAGGCGCGCCCCCATCGGGGTGAGAGTCCGGTCGATCGCGCCGCGCAGGCTGATGCCGTCCGTGCTGCGGGATTCCACCAACTCGAGGTTGGCCTGGGTCACCGCGTCAAGCAGGACATACTCGTCGGCGTGCCAAGGTTTGGGCGGCGCCAGATGCGAGGCGTCGCGGCGCAGGCTGCGCGTGACGTAGTGCAGGAGCGCGCCGGCCGCGGATGTTCCGAGGGGCAGATCGGCGCAGCCGAATCCATCGAGCGACTGCACCCGGTAGTGGTCGCGTAGAAGTTCGGTCGCCTGCGTCAGGTCGAAGGCGAAGCTGTCATGCGGTGTGGCCGGCAAAGGCAGTCCGGCGGGCGCTTCCCCGTGGCCCGGGACCAGCAGTTCGCTCGGCTGCAGGCGGGCGAGCTGGTCGGCGAGGAGGGCGGGGGAGGCGAGTTCGGCGAGTTGGAACTCGCCGGTGCTCAGGTCGAGCCAGGCCAGGCCGCTGGCGGACTTCCCGGTGCACACGGCGGCGAGGTAATTGTGGCGGTTCTCCTCCAGCCCGAAATCATCAAGGGTGCCCGCGCTGAGGATCCGGGCGATCTCGCGGCGGACGAGTTTGCCCGGCGTGACCTCGCCGACCTGGTCGCAGATGGCCACGCGCTTGCCCGCCTCGACCAGCTTGGCCACGTAGGCGCGCGCCGCGTGAAACGGGACGCCGCACATGGGCGTGTCGCCGCGCTTGGTCAGGGCGACGTTCAACAACCCCGATGCCTCGCGGGCATCGTCGAAAAACATTTCGTAAAAGTCGCCGAGGCGGAAAAGGAGCAGGGTATTGGGCGGCAGATCGCGCCGGATGTCCAGATACTGGCGCATCATCGGCGTGAGTTTGTCGGCGGGCATGGGGCGTATTTTAGCGCCGGACGCTCGGGGGTAAACTCCGGAGGTCCGGTCCTAAGGTCCGCGGAACTCAACCTGCATCAGCACCTCGCGGGAAACAACCGTTTCACCGCCCTGGATATCCAGTTCGGGCAGCGGCGCCGCGTCGGCGGACATGGCCATCATGCGCGCCATCGGCCTTGGTTCGAAGCGGCCGCCCGTGGCGTCGATCGAGCGGATGCCGACCCACTGCAGGTTGAGGGCCGCG
>JBGSSV010000016.1:0-60760 GCA_041736875.1 Chthoniobacterales bacterium | reverse complement strand
GGCGGTGGCGGCGGCGGTGGTTATCGCGGCGGTGGCGGCGGTGGCGGTGGATACCGCGACCGTGGCGGCGACCGTGGCGGCTACTAAGCTCGCTCCGATCCTAAATTCACAAAGGGCGCCTTCGGGCGCCCTTTTTGTTTCGGCGGGGCGCTGCTGCTGCGGATTCACATCAGCTCTGCGGCGATCTCATCGGCCAGCAGCCGGCCGCGTTCGGTCAGTCGCACCCGCGGTCCGTGGTCCTCCAGCAACCCCTCGCGGCGCAATTGCTCCACCACCCCGCGGCTTTTCTCCAGGTGTGCGGGATCAAGTCCGGCATTCATCCGCAGGCCGAAGGCGACTATTTCCGCCTCGCGCGTGGCGGTCGGCAGGATTTCTTCGTTGGCCAGCGGGCGGACCCCGGCTTGGACGGCTCGCACATAGGCGGCGGTGTCCGGAACGTTCTGCCAGCGGCGCGATCCGATCGTGGACCAGGCGCTGGGTCCGAGCCCGAGGTAATCCGCCCCTTCCCAGTAAGCCAGATTGTGCCGGCAGGTCCGCCCGAGTTGCGCATGGTTCGAAATCTCATACTGCGCATACCCCGCGGCGGAGAGCAGCGCGATGCCGCGCTCGAAAAAATCCGCATCCTGATCGACCTTCTCCCTGAATTCGCCGCGTTGCAGACGTTCGAAGTAGTCAGTGTCCTCCTCGTAGGTCAGGCAGTAGGCCGAGATGTGCTCGGGACCGAGGGCGATGGTTTGCCGCACGCTGTCCTCCCATTGCGCGAGCGTCTGGCCGGGCACGCCGTAGATCAGGTCGAGGTTGAGGTTGTCAAAGCCGGCGGCCCTGAGCACGGAGAACGACCTCCGGACCTGCTCCGCATCGTGAACGCGGCCGAGGGTTTTCAGCAGATCCGCATCCCACGATTGCACGCCCATGCTCACGCGGTTGACCCCGGCGCTCCGCAGCAGCGCAGCCTTGCGGGCGGTCACCGTGGCCGGATTCATCTCGATGGTGAATTCTTCGAGGCCGGACCAGTCGAGGTGCTGTTGCAGGCCGTCGAGCAGGCGCTCGAGCTGGCGGACGGAAAGAGCCGTCGGCGTGCCGCCGCCGATGAAGATGGTCCGCGGCGCGGTCCCGCGGCCGAAAAGCTCCGCTTCACGAATGACCGCATCAACCAGCGGATCCGCTTTGCCCGCGCCGGCCAGATCCTTGTAGAAGCTGCAATAAGGGCAGATTTGCAGGCAGAAGGGGATGTGAATGTAGAGGTGCTTCGCACCAGTGACGGGTGACTGGTGACGAGTGATGAGTTCCGCCGTAGCACTCATCGTTATGCCTTGAACTAAGCCCGCAGCGAATCAATCGCCTCGCGGAGATCGGCCTCGGTGACGTTGTCGGCGACGAAGGCTTCGCCGAGCTGCGGGCAAACGACATAGCGGATGGCGCCGTCGGTGAATTTCTTGTCCCGGCGCGCTGCGACCAGAAGCGCGTCGGTGCCGAGGTCGGCGGGCAGGACGAGGGGAAGCCCGTAAGCCGTCAGCGCGGATCGCACCAGGTCGGCTTGGGCGGCGGGCAATCCGAACTTGCGGTGGGAGATTTCCAGCGCGGCGGCCAGTCCGAGGCTGACGGCCTCGCCGTGGAGGAACTGTCCGTAGCCGGCGACGTTCTCGATTGCGTGGGCCACCGTGTGGCCGAAGTTGAGCAGGGCGCGCAGCCCTGATTCCTCGCGCTCGTCGGCCGAGACGATGTCCGCTTTGATCGCAATGTTCCGGGCGACGAGCGGGGCCAGCGAATTGCGGGGCGCCGTGGGGTCTAGATCGGCCAGCATGGCCGCATCACGGATGGCCGCGTGCTTGATCACCTCGGCAAAACCTTCGCGGTATTCGCGGTCGGGGAGGGTTTCGAGGGTGGAGACGTCGGCCAGGACGAGGCGGGGCTGATGGAAAGCGCCGAGGAGATTCTTGCCCGCGCGCGCATTGACCCCGGTCTTGCCGCCGACCGCGCTGTCGACCAGCGCCACGATGGTCGTGGGGATTTGCACGAAGGGGATGCCGCGTTGGTAGATGGCGGCGACAAATCCGGCCAGATCGCCGGCCACGCCGCCGCCAAGGGCAACGACAAACGATCCACGGTCGAGTCCGGCCGCGATCATCCGGTCGCAGAGGTTCTCCGCCGCGGCGAGGCACTTGGATTGTTCCCCGGCGGGGACGGCGAGGAGTTGGGCTGCGTAGTCGGTCGCGGCGAGGGCCTCGACCACGGCAACCCCGTGGAGGCGGCCGACGTTTTCATCTGTGATGACCGCGCAGGCCCCGCGCAGGCCGGCCGCCCGGCAGAACTCTCCGGCGCGCGGCAACAACCCGGTGCCGACCAAGATGCGGCAGGGCTTGCCGGGCACGTCCACCGGCACGCTGATGGGATCTGCGGTGGTCACGCTCAGGCGGGAGGATGTCCATCCGCAGCCACAAGGGCGGCGCCGACCAAGCCGGCTTGGTTCTGCAACTGCGCCGGCACAATGGGGGTCTTGACCATGCCTTGGACGGTGGGGAGAAACTTCTCGGCTTTGCGGCTCACGCCTCCGCCAATGATGATCAGGTCGGGGTTGAGCACGAAGGCCATGCGGGCCACGACCTCGCCGACCCGCTGGCCCCACTCCGGCCACTCGAGCTTTTTTTCCTCCCGCACCCGCTCGGAGGCGCGGGCCTCGGCATCCTTGCCCCGCACTTCCAAATGGCCCAGCTCGGTGTTGGGCACAAGCCGGCCGTCGAGAAAGAGGGCGCTGCCGATGCCGGTGCCCAGCGTCAGGAGCAGAACCGTGCCCTTGATGCCCCGCCCCGCACCGAAGCGAATCTCGGCCAGTCCGGCCGCGTCCGCATCGTTGATGACAAACGCGGGCCGCCCCAGCTTGGCGGAAAAAAATGTCGCAGCTTCGAAATCCACCCATGCCTGATCCATGTTGGCCGCCGTGAGGATGCGGCCGCCTTTGACCACCCCGGGGAACGTGATGCCGACCGGGCCCTCGGTGCCGGGAAAATTTTCCACGACCTGCCCGATCACGCCGGCAACTGCGTCCGGGGTGGAAGGCACGGGGGTCGGGATGCGCTGGCGCTCGGCCGCGAGTTGGCCGGTTTCCACCTCGACCGGAGCCCCCTTGATGCCGGACCCGCCGATGTCAACGCCGAGGATATTCATCGCCCCGATTGCACAGCAGGTGCGGGGTCCGGGCAAGACGGAAGAACGGTTCCCCGGACCCGTCGCGGCTGCGGGGGAACTTTTTGCTGTTTTTTTGGCCCAGCCACTCGTCACATGGCACTTGTCACTTCCCACTTCCGCTTTCATGACCCTCCGGATCGACTTTCACGTGCACTCCTTCTTCTCCGCCGATGGCGTGAGCAGTCCGGAGGACTTGATCGCCTCGGCCCGCGCGGCCCGGCTCAATGCCTTCGCCGTGACGGATCACAACACCTGCGAGGCGGTGGACTACATGCTCGCGCGCGGTCTGATGCGCGCGGACGGTCAGCCGGTGGATGGGCTGCTGGTCATTCCCGGCATCGAGGTGACGACGGCCGATGGGCATCTGCTCTGTCTCGGCTGCGTCCTGCCGCCCTCGCTCAAGGGGCGGCCGTCCGCCGAGGTGGCGCAACTGGCTCATGCCGCGGGCGGAATCTGCATCGCCCCGCATCCCTATGACCTCTTCCGGGCCGGCATCCGCGAAAGCGTGCTGGATGCGCTCCCGCTGGACGGACTCGAAGTCTTCAACGCCGCGACCACGCTCAAGCGGCACAACCGCAAGGCGTATGATTACGCCCAGCGGCGCGGGTTGCCCATGACGGCCGGAAGCGATGCCCACCATGCCGGTGCGGTCGGGGTGGCCTGCACCATCGTGGAATCCGAGGAATTTTCCGTCCGCGGAGTGATCGACGCCTTGCAGCGCGGAACGGAGTTGGAACAACAATACCTGAGCACGCGGCAGACGATCCGCAAGACGTGGAACAACTGGTTCCGCCTCCGTCGCCGCCCCCGCCGGACTGTTTGAGGTCCGGTGGCTATTGGATCAACCGAATGGTCAGCGGATAGCTGTAGCTTTCGCCATTGCTCGTCTTCACCGCGGCGATGATCATGAAAACGATCCAAGCGATGAGGACAACGGGTAGGATGACGAAGCCGACGCAGAAGAAGCAGAGGCTGCCGGCAACAAGGATGTAGATCGAGTAGCTGATTTGGAAATTCAGCACTTCCTTGCCCACGCGGTCCAGTTCGGGGCTTTCCGCGCGCTTGACCAGCCAGAGAATCAGCGGGCCCAGCAGGTTGCCCAGAGGAAAGACAAACCCGGCAAAGCCCAGCAGGTGCATGACCACAGCCAACGAGTTGTCGGGGGTGGGAGTGACCACAGGCGCGGCTGGAGGAATCGCCGGCGGAGCGGGCGTGGGCGTCGGTGCTTGTTCGGATGGATCGGGAACGGGCGGCGGCGTGTTGTCCATGATTGATGCATCGTGGCAAGCGCGCGGGGTGTCAACGCGAAAGCGGCTCAGCCCGCGTCCTCGTTGAGCAGCCCGGTGCCCTGGCAAAGGCGGGCGTAGAGGCCGCCGCGGGCCAGAAGCTCCTCGTGTTTGCCCCGCTCGACGATGCGGCCGCGGTCGAGAACCAGAATCTGGTCGGCGTGGCGGACGGTCGACAGGCGGTGGGCGATGACGAAGCTGGTGCGCTTTTGCAGTAGTCGGTCGAGGGCTTCCTGGATCAGGCGCTCGGTCGTGTTGTCCACGCTGGCCGTGGCTTCATCGAGAATGAGGACCGGCGGATCCTTGAGCAGGGCGCGGGCGATGGAGATGCGCTGTTTTTCGCCCACACTCAGGCGCACCCCGCGCTCGCCGACCTCGGTGTCGAGTTGCTGCGGCAGGCGGTTGACAAAATCCGCCGCGTTGGCCGCGCGCAGAGCTGCCCGCAGTTCCTCGTCCGTCGCCCCGGGGCGGCCGAAGCGCAGGTTCTCAGCCACTGTGCCGTTGAAAAGAAAGCTCTCCTGTGAAACCAGCCCGACCACGCGGCGGAGATCCTTCTTGGCGAAACCGCGGAGGTCCTGTCCGTCGAGGGTGATGGCTCCATCCTGCCATTCGTAAAAACGCATCAGCAGGGCGACGAGCGAGGATTTGCCCGCCCCGGTTGGTCCGACGAGGGCGACGGTCTGCCCGGGTTCGGCGACCAGATCGATGTCGCTCAAGACATCCGGACCATCCCCGTAGGCGAAGCGCACGTTCTCGAAGCGAATGGCGCCCTCGAGCGGTGAGGGCACCGCGGCATTTCCTTCGTCTGGTTCCGGCGTGGCATCAAGGATGTCGAAGACCCGGCGGCCCGCAGCGCGTCCGGCTTGGATGATCTGATTGAGTTGGTGGAGGCGTCCGACCGGCTCGTAGAGAAAGCGGACGAGGACGAGAAAGGCCACGAGGACCCCGAGGTCGAGTTGGCCGTTGAGCGCAGCCCAGCCGCCGTAGCCCAGAACCACCAGGCTGCCGAGGGAAGCGAGCAGGCTCATGCCCGGATTGTAAAAAGCCCAGGCGCGCATGACCACGAGAGTGGCTTCGCGCAGCTTGTTGCTTGAGTCGTTGAAGCGCTCGTGTTCCCCCGCCTCGCGTGCGTAGCCCTTGATTTGACGAATGCCGTCAAGGTTGTCGTGCAACAACGAGTTGAGGTTGGAGGCCGCCCGCCGCTGGGCGCTGTAGCGCTTCGACGCGGTCAGAGTGTAGGCCAGCGCGCCGCCGATGAGAAAAGGCACGGGAGTGAGCGCGCACAGGGCCAGCCCCGGGCTCCACCAGAACATGAGGGCGAGCACGACGCCGATTTGCAGCACGGCCACCGCGCCCTGCTCGATGCCGTCGATGAGCACGCGCTCCACGTTGTTCACGTCCTCGACCACCCGCGTCATGATGTCGCCGGTGGCCCGATGGTCGAACCAGGTGAGCGGAAGTGACTGCAGCCGCGCGTAAAGGTCGCTGCGCAGATCGAAAAGAACCTTCTGCTCGAAGGTGTTGTTCAAGAAGATGCGCAGGGTATTGAGCCCGTCCTGCGCGACAAACCCGAACGCCGCCAACGCGATCATCGGCCAGAGCGAGTCGACGCGCCCGCCGCGCAGCACGTCATCAACGATCCGCTGCGTGACCACCGGAAAGACCACAACCATAAGCGACGAACCCATCGCGCACAGCAACGTGGTGGTGGCCAGGCCCGGATACCGCTTCAGATAGGCGAAAACTCGGGCGAGAATGCGTGGCGATTTTTGGTCAGTCATGGGAAGTGTTCCGGCCTCCACCCGCCTCAGGCTGTGTGTTTCCAAGTGATGAACATGACCCAGTCTGCCCTGTGTGACCCGCCTGAGGCGAGCGTGATGCACCGAGCGGTCGGGAGGTGTCTGGCGAAAATTGACCAGACAATCACTGCCGTGCACCCGGGCACCCCGCCCCGCCTTCCCCTGACGATGGCGGCGTCAGCCGTCCGGGAAGTTGGCACGGCATCTGCTAATTAACCCATACCGGCACCTTGCCCAACCGTGGCGGTGCCCCGGAAATCCCCGGGGCACCGCAGCGGTCGCAGGGACCGGAACAACAACAAACACAAACTCATGATGCATTCCAAAAAAACCCGATGGGGGTCCCTGCTGCTGGCCATGGTCTTGTCGCTCACCGCGACGATGCCGCTGCACGCGCAGGATGACCCGATGACCGTTGTCACCGAGACGGTGGCCGCTGCAACCGAACAAGGCGTGGTGGTCGAGTCGACCACTGTGGCGGAGGAAACTCCGGCCGGTGCTCCCACCATGGAGCAACGCATTGAAGACCTCGAAGCCTACATCAACAACGTAGACCGCCCATCCGGCGACGCCTCGAAGATCAAGGTTCCGGGCCCCGGCCACAATGCGTGGCAGATGGTCTCGACGGCTTTGGTTCTCTTCATGACCCTGCCTGGTTTGGCTCTCTTCTACGGCGGCTTGGTCCGCTCGAAAAACGTTCTCTCCATTCTCGCCATGTGTCTGGGCATCGCCGGCATGGTCTCCCTCCTCTGGTGGGCGGTCGGCTACAGCTTGAGTTTCGCCGGATCGAACCCGTTCATTGGCGACTTGTCCAATGCGATGTTCCAAGGCATGTCCCCGGCCGGGGTCGGCGCGGGCTACTACTGGATCTCCGACTACGTCTGGGCCATGTTCCAGTTGACCTTCGCGATCATCACGCCCGCGCTGATTTTCGGCGCGACGGCCGAGCGGATGAAGTTCTCCGCGGTGATGCTTTTCACCCTGATCTGGATGTTTGTCGTCTATTTCCCGATGGCTCACATGGTCTGGTCGGTCAGCGGTTTCATGTGCGGACCGCTCAATCCTGATGCCGGCATCAAGGCGATCGACTTTGCCGGCGGCACCGTGGTCCACATGACCTCCGGTTGGTCGGCTCTCGTCCTCTGTATCATCCTCGGGCCGCGTCTCGGCTTCGGCAAACAGCCGATGCCTCCGCACTCCATGGTTCTTGTCATGGTCGGCACCGGCATGCTCTACGTCGGCTGGTTCGGCTTCAACGCGGGTTCCGCGCTCGGCGCCGACGCCATCGCGGCCAACGCCTTCACCACCACCATGCTCTGCGCCGCTGTCGCCGGCCTCGTCTGGGGACTCCTGGAGTGGGTCATGAAGGGCAAACCCAGTGTGCTCGGCTTCTGTTCCGGCATTGTGGCCGGCCTCGTGGTCATCACTCCGGCGGCGGGCTTCGTCTCGCCGACCAGCGCCATCATCATGGCCTTCGCGGCGGGCATCATCCCGTTCTTCGCCGTGGTTTACATGAAGAAAATGCTCGGTTACGACGACGCACTCGACACGTTCGGCGTCCACGGTGTGGGTGGAACGCTTGGGGCCATCCTGACGGGCATCTTCGCCAGCGCCGAGGTCAACTCGGTGGTCGAACCGCTCAAGGCAGGCCTGCTCGTCGAGCAATTCAAGGCCATCGCCCTGACCATCGTCCTGTCCGTTGTCGCCACGGCGATCATCGCGACCATCGTCAAGGTGACCATCGGCTTGCGTCCTTCGCAGGATGAGGAAGCTGAGGGCCTCGATACGGTCGATCACGGCGAAGAGGGCTATCTGCTCGAAAAATAGTCCAGCCACTAACCTTAATAATACAAATCAATGAAAAAAATCGAAGCGATCATCAAGCCGTTCAAGCTTGAGGAAGTCAAAGACGCGCTGGCCGACCTCGGGATCGAGGGCATGACGGTGAGCGAAGTCAAAGGGTTCGGCCGACAGAAGGGCCACACGGAGATCTATCGCGGCAGCGAATACACGGTGGATTTCCTGCCGAAGATCAAGATCGAGGTGGTGGTGGGCGACGACGTGGTGGAAAAAGCCACCGCGGCCATCGTCAAGGCGGCCAAAACCGGCAAGATCGGCGACGGCAAGGTCTTCATCTCACCGGTGGAGGAGGCGATCCGCATCCGCACCGACGAGACGGGAGAGAAGGCCGTCTAGTCACAACTTCCCGCAAGGGTTGATTGGGTTGAAATAGCACAAGGCGGCGGGGGCGAGTGCCTCCGCCGCTTTCTGCTTTAATCCGGAGGCACGCGGGCGCACTCTCCGGCCATGACCAAGTTCTTCCTGCCCGTTCTTCTCGCCGTCGTCTGCGGTTGCGCCACCACCTCGAAGCCGACGATGGAGTCGCCGGCCTACCTGCAGGAGCTGGCCGCGATGAAAATCGCCCCAGCGACCTACGACCGCATCAACAAAGGGCGGGTGCTGGGCTACAACGACATCATGATCCTCGTGCGCAAGGGAGTCCCCGGCAAAATGGTCGTGCCGTATCTGCAGGCGACGCGGACGCCCTACAACTTCACGACCGCGCAAATCAACGACCTGGTCAATGCGGGAGCGGATGATGTGCTGGTCAACTATTTGGGCAAAGCCAAAGGCATCTACCTGCAGGACGAGGGCAATGTGTCCGATCCGGACGCGGGGATGACGCACCCTTATTATTCCGACCCCGACTACATGGGGGCAGCCCCGTTTGACTTTGGTTTTCCGGGTGAATGGTATGGCGATCGCGGTGGTTGGGGCGGTGGCGGCCATGGCGGCGGGCACGGCGGCCGCTGATCCTGGCTTGGAGTCTTGTTGTCGCTGCCTGGAAGAAGGCTGCCCACCACCGACCAAGCGCTACGCGAGCAGTTTCCTACACCGCGGATTCCCGCACGGCGTCGAGAATGGATGGGAAGCGAGGGCTCCATCCGGTCGCTCGCAGCTTCGCATTGCTGACCTGTTTGCCGGTCATGGTGCCGCTGGGGGTGGTCAGGTTGTCGGTCCCGGTTCGCAGGGCCTCCTGCAGGTCCGAGCGTGCGGCCGGGTGATTGTCCACGGCATTGAATGCCCCGGCCAGACGCTGGAGGGCGACATGCATGAGGGCGCGGGCCGCATCGTCGCGGTGGATGAAATTGATGAAGCCATCCGGTTGCCCCGGGGCAAGTGCTTCGCCCTCCCGCGCAGCCTGAATGAATCGAGCGCGGCCGGGCCCGTAGATGCCGCCAAGGCGAACGGCTGCTCCGCCGGCGGATCGGGCGAGGTTCTCCGCTTCCACCAAGACATCGCCAGTGGGTGTTCCGCCGGTGGTGGAGTCTTCGGTCACGATCCGGCCGTCATTCTGGGCGTAGACCGATGTGCTGCTGGTGAAGACGCAGAATGCCGGCCGGAGGATCTCGAGCAAGTGGCGCAGCGTCTCGACGTAGGTCAGCCGGTAGGCGGCGGCATCGCGTCCCCCGTGTCCGCTCAGGCAATGAACGAGGATTTGCGGTTTTTCGTGATGCGCCAGGAGCGCGCGAAGGGCGCTGGAGTCCGCGGCGTCGCCGGCCAGGACCTCATAGGGCTTGTCCGCCAGACGCCCGGCCGAGTCGGTGGAGGAAACCAGACCGGTGACAGGGCAGCCGGTGGCGGAAAAAAAATCCGCGCATCTTGCGCCGGTATAACCGCAACCGGCGACGAAGATGCGCGGATGGTGATTCAAAAGAAGCTGCTTAGGAGAGGTTGTAGCGAATCTTCATCTTGGCGCGCTTGGCGTTGGCTTTCGCTTTGCGGCGCGTCTTCTGCGTCGGGGTCTCGAACGCGCGCAGACGGCGCACTTCGTCCATGATCCCCTCGGAATCCAATTTGGATTTCAGGCGCTTGATCGCGCGGTCGATGGATTCTCCTTTTCTGACAATAACTTCGGGCATTATTAACTCACATCCTTTCTCTGTATGTCCGGATACACGGAAAGCGTAGGGGGCGGCGGTTCAGGGCGTCAAACAGTTCTTTTATTCACTTGCCATCAATGAGTTATGTTGTTTTTGCCGCCCCAAAATGCCTGCTTCGGGGGCTCCGCGGGGGCGATTTTGCCTCAGCGGACGGCCGCCAAGCACTCCGAGAGGTAGGGCAGGAGCTGCTTTTTCCGCGAAACCACGCCCTCGAGAAACCACACATGGTCCGAATGTTGCGGGTAGGTGATGGTGCGGAGGAAGTCGGCGTTGCCCTCGACCAGGAGATAGGAATTCTGTTTGTTGATGTCGGTGACCAGCAGCGCGGCGAAGAAAACGCCACTGCCGTCCACCCGTTCGCGCAATGCTACGAGCAGCGACTCGCGACGCTGGTCAAAATGGGCAAAGGTCACCTCCTCGATCTGGGCCACGCTGAAACGCAGGCCCTGCTCGTCGTAGTCCTTCGCATCCGACGTGATGACCTGCTGCGGGGTGAGGGTCTGCAGCGGGGAGCCGACGGAAAAAATTTCCGCCGCGAGTTCCGCAGCCGGGACGCCGGCTTGCTCGGAGAGCTCGCGCAGGAGGCGTCGGTCGAGTTCGGTGGCGGTCGGGGAGGTTCCGTTCAGCGTGTCGGCAATGATGCCGGCCATGAGGATACCGGCGATGGCGCGGTCGGGCTTAACCTGGTTCTGCTCGTAAAGGTCGGCCACCAGCGTGCAGGTCGAGCCGACCGGTCGGTTGATGAACATGATCGGCGTCTCCGTGGCCATGTTGCCCAACCTGTGGTGGTCGATGATCTCGGTGATCGGCAGGCTGGCGGCTCCCGGCACGGCCTGGGAAAGCTCATTGTGGTCGACGAGGATGAGTTGGCGGGCCGGGGCCTTGAGGAAATCGCTTTTCGACAAAATTCCCTCCAAACGGCCGTGCTCATCGATGACGGGGAAGATGAACTTGTTCGAGAGCGAGACGCTGCGCCGGGCCAGCACCGTGGTCATGTCGGCGTCCATGATTTCCGCCACCGGTTCGAGCAGGTGGCGGGCGATGACCGCGCCGCGGGCGAAGACCACGCTGGTGGCGGTGTCGTAAGGTGAGCCGATGATGCTTGTGCCGCGCTCCTGCGCTTCTTGGGCCACCGCGGGTGAGACCTCGGCATTGCCGGTGACGACCAGAGCCCTGACCCCTTCGCGGATGGCAACTAACTGCACATTCTCGCGGTCGCCGACAAAAATGATCGTGTGGCTGGGATCCAGCCTGCCCAGGCGTTCGGCGAAAGTCTCGACCCGCATGGCGGCCACGACCAGGGCATAGTCGGCCGCTTCGTCTGTGAGCGTGCCGCTCAGTGCCCGTCCGTCGAGGGTTATGGCCACGTTGGCCAGGCTGGCGTGGACCGCGCGGGCCGGGGGAGCCTGATCCCGGGCGGGCAGGACGAGGCCGAGAAGCTTGTTTTCACTGATCACCCCGTGGAAACACCCATCATCATCCACCACGGGCAGGGCGCGGAGGCCGCGCGCGGCCATGAGAGCAAGGGCTTCGGCCACCGGACGGTCGGGATGGGCACTGACAAAATCCGTGATCATGACATCACGGACCCGCGGGGTCGCGTCGGGGAAAAAATCCGGCTGGGGCACGCCGAAGCGTTCGAGGGTGAAGGTGATTCGCTCGTTCAGCGCCCCGGCGCGGGCGGCGCGGACCTGGGGCACGCCAAGTTTTTGCTTCAGCGCGGCGTAAGCCACCGCCGAGCAGATGGAGTCCATGTCAGGGTTGCGGTGTCCGATGACGATGGTTTCCATGGAAACACGGTATTCTGCTTCCGAGGCGAAAGGTGTCAAACGGCATCTTCTCCCCGGATGCATGGCGACTGGCGCAACTTGGCCAGAACGGCCTTCAGCTCGGGTTCAAGCCGTCGGATCAACTCGTCCTCGCTCTCCGGCGCCGCTTTGTCGCCTGGCTCGTCGGGCTTCAGCGCCAGCTCCTGCATCGTGGACACAATGATGCCGATGAAAAGATTAAGCACCGTGAAAGTGGCGATGATGATGAAGGGCACGAAGAAGAGCGGAACCCACGGATAGACCTCCATCATGGTCCGGGCCATGTCGGCCCAGCCCTCAAGGGTGAGGATCTGAAACAGCGAAAACAAACTGGCTCCAAGCGAGCCGAACCACTGGGGGAATCTCTCGCCGAAGAGGTTGGTGGCCAGCACGGCTGAGGTGTAGAGGAAGACTGCCATGAGGAGCATGACCCCGCCGAGGCCGGGGATGGCGTGAAGGAAGGCGGCGACCACCTTGCGCAGCGAGGGCACGACCGTGAGCAAGCGCATGACGCGCAGAACCCGCAGGGAGCGCAGGACGGCCCACGGGCCGGCTCCGGGGACCAGCGCCACTCCAACCACGGCAAAGTCGAAAAGATTCCAGCCGCTGCGCCAAAATGCGAGGCGGTAAGCGAGAAGGCGCGCGCCGATTTCCACGCAAAAGACCGCGAGACAAAGCTTGTCCAACACGATCAAGATCGTGCCAAAACGCTGCATGAGCGAATCGCTCGTTTCCAGGCCGAGAATGACCGCGTTGAACAAAATGACGGCCACGACGAAGTGTTGGACACGCTTCGATTCGACCCAGCCGGCCAAGCGCAGTCTCCATGCGGTCACTCCGGGTTTGCGGCTCAATTCCAGCAGGTCTTGTTCACCCATGATGGCGGAGACGTTGGGGAAAAATCAGAGCCCGGCCGCGGCTGGGGCTGGACCGCTTTGCCCGGACCGCACCTCGGCGATGAGTTGGCCCAGGTCAAGGTTGGCGGCCTTGTCTTGGATTTTCGGGAGATACTGCGCATGCAGGCCCTGCGCCTTGGCCACCGTGGCTTCGAAGAGTGATTTCAACTCGGCGGTGCTCATGGTGCGTCCGCCCGCATAGTAGCGGTCGGCCACCTGCCCGAGGGCGTAAGTGCTGGCGAAGGAGAAGGTCGAGCTGGTGATCTGGTCGGCCATGCTCTTGACCATGCCCTTCTTGCCGAAAACGCCGGCCAGAAGTTTGCGCGCAAATCCCTCAACGACCTGTGAGGTCAAGCCCAGTCCGGCCGTGGCGGCCAATTCTTTGATGTGCCCGCGGTCCAACTGCACCCCGTGGCTTTGCCCCACGCGATAGACCATCTTCATCTGCATGGGAATGATGGCCATGGTGGCGAGAGTCTCGGGCAACAATTCGAGTGCGCCGTTGAGCAGGGCGTAATTCAGGATCAGCTTTTCCGTCGTCTCGGACGTCGGCGCAGCCGCGGTGAGGGGAGGGGGTTCGGTCGGCGCAGTGGCCAACTGTGCGGCGGCGGTCAAGGCGGTCGCGCTTTCTGTCTTGAGGCCGAGTTGGCTGCGCAACTCCGCGAGAAACTGCTTCTCCGGGTTGCAGATTGCATCGTCCGCCTCGCAGACGCACGCCGCCATCTCGTAGGCCAGAGAAGCTGCCGGCCCGCCGGCCAAAGCTGCCGCGGCGGAGGCCATGGTGGTGCGGCCGAGCAGCACGTCCTGATACAGCGCGGCGGCGTGCAGTTTGTCGCCCAGCACGGTTTCCGCCATGCGCTTGAGTTCCCCTCGTTCGCTCTCGCTTTTCGCGCCGTCGGCGAAAGCGGCCATGAGGCAGAGGCTGAAGACCGCTTCCTGTTGTGACTGGTCGACTGTCGTGTTCATCTTGGCATTAGGCTAACATGTGTGCGCCGGGCGCAAGCGAAGGGAATTTTTCCGGACGCGCCCGAGTTTGCGCCTGCGGCAATCAGGCGATCTTGCGCAATTCCGGATTGCGTTCGAGCACTCGCGCCACAATCCACTCGTCATCGGAAAGCCCGATCCGCGGGAGCGAGTCGGGAATGAGATCGATGCCCTTGAGCAGGTAGGTGGCAGCCGCCCCTGCTTCGGTCAGGGCGACCGGTAACGGGTCCGTGCAGGTCTCCACCGCAGAGGACTCCAGCACCGCGGCCAGAACCTCCACGCCGGCCACCAGTTCCTCATGGCCGGCGGCGCGTGCGGCCGCGCCTTTGGCCCGCAGCGCGGGCAGGTGCCTCCGCAATCTCAGCAGATCGTCGGCCATGAAGCCCTCGCGCAAGTGGTTGATGTATTCGTCGAGGGAAACAGCTTGTTCGGTCGTCGGGGTGTTCATGATTTGTCCAAGTTGATCCTAATTACTCCCTCCGTCCCAAGATGAGGGGCAGGAGGTGCCAGAGGAAGTAGGCCAGCGAGGTGATGAAAGCCGCCACATAGGTGAGGGCCGCGGCGTTGAGGACCCGGTCGACTCCGCGGGACTCGCCGGCTGACGTGACCACGCCGCTGCTGCGCAGGGCCAGGCGCGCCCGGCGCGAGGCGTCGAACTCCACCGGCAGGGTGACCAGGTTGAAGAGCATGATCACGCCCCAGCCTGCGGCCATGAGCATGATGGTTGTCGTGGTCGTGACCATGCCGGTGAACAAGCCGAGGAGCGGAAGCCACATGACAATCTGGCTGGCGAAGGTGGTCAGGCCGACCGCGGCCATCCGCCAGTGTAGTGGGGCGTAGGCGCGGGCATGTTGGATCGCATGCCCCGCTTCGTGGGCCGAGACGGCGAGGGCGGCCACGGAGGTCCCGTGGTAGTTGTTCTCGCTCAGGACCAGCCTCCGGTGCCGCGGGTCGTAATGGTCGGTCAGTTCCCCTGGGTGGGCCACGATGTCCACGCCCTCCACTCCCTCCTGGCGCATGATGCGGTCGGCCGCTTCCGCCCCGGTCAGGCCGGACAGCGCCTCTTGGGTGCTGTGGGTGCGGTAGATGCGTTTCACCCGGAAGGACGCCCAAAGCGAAAGCGCCATGGTTCCGAGGAACAGAATGATTGCTGTGGTCATGCCGGGACTTTAGGGCGGTTCGGCATATGTTGATATTACGAAGATAAAAACATATCGTAAGGATTTACCGCATGAATCTTCAGCTCAATTACCATCACCTCCGGTATTTTCTCGGCGTGGCGGCGGCCGGCGGGATCAAGGCTGCCGCGGATGAGTTGCATGTTTCCCCGCCGACGCTCAGCGCCCAGGTGCGCGAGTTGGAGGGCTTTCTCGGGCTGCCGTTGTTTTTGCGTGAGGGGAGGTCGCTCGTCCTGACGGACGCCGGGCGCGTGGTCCGGCGTTATGCCGAGAGGATCTTCGCCTCGGGCGACGAGATGGTCGAGGTCGTGCGGCGCGGCACCCCGGCCGGACCGGAAACGGTTTACCTCGGGGTGGTCGACGCGGTGCCCAAGCTCGTGGCCTCGGCTATTCTCGTCCGCGCCTGGCAGGAGGCCCCCGGACTGCGCGTGATCGTCCGCGAAGGACTGCCGGGGGAATTGTTCCCGGCCTTGGCTGCTCATCAATTGGATATCGTCCTGGCCAACGAACCCGCCCCCGCGTCGCTCAAGACCCTGGTCCACAGCACCCGGGCCGGGCGCTTCGGCGTGCACTTTGTGGCCGATGCTTCGTTGCGCAAGAAATACCGGGCGCGCCGCGGCTTGGATGGATTTCCCGTGCTCCTGCCGACCCGGGAATCGCCGCTGCGGCGGGAGATCGACCGGTGGTTTGCCGCGCAGGGGATCAGACCGGTGATCCGGGCGGAGTTCGATGATGCGGCGACGATGTGCGAGATGGCGGCGGATGGCGCGGGAGCCGCGCCTTTGCTCGGTCCGGTTCTCGCCGCCGTGGCGAAGCGCTACGGGTTGCTGCCTTTGCCCCTGCGCACCGGGCTTCACGAGGAACTCTTCGTCATCCGGGCCGAGCGGCAATTCTCCCACGAGGGGCCGCGGATCATCGCCCGCCTGGCCGCGGAGGTCGGGGAGGCCCGGGCTCCCGCGCGCCCGAGCAGACGTTAGGAGTCCTGCTTCTCCTTTTCCTTGGACGGTGGGATGAGGATGGAGACGACGACGGAAAGGGTGATGACACCGACGATGATGCCAAGGGACCAGGTGATGGGGAACTTGCCGCCGAAAAGCTCGTTGAGCCAGACCATCTTCAGGCCGACGAAGATGAGAACGATGCCGAGTCCGTATTTGAGGAAGCGGAACTTGTCGACCACTCCGGCCAGAAGGAAAAACATGGCCCGCAGGCCGAGGATGGCGAAGACATTCGAAGTGAACACGATGAGCGGTTCCTTGGTGATGGCGAAGATGGCGGGGACGGAATCGACGGCGAAAATGATGTCCGAGATCTCGATGAAGCAGAGCGCGATGAAAAGCGGCGTGGCGTGGAGCACGCCGTTCTTGCGGAGGAAAAACTTCTGGCCCTCGATCTGCGGGGTGACCGGGAGGAACTTGCGCAGGAGGCGGATGAGCGGGTTTTTCTCCGGATCAATCGGCTTCTCCGGGGCGAAAAGGATCTTCAGCCCGGTGAAGAGTAGGAAGATGCCGAAGATGACGACAACCCAGTGGTATTGCATCAGCACCGAGCCCAGAGCAATGAAGATGATGCGGAAGACGAGCGCCCCGATGATGCCGTAGAAAAGGATGCGGTGCTGATACTTCGCGGGGATGGCGAAGTAGGTGAAGACAACAACGAAGACGAAGATGTTGTCGACCGAAAGCGACTTCTCCACGATGTAGCCGGTCAGGTATTCCAGTCCGGTCTGCCAGGCAGCGGCCGAGGGATCAAAGCCCGGCAGAGCCATCAATCGCGGGTCCTGCGGAAACTTCCAGGCGGCATAGCTGTAGAAGCCCCAGCCGAAGAGCAGGGCGGTGACGACCCAGATGACACTCCAGGTCGCGGCCTCGCGAAAGCCCACCTCATGGGCCTCGCGATGGAACACGCCGAGGTCAAGCGCGAGGATGCACAGGACGAAAAACGTGAAGGCAATGTAGAACCACCAATATTCGGCGAAGGGAAAAAGCACGCGGCGTAGTTAGCACGCGCAGACACCTTGTCAACGATGACCGGTCCGGCATCGCGAAAAAAAGTTTTACGGACGGAATGGCCAGACGAGCGGAATGATGGCTATGGCTCCGACAAAATAAAGGAGGTTGAGGGGGGCGCCGATGCGCATGAAGTCGCCGAAACGGTAGCCGCCGGCCGAGTAGACGTAGGTGTTGGTCTGATAGCCGATGGGGGTGGCAAAAGCCGCGCTGGAGGCGAGGGTGATGGCGATGGCAAAGGGCCGGGCGTCCACCCCGAGTTGCGCGGCCAGGCCGAGGGCGATCGGCATCATGAGCACGACCGTGGCGTTGTTCGACAGCACCTCGGTGATGACCATGGTGAGAAAATAGATGGTGGCGAGCAGCACGAGGGGCTTCCACGCCTCGGCGACGAAAGCCGTCGCCCCGAAGGCGAGGTTCTCCGCGATCAGCTTGGCTGCCCCGGTGCTTTCCATCGCCAGGCCGAGGGCCAGCGTGCTGTAGATGAGGAACATGAGGCTCCAATCGATCGACTTGTAGGCTTGTCGCGGCTTGATCGTCCCCGTGGCCATGAGGAGGGCGCAACCGACCAGTGCGGCCACCTCAATCGGCACCCACTCGAAGGACGCGACCAGAATCACGGCGGCCAGGGTGCCGAAGACGAGCGGCGCGCTGGCGCGTTGGGCCGACGTCGTGATGCGTGTGCGGTCGAGAAGAAGCAAGTCGGTGCTGCGACGCAACTGATCGATCGAGGTGTCGCTGCCGAGCACCAGCAGGGTGTCGCCGGGCTGGAGGGGCACATTTTCGAAGCCGCGGCTCAGGTTGATTCCGCGGCGATGGATGGCGAGGACGACGAGGCCGAAGCGCTGCCGGAAGTTCAGGTCGCGCAGGCCGCGTCCGGTCAACTCGGAAAGTGGCCCGATGATCGCCTCGGCCAGGTGGCCCTCATGCGCGGTGATGGGTTCGCCCGCCGGCCCTTTCTCGGCCTGCAGGCTCACCCCCTGCATGGCGAGAATGCTGGCCACCGCGCTGGGGGCGCCGGCAATGACCAGCCGGTCACTCTGGCGCAGGCGCAGCGTGTCAAGCGGCTCATAGGACGGGTCCTCGCCGCGGACCACCTCAATGACGCGCATGCCCGAGCCGGGGCCCAATCCGGCCTCGGCGAGGGTTTTGCCGATGGCTGGAGATTTCGCCTGCACCGTGGCCTCGACCACGTATTCCGAGATTGAACCCTCGTCGAGATCCTGCGTCAGGGTTTTGCGGGTGGGCAGAATCTTCGGGGCGACCCAGGCGACGTAGGCCATGCCGATGAGGGCAAGCGGCAGGGCGACGGCACCAAGTTCAAACATGCCGAGGGGCGCGTTGCCGCTATCGGTCAGCAGCCCGCTGGCCAGGATGTTTGTGCTGGTTCCCACAAGGGTGCAGGAGCCGCCAAAGACCGCGGCGTAGGAGAGGGGGATGAGGAAAATGGAGGCCGAGACGCCGGCACGCTTGGCCAGGTGAATGGCGATGGGCAATCCGACCACGACCACGGGGGTGTTGTTGATGAAAGCCGACACGATAGCTGTCCCGGCCATCATGATGAGCAGCAGGCCCCGCGGACCGATGTTGCTGGCGTTCTCCAGCGCGCCCAGGGCGCGGCTGATGGCTCCGGTGCGCTCGAGCGCATAGGTCAGGATGAACATGGCGGCAACCGTGATCGGTGCGGCGTTGGCGAAGACTCGGAGCAGTTGGCCGGATTCGGGGAAGGAGTTCTCCCCCGGAATCTGCGAGAGGACCAGCAGGATGGCGAAGGCCACCAAGCCCGTGAGGTCGGTCGGCCAGCGCTCGCGGATGAATTGAACCATCGCGAAGCCGACGAGCACGAGTATAGTGGCGATCTCCCAAGTCATCTCGACGGGCGAGGATGCCGAAGCCGCGGGGGGCTGGCCAGAGTCAAAGTTTGCCCCCGCGAATTCGCTTCGACTGAGCGGGGAAAAGCCCTATCTTCCGCGGTTCTGATGCAGGCCGCGCTGATTGTTGATGCCATCGTGGTGGCGGTCTATTTCGCCGTCATCGTCGGCATCGGTCTGTGGGCCGGGCGGGGCAATGACACCCTGCGGGAATTCACTCTCGGCGGTCACAAAATTCCTTGGTGGGCGGTGCTGGCCTCGATCATTGCGGCTGAAACCAGTGCGGCCACGTTTCTCGGGGCACCGGCCGAAGGGTTCAAGACGCGGAGCTTTGCCTACGCGCAACTGGCCATCGGCACGGTTATCGCGCGTTTCATCATCGCCTACGTTTTCATCGCGCCTTACTACCGCCACAAGGTCCAGAGCATTTATGAATTTCTCGACCTGCGTTTCGGCTCGCGGACCCGCAACATGGCCAGCGCCATTTTTCTCGTCACCCGCGTGTTGGGTATCGGTGTGCGCCTTTATCTCGGCGGGGTCATCATTGTGGTGGTCTGGCGCTACCTTTATCCCGAAGTGCCGGTGACCCTTGCCACTTACTTCTGGGGCATCCTTTTCACCACGGTGGTTACCACGGTCTACACGGCGGTGGGCGGTATCAAGGCGGTGGTTTGGACCGACCTCATCCAAGCCTGCCTGATGATCGGAGCCATCTTTTTCGCCTTGGGAGCCATCTATCTTTCCATCCCGGGTGGGATGACCACGATCTCGGCCAGCATGGCGGCCAATCCCGGGGCGGGAATGTTCCAGACCGGGTGGGATTCGAGCCAGCCGTTCCTCGCGGCTTTCAAGGGGATGCTCGAGACGCCCTACACGATTTTTGCGGCCATCATCGGCTCGACCTTTTTCACCATGGCGACCCACGGAACGGACCAGGACATGGTCCAGCGTCTGCTGACCGCGGAGAATCCGGCCAAGGCGCGGCGCTCGCTCATCGTCAGCGGATTCGCCGACATCCCCATCGTGCTTGGTTTTCTCGCCATCGGTCTGCTCCTGGCCATCCACTATGAGACCGATCCCGACCTGTCGTTGCCGGCTTCGGCCAACGAAGTCTTTGCCCACTACATCGTCAACGAGATGCCGGTGGGGGTGCGCGGGCTGATCGTGGCGGGAGTCTTCGCCACCATGATGGGCTCGACCTCGGCTGCGCTCAACGCCCTGGCCACCTCGTTCGTGCGCGACTTTTATTTTCCGTATCTGGGTGGCGGAGATGCCACGGATCGGCGGGCCGTTTCCGTGGCGCGTATTTCCACGGTGGTTTTCGGCGCTCTCATGGTTGGTGTGGCCACAGCCGCGGCCTATGCCGTGCTGCAGACCAACATCACCATCATTCCGCTGGCCCTCGGGATCCTGGGCTACAGCTACGGCAGTTTGCTTGGGATGTTTTTGCTCGGCATGTTGACCGAGCGCCGCGGCAGCGATCGGGCCAATGTTTTCGCCATGCTTGCGGGGATGGTCGCGGTGCTTGTCCTCTGCAAAGTCAAGGTTCCGTCGGTCGAGATTGGCGCGCTGCTCACCGGCAGGCTGGTGCCTACCGAGTGGGCCTTTGGCTGGTTCCTGCCCGAGTGGTGGCCTGCCATCGCCTGGCCCTATTACGTGCTGGTCGGAACGATCTTCACCTTCGGAGTCGCAGTTTGCTTCCGCTCAACGGGCATGTTACCGATGGCGGAACGCGATCCGGCGCAGGCCTGAGCGCGCTTCGTTGGGTCAGAGGATCCCCAGGCCCTTGAGAACCGAGAGCATGATGGCGGCAGCCATGACGGAGCCGATCTGTCCGCCGGTGTTGGCGGCCATGGCGTGCATGAGGAGGAAGTTGTGCTTGTTCCATCGCTGGCCCTCGGTTTGCACGAGGCGGGCGGCCATCGGATAGGCGGAGATGCCGGCGGCACCGATGAGCGGGTTCACCTTCCCCCCCGAGAGCCAGCACCAGATTTTTCCGAGGGTGATTCCGCCGACGGTGTCCATGACGATGGCCACCAATCCGAGGGCGAAAACCATCAGGGTTTCCCGGGTCAAAAACTGCGGCCCGGCCATCGTGCCGCCGATGGCCAGCCCGAGAAAGAGGGTGGAGACGTTGGTGATCTCGTTTTCGGCCGCGGCGGCCAGGCGGGGCACCACCCCGCTGACCTTGAGGAAATTGCCCAGCATGATCATGCCCATCAAGGGCAGCCCTTGGGGGGCGACGATTCCGGTGATGACCACGATGACAATCGGGAAGGCGATCAGGGCCGCCTTGGAAACTTTTCCCTTGGGGCTGGGCATTTTGATCTCACGCTCCTTGCGCGTGGTGAGCAAACGCATGATTGGCGGTTGAAGGATCGGCACCAGCGCCATGTAGGAGTAGGCCGCCACGGCCAAGGCACCGACCATGGCGGTGGGAATCTGACCCTTCTCAGCGAAGAGGTTGGAAACGTAGATAACCGTCGGCCCGTCGCAGGCCCCGATGGCGGCGACCGAGACTGCCTCGGCCTTGGAAAACCCGAGCGCGAGGGCGAGAAGGAGGGTGAGAAAAATGCCAATCTGGCCGGCCGCCCCGAAGAGCAGCAAGCGCGGACTGGCCAACAGGGGCGAGAAATCGGTCATCGAGCCGATGCCGACAAAGATCAGCAGGGGGAAAAGTTCGTTGCCGATGCCGAAGTCGTAGAGCGTTTTGAGGACTCCGCCGGGGTGCATGACCTCGCTGAGCGGCAGGTTGACCAGCAGGCAGCCGAAGGCGATGGGCAGGAGGAGCAGGGGCTCCACTCCTTTGCGAATGGCCAGCCAGAACATGACCGCCGCCACACCGATCATGACCAGGTTGCTACCGCCGCTGGTCTGGAGGTAGCGGACACCCTCGGTCAGTGCACCGAATCCGCTCAGAACGCCCTCGATCATGGTTTGGCCTCCGGAGCCGCCTTGTCGGCGGGCGGTTTCTCGACGGGAAACATGGCGGTGAGCACGCGAAGGATCAGCACCAGGCCCAGCAGGGTCAGGAGAGTTCCGCCCATGCCCACGACCAGCATGGTGAGTCCGAATTGGGCGGCCTCACTCATGGTTGATCCTCCGTCACCGGCGCAGGGCTGAGGCGGTTGTGCCAGATGGAAAGGACAATCGAAAGGGCGAGAACGGTGCCAATGAAGAGCAGGGAAACAAAAGTGTGTTCCTTGAACCAGTGCTCCGCGGGCGGCCAGGCTCCGGCGATCATTTTGGCCCCGATGAAGAAGAGGATGAAGCTGACGCCGTGCTGGAGAAATTTGAACATCCCCATGACGCCCCGCAGCGCGAAAAAGAGCGAGTTCAGGCCGAGGACGGCGAAGACGTTCGAGGTCAGGACGACAAAGGGTTCCTGGCTGATGCCCATGATCGCGGGAATTGAATCCAGGGCGAAGAGAACGTCGGTGCTGCCGATGACGAGGAAGACCAAAAACAATGGCGTGATGAACCAGCGCCCGTCGGCCTTGATCACCAGGCGTCGGCTGTCCGGCCCGACGTCATGCACGGGCAGAAGCTTTGCGGCCAGTCTGTAGAGGATGTTGTGCTCAGGGTTGACCTGCTCGTCCTTGTCGGCCATGAGCATTTTCCACGCGGTCCAGATCAAGAGGGCCCCGAAGAGGTAGAGCAGCCAGTGGAACTGCTGGACGAGGGCGATGCCGAAGAGGATGAAAAGGATGCGCAGGACGATGGAAAGGTAGATGCCGAGCTTGATCAGCTTGGGCTGCGCCGCCGCCGAGACGCCCATGAGGGAAAAGATGAGAATGAAGACGAACAGGTTGTCGACCGAGAGCGAATACTCGGTCAGGTAGCCGGCGATGAAGAGGGTGGAAAATTCGCCACCGCGCGGATGAAGCTGGTAAATGGCCGCGCTGAATCCCAGGGCCAGCGCGACCCAGAGGCCGGTCCAGCGCAGGGCGCTGGCCACGCCGGCGGCCGAATGCCGGTGCGTGATGACGAAAAGATCCAGCGTGCAGACCGTGACCACCGTGACGGCGAAGATCAGCCAGAGCAAGAGCACGGAATCCATCGCGTTCAGCATTGCAAACGGGCGCGACCGACTCAATAGCCGACGCTCTGCGGCATCCGGTGGTCAGACCTCGTGGCCTACCCAATGAAGGGCTTCGGCTCCGCCCCAGGCGAGGGCGGCGAAGAAGAGGAGGGTCAGGACGAACAAGAGGCCTGCAGCGATCAGGCAGTAGCCGTCCCTCTCGGAAAAGGCCGCCGCCGTGAGCACCACGGTGAGGGCCGGGATCATGTTGCTGAGCGGGATAGGGAGGGGCAAGAGCAGGAACAGTCCGCAGACGAAGATCGCACTCCCGGCAAGAAATTGGGTGAGGCGATATTCGAAAAGCCAGATGAGTCTAGGGTGGAGCAGTTTTTCCATCGCGCCGAGGAGCTTGGCGCTACCGCGCATCACGGCGGGAAGAAATTTTGCGGTCAGTTTGGTCGCCAGCAGCCGCTGCGGCAGCCAGGGCCGTTGGCGCACGGAGAAACGCAGTCCGAGGAGAGCAATGACCACGCCAAAGGGCGTGGAAAGCCCGGGAAGCAGCACCGGCTGGCAGAAAGGCAGGGAGAGGAGCACGAGGAGCATGGTGTAAACGCGGCCCTCGAGCTGATCCATCAGGTCGCCCAAGGTGATATCGGCGTCCTGCACGGACTCCGAGAGTTCGAGCAGCTCGACCGAGAGCCTCTTCGGGGGGGCGAGGTGGACGACTTTTTGCAGGGGGCTCATCGGCGGGAGGCGGGCGGCTTAGCCACGGATGACGAGGCCGATTTCATCCGGAAGATTTCGCACGACCTGCTGGACCACGCTGCCGTGGAGCAGATGGGCCAGAGCCGAGTGACCGGAGGCCCCGAGGAACATCTCGTCGACGCCGAGCGTGGCGGCTACGTCCACGATGGCGGCGCCGGCGCTTTCCGAGACGGCGTAGATGGGGATCACACTGACGCCGGCTTCCTCGCCGATCATCCGGGCTGTTTTCATGATGAGTGCGGCCTCCGGGTCATCCTGCCAACGGGCCGTGGCTCCCTCCGCCGTGGCGCCGAACGCGACGGCGACTTCACGGACGTAGAGGACGTAGAGAGTGGATCCGCGGACTTTGGCTGTCTCGATGGCGAACTTGAGCACCGGGGTGAGACCGCGCAGGCAAAGGAGAATTTTTCCGCCTTCCTGCGGCGTCGGTTTAAGCTTCTCCAACTCCATCGATTCCACCATGGCCGCAACCTGGCGGGAGACCGTGACCGTCGTGATGCCCTTGTGTTTCTGGCTCCAAGCGCGGAGGCCGAGCCCGATGAGCACGACGCAGGTGACGAAAAAGAGCGCCTCGGGTTTGGTGTGGGCGATGGTCAGCCAGACGAGGCAGAGGAGGATGAAGGTGGTGCCCATGCTCAGGCGGACTGGCCATCCGATGGGCAGTGAACGGTTGAAGGCGCAGGAGCCCAAGTTGACCGCGATGGCCCCGACCACGCCGATGGCGTAAAGGCCGGCCAGCGCCTCGAGTCCGGGCGCGATGAGCAGCACGATGATCGGCAACCCCACGGCGAGGGCCAGGGGAATACCGGGAACTCCATGCCGTCCCAATCGGCTGAAATTGCGGGGCATTTCGCCATCCGAAGACATCATGAACATGAGCCCGATCAAGGCAGCGACGGCCGTGTTGACCGCGCTGAAGAGGAGGAGGGCAAAAGCGATGCCGACAAACCATCCGAAGGCCGACGCGGCGAAGGGTCCAAAGGCCAGCGCGGCATAATGCTCGGCGGCAAAGCGCAGAATGTCGTCCTTTCGCTCGATCATCTGGTCCTGCAGCGCATGGGGCAGGGAGAGCACGGCCCAAGCGAGGAGGGCGGTCCCGATGCTGACTTCGAGGGCGACGGGGAGAATGGCCTTGGTGGCGTTGCGGCCCACGCGGGGTTGCTCGGGGGTGGAGCCTTTGTCGGTCTTGAGCACGCCGGTGAGCGAGGCGATGGCCTCGACGCCGCTGAGGGCGAGGATCACGCCGGCGAAGGCGACCCAGTTCGAATGAAAATCCGCATGGGGCAACTCGAGTCCGGAGAAGCTCAGATGTGGCCCAGCCAGAACGATGATGCCGAGCACGGAGAGCAAAACCGGGGCGGCCAGCCCGAGGGCGAAGGTGCCGCTGTGGTGGGGGCCATAATAATTCAGCACGCCGAAGAGGAGAATGACCGTGATGGAGGCCGCCGGGATCCAAGCGGTGGCCACGCCGAGATAGCTCAAGGCCGCCCAGGCGCTCAGCGCCGCCGTGACGGTGAAGTCGGCCAGCAGGAGGAGTGCGCCGACCACGGCGAGCAGGCGGCCGTGCGGGCGCGCCGCGGAATACACGCCGCCGCCGCACGGAAAGCAGCGGCAGACAACAATGTAGTTGAGGCCGACAATGAGGCTCAGCGCGCAGACCGCGAGCACGATGGGCAGGGAACCGAACCCCATGGCCGCGAAGGCCAATCCGATGACGTAGGCCTTGCTCGTGCCCCAGTCCCCGTAAAGCAACCCGGCGGCCCGCCCCCAACCGAGAGTTCTTGGACGATGAATTTCCACCGGAGGAATGAGAGTTAGTCGCTGGGTGCCGCGTTGGCGAGTGCGAAGCCGTCGGTCAATCGAGGGCGACCTGCAGGCCGTCCCGGATGGCTTCGATGACCTCATCGGGCTCGGCGGCGCTGCGGAGCTTTTCGGCTACATAGTCGCTCTCGATCAAGCCGACAACATCGGCGAGCAGGCGAGGTTGGAGGCGCGCTATCTTTTCCGGAGTGAGTAAAATGAAAAAGAGGGTGGCTCGCTCGTTGCTGCCGGTCAGGGCGATGCCGCTTTCCGCCCGCGCGAAGATCAGCACCGGTTGCTCCAAGTCAGCCAGGCGGCAATGCGGAATGGCCAGGCCCTGCCCGAGATAGCTTGTCATGGCGGTCTCGCGTTGCAGGATCTGGGTGAGGATCGTGCGCGGGTCCGCCGGCAATTCGGCGGGCGGGATGCCCCGGATGATTTGCTCGATGGCCGACGGCAGATCGGGGGCCTCCACGCCGAGCACGACCCGGCCCGGGGTGATGGCGTCGGCCAGGGACACAATCTGGCCGGTCCGGTCGGTGTCGAATTCATCGCCGATCTTCCCGACCATTTCCTCGAGGATGTCTTCCATCGTGATGAGGCCGGTCCAGGCGCCGCCGTCACCGGTCACCATGGCCATCTGATGGTTGCCGCGCTGGAGTCGGGACATGGCCTCCTCAAGAGGCAGGTCTTCGGGCAGATGCGGGCATGGCCGGGCCATCGGCCGCAGGGCGGCGCCGTCGAGGTGCGGCCACGAGGTCCCGAGGGCCAAGTCTTTGAGCAGAATGAGACCCAGGGGCTTGTCCGTGCCGGAGTTCTCCAGCAGCGGGTAGCGGGAAAATCTGGCCTCGCGTATGCGGGTCAGATTCTCCGTCCACGGAAGATCCAATTGCAGGCAGGCGGCGCCGCTGCGTCGTCGCATGGCGTCACGCACGCGCAGTTCGCCGAGATCGACGATGTTTTCGATGAGGAGCAAGCGGCGGAAGGGCATGAGACCGAGTTTCTCCGGCTGCTCGAAGATCATCTTGAGGTCGTCGGCTCGCGGGCGCAGGAGCGAGAGGATCACGCAGACTAGGAGGATGACGAGGATGAGGACGAGCGAGACGGACACCGGCCACTGGTAGAAGTCGGTGGCCAGCATCTTGACGCCGAGGATGAGGATGATGGAGGCGAAGCCGTAGCGCAGGAGGTGGAACCGCTGCATGAAGCCCGCGACGGCGAAATAGAGCGAGCGCAGGCCGAGCATGGCGAAGATGTTCGAGGTGAAGACGAGAAACGGCTCGCGCGTGATGGCGAAGATTGCGGGAATCGAATCGACGGCGAAAATGATGTCGGTCGACTCGATGGCGAGCAACACGATGAAGAGCGGCGTGGCGACCCAGCGCCCGTCGATCCGGCGGAAAAATTTCTGTCCGTCGTATTGGTCGGTGACGGGGAAATACCGGCGGAACAGGCGGATGACCCAATTGCTCCCCGGGTCGGTCGTCTCCTCCCTGCGGCGCATCATGCTGATCCCGGTGAAGACGAGAAAAGCCCCGAAGACATAGGTCATCCAACTAAAGCGGTCGAGGAGAGCCAAGCCGGCCACGATGAAGGCGAAGCGCAGGATGATCGCGCCGACGATGCCGAGAAAAAGCACCCGGTGCTGGAAGGCGGGCGGGACGCGGAAAAAACTGAAGATGAGGACAAAGACAAAGATATTGTCGATGCTGAGCGACTTCTCGACGACGAAGCCGGTGAGAAATTCCATGGCGGCCTCGCCCCGGCGTTCGTGGAAAAGAAGGATGCCAAGGCAAAAGACAAGGGCGAGGCTGGTCCAGATGGTGAACCACGCCATGGCCTCGCGGGTCCCGATCACATGGGGCTTGCGTTGGAAAACCCCGAGGTCGAGGGCGAGCAGGCCGAGAATCAGCAGAGTGAACCCGCCCCACAGCAGGACCGTCTGGTCGATCATGGTGTTTCAGGCCGAGTCACAGCCTCGGGCACAGGTGGTCAGGAAGCCGGTTGTTGCAGGTCACCGAGCACTTCGCGCTTAATGCTCCGGCCGGTGCGCTTGGCCCACCAGAGAACGATGGGGGAGGCGACGTAGATGGAGGAATAGGTTCCGACGAGGATGCCGATGAGGATGGCCAGGGCGAAGTCGCTCAGGACCGGCCCGCCGAGGAAAAAGAGCGCCGCGGTGGCCATGAGGGTGGTGCCGCCGGTCAGGATGGTCCGGCCGAGGGTCTCGTTGATGCACTCGTTCATGATCGAGGCGACCGTGCCGCGGCGCCCGCTTTGCAGGCCTTCGCGCACGCGGTCGAAGACCACGATGGTGTCATTGATCGAGTAGCCGGCGATGGTCAGGACCGCTCCGACCATGACGAGGGAAAATTCGCGTCCGAGCAGCGAGAAGACGCCGACGGTGATGATGACGTCGTGGAGCAGGGCGACAATGGCCCCGAGGGCGAAGGAGAATTCGAAGCGGACGGTCACGTAGATGAGGATGCCGACGAGGCCGAGGGCGAGGGCAAAAAGGGAGCGCCCGGCCAGCTCGCGTCCCACGCGGGGTCCGACCGTGTCGCTCTGCTGCAAAGTCCATCCCGCGTCCGGCATGTCTTTCTGCAGGGCGGCCACCACGGCGTCGGCCGTGTTGACCCGGCTCTGCACGGTGATGAGTTCGCGGCCTTCGTCCATCGCGCTCTGGATGGTGCTGTCCCCGAGGCCCGCCGCCTCGACGGTGCGGCGCACATCGGCGAGGGGAATGTTCTGGGTGGTGGCGAGGACGACCAGGTCGCCTCCGGTGAAGTCGACACCGAAATTCTTCTCACCCCGCCAGGCGAAGTAGCCCATGGAGCCCAGGATGACGACGAGCGAGAAGATGAGGGCGGCGCGGCGTTTGCCGATGAAGTCGATGCGATGCGCGGGGATCCAGTTGAGCATCCCAAGTTTTTTCAGCCCGAAGTTTTCCAGCATGTAGCCGAAGCAGGTGCGGGTGAAGAGCAGGGCGGAGAACATCGAGGCGATGATGCCGAGGGTCAGGGCGATGGCGAAGCCCTTGACCGGGCCGGTGGCCTGCCAGAACAGGATGGCCGAGGTGATGAGGGTGGTGAGGTTGGCGTCGAAAATGGCGGAGAACGCCTTGTCGTAGGCCGCGCTGAGGGCGCCGCTGAGCGATTTGCCTGCGGCCATTTCCTCGCGCAGACGCTCGAAGATGAGCACGTTGGCGTCGATGGCCATGCCGATGGTCAGGATGATGCCGGCGATGCCCGGCAGGGTCAGGACGAAGTTGAACATGCACATCGCGCCGAAGAGCAGAACGATGTTCACCCCGAGGGCCAGGCAGGCGATGAGGCCGGCCAGGCGATAGTAAATCAGCACGAAGACAAGGGTGAGGGCCAGGCCGAGGAGTCCGGCGCCCACGCCGCTCTTGATCGAGTCCGCCCCGAGGGAGGCGGAGACGCTGCGGGTTTCCTCGATCTCGACCGGGGTGCGCAGCGGGTTCTCCAGCACGCTGGCGAGGTTGCGGGCCTGCAAATCGGTGAAGCGGCCGGTGATGGTGGCCTGACCGCCGTAGATGGGTTGGCGGATGCTCGGGGCGCTTTGCACATCGCCGTCGAGCATGATGGCGAGACGCTGGCCCACATTGGCCGCGGTGAGGTCGCCGAACATTTTGCCGCCTTCGCTGTCGAGCGTCATGGAAACGCCGTAGCCCTGGGTATCGTAAAAGGGGTGGGCGGCGCTCACGCGATCGCCTGTGAGGTCGGGGCGCTGTTTGACCAGCAGGCGGATGGTCCGCTCCTTGCCTTCGATCGTGTCCTGGTATTCCTTGAGGACGAAGCCCGGCGGGAGCACGCCCTGGCCGGCATCGAACTCGGCGAGGATCGCTTCGCTCTGCGGGTGGACGAGGGCGAATTCCAGCTTGGCCACGCGTTGGAGCTGCTCCTTCGTTTGGGCGAGCTGCTGGGTGTCGAGCCCGGGGATCTGCACGAGGATGCGGTCGCGGCCCTGGGCGGCGATGACCGGCTCGCTCACGCCGAATTGGTCGACGCGCTTGCGGATGACCTCAATGGCCTGATCGAGGGTGGTCGGGGTGATTTCTTCACCATCCTGCCCGACGAGACGAAGGAGGAAGGAGGTGCCGCCTTGAAGGTCGAGGCCGAGGCGGATTTTCTGCGAGGGCGGAATGATGGCCTCGAGGCAGAAGGCCACGAGGAAGACGGTGAGCACGAGACCGACGAAACGCTTGCGTGCCGGAATGTCGGTGAGGAAATACCAGAGGAACAGGCCCAGCAGCAGCAGGCCGGCGAGGAAGGTCAGGGTCGGGCTCATGGATTGGGATGCGTTCGCTCCGGGCCTGGGGGCACGGTCAGGCGTTGTCGGAGGGTTTCAAGACCGAGGCGACGGCGGCCCTGTCCATCTCGATTTTCACGTTGTCGGCCACCTTGATCAAGAGGGTGGTTTCTTTGACGTTGGCCACGATGCCGTGGATGCCGGCGCTGGTCACGACCTTGTCGCCGGTCTTGACGCTGGAGACGAGTTGCTGGTGCTCCTTCTGTTTTTTCTGCTGCGGGCGGATGAGCAGGAAATAGAAAAGCACCGCGATGATGATGAGCGGGAGGAACTGAAAGATGACCGGCGGTTGCGGTTGGCCGGCGGGTGCCGCTTGGGCGAGAAGGGTCAGAAATTCCATGGAACCGGACAGGCTAGGCCAGCGGTCGCGCGGTTCCAAGGAATTTGCGACGGGCTTCTTTGGGCTTTGCTCCGGTGCGTGCCGGACGCTAAAGCTGTGGGCCATGGCGGAACTGCAGATTCCCGGTTGGGATTTGATCCGGCGCGGCAAGGTCCGCGAGGTCTATGCGTCGGGGGACCGCGTCCTGCTCGTGGCCACCGACCGGCTGTCCGCCTTTGATTGTGTCCTGCCCGATCCGATCCCGGGCAAAGGCGAGGTGCTCACGGCGCTCTCGGCCTTCTGGTTCCAGCGGCTGGATTTCGTCCCCAACCATTTCATCACCGCGGATTTCGCGTTGTTTCCGTCGGAAATGAAGCCGTTGGCGGAGGACCTGGCCGGGCGTTCCATGCTCGTCCGGCGGACCAAGCCCCTGCCGGTCGAGTGCGTGGTGCGCGGTTACCTGGCCGGCGCGGCTTGGGAGGAATATCGCGAGCATGGCACGGTCGGCGGGCACCAGGTTCCCGGCGGGTTGCGCGAAGCCTCCAAATTGCCGTCGCCGCTTTTCACCCCGACGACCAAGGCGACATCCGGTCATGACGAACCCATCAGCTGGGACCAGTGCCGGCGGCTGGTCGGCGATGAGTTGGCGCATCAGCTGCGCGAGGCCAGCTTTGAAATTTACGAACACGGGCGGGCCAAGGCCGAGCGCGCCGGGGTCATCATTGCCGACACCAAGTTCGAGTTCGGGCGTTGCGACGAGGAGTTGTTGCTCATTGACGAATGTCTGACCCCTGACTCGTCCCGCTTCTGGCCGGCCGACCAGTGGGAGCCGGGCACGCACCCGCCGAGCTTCGACAAGCAGTTCGTGCGGGATTTTCTCCTCGCATCCGGATGGAACCGTCAGCCGCCCGCGCCGCATTTGCCGCCGGAGATCGTTGCGCGGACGGCGGCCAAATACCGCGAGGCCTACGAGCGGCTGGCCTTGGCGCGCCGCCCGGCGTGAACGCCCGGATCGACCAGTTCATCCTCCACCTCGCGACCGAGCGGGGGTTGTCGGACAATTACCAGCTGAGCACGCGGGCTTCGCTGGAGTTGTTTGCCGGCTGGCTGGGCGACGGCCCGCGGGCCGCGGAGTGGACCGAGGTCACGCCGGAGCAGATCGGCGAGTTTCTCGGCTGGCGCAAACGCGGCGGGGCCGCGGCCGCCACGATCAAGCTGCACGCGGTCGCCCTGCGAATTTTTTTCCGCCACCTCGTCCAGCGCCACGGTGCCACGGTCGATCCGACCGAGTTCCTCGGCGTGCCGAAGATCGAGCGCTACCTTCCTGAAACGCTCTCCGCGCCGGAGGTGGAGAAGCTCATCGAGGCCGCCGCCGGGGACACCCCGCTTGAACAGCGCGACCGGGCCATCGTCGAGTTGCTCTACGCCAGCGGCCTGCGCGTCTCGGAACTGTGCGGGGCGAGGCTGGAGAATCTCGACTTGGACAAGGGTTTCATCCGCGTGGTCGGCAAAGGCAACAAGCAGCGGCTTGTTCCTGTCGGGGCGGGTGCGCGGGAGGCATTGGAGCGCTACCTGCGCACGGGCCGGCCGGAGCTGGTCAGCCGGCGGACCGGCGGCGAAATTTTTCTCTCCGTGCGCGGACGCAAGCTGACGAACCAGCGCATCTGGCAACTGCTCGTCGCGCTGGGGCGGCGGGCGGGCCTGTCGCGGGAGATTCATCCGCACATGCTCCGGCATTCCTTCGCCACGCATCTGCTCGAGGGCGGGGCCGATCTGCGCATCATCCAGGAGATGCTCGGACACGCCGATATCTCGACCACGCAGATCTACACCCATGTCGATTCGCGGCAACTGCACAAGGCGCACCGGCAGTTTCATCCGCGGGCCCGCCGGGCCTAATCGATCAGGACTTTCGGGCCGAAGCGATCCGAGGGGGCGTCCTCGTGCCGTTGGAGCAATTCGAAGTCGATCATGGTGTAAACAAATTGTCCCTCGTGGCGCAGAAGGGATCCCGCCGGTTGCGGGCGCACGATGAGATGGCGCGGTTTGTTGTCGAGCACCCGATAGCCGAGGCGGGCAAGGGTGTGGTTCGAGTGGCGCGTCATGTCCACCAACTCCTGTTGATTGATCAGGCCGCGATTGAAGGCCTCTTCGGCATCAATCCCGTCCACCCAGGCGAAGATCTCGAGATAGTCCCGCTCGATGTCGAGCGCGACCTGATGCAGTCCATTTTCGAATTGTTCCTGCCCGACGGTGCGCAAATGCGAACGGAAGATGTCGGTGTGGCGGCCCGTCTGCCAGAGCGGGTATTTTTCCGGCGGCGAATAGATGGCGAGGGGAATCTTGGTTCGGAGGCGGCGGTTTCCGTGGTTGAAAACGCTGTCCCGCAGTTCCTGAATCAGGCCGAATTCGGCGAAAGGCCCGAGGAAACGGGCCCGGGCCACGGCCTCGCCCGGCAACGAATCGAGAAAATCGTCGGGGATGAAGAGCGGCACATCCTGCGCGACCCGCGAATATTTGACCACGAGGTCGCGAGGCGGCTGCCCCGTCGGTGTGCTGCTCGCGCGGTAAACCGTCCCGGTGCTGCCTCCTTGACGCACGCCCTTGACCGAAAGGCCGGCAGCGTCCCACCAGCGATCCGGTTGCAGGTAGTCCCGCCAGTGCCAGGCCTGGCTGGTGATGTAGAGTTCGCCGCCGTCGGGCAGCATCTCGACCGCGTAGTCCACCCCGAAGAGCCGGGCCCTCTGCGCGTGCGGCAGAATGTGGAAGGGGGGACGTTCGGTCATGGTTCCTGCGGGGGCGCCTCCGGGAGCGCTCCTCATTCTCCGCCGGGTCCGAACCCCGGTGGCACCTCGGTGAATCCGTAGGGCCCGGGAGGCTGGCCGACAAAATACAGCCGGTTGCTCGCCACCTGTCCGCTGGCCGTGTCGAAGATCATGACCGGCCGTCCGCCGCCGGTCGGACGGCTGGAGACGGTGTCCACGAGGATGTAGCGCGGGATGTTTTGCGCGCCGCGTTCGCGTGCCTGGGCGACCAGCATCTGCCCGCGCTGTTCGGCGAAGAGTCTTTGGTCGCGGCCGACTTGCTGGTTGGTCGCCAGAACGGCAAGGGCGCCGGCGCCGGCGGCCGCTCCGAGCGAAATGGGCACAGCCGAGCTGGCGGGCACGCCAGTGGTTCCGAGCGCGATGCCCGTGGCGGCTCCGGCCAGACCGGCTGCAAGAAGTCCTGCCTCGGTCGTGCTGAGATTTTCGCACCCCGCGGTGCCCATGGTGGTCGCCACCGCCAGGGCGGTCGCCGATTTGGCCATCCGGTTCATGCAGATTTCTCTAAGCCAACCCGGCGAATGTGCAAGTCCCGAGGCCGGTCTTTGCAGTCCGGGCCAAAGCGGTTAGCGTGTTCCTTCATGAAATTGACCGATGATCAACGCGCCCTCGTTGCCGCCTGGGTGGCGGATGGGGCCAACCTTGCCGAGGTGCAGCGACGCTTGAAGGCCGAGTGCGAGCTGGCCCTAACTTACATTGACGTCCGCTTCCTTGTGGACGATCTCAAACTTCAACTCAAGGAGCAGCCCCGCCAGAGCGAGGCGGCAGACCGGCTGGCCGCGGCCAAGCAGGAAGGCGAAGGCGAACGGGCCGGGGCGCCTCCCCCGGGCGGCGTCCACGTGACGATAGATGCCATCACCAAGCCGTCCGCCCTGGCCAGCGGCAAGGTCACTTTCTCCGACGGCGAAACCGCCGAGTGGATGCTCGACCAGACGGGCCGCCTGGGTCTCAACCCCTCCACGCCGGGCTACCGGCCGAGCCAGCCGGACGTCATGGCCTTCCAGCAGGAACTCCAGCGCGTGGCCCAGGGGATCTGAGCCTGCACGCGGTTATTCCATTACGCTGTTGAACCACGACTGGTAGCGTTCGTCGCGCGCCTCGCGTCGCATGGCGCGGCGGTCCTGCCGCGTGTCCCAAGCCTGGTTCTGGTGACGCAAGTCGCGTTGCAGCGTATACATCGGGTCCTGGTAGGGATCATTGCTCTGGCAGCCGCAGAAAAGAGGCGAGGTCGCGGCGGCTAGGAGAACGAGGACAAGGGGTTTCATGGGGGATCAGTCTAGCTGATCAACCGGCGCGGCTGAAGTCCAGAGATGCAAGGCGGGCGGCCGCCTCTTCGACGCGCTCGCGGCTGTTGAAGGCGGAGATGCGGAAGTAACCCTCGCCGGCCGCACCGAACCCGCTGCCGGGCGTGGTCACGATGTTGGCCTCGCGCAGGAGGAAGTCGAACATGGTCCAGCTGGGCACGCCTTCGGGTCCGCGGACCCAGATGTAGGGCGCATCGATGCCGCCGAAAACTTGCAAACCGGCTCCGGTCACGGCTCCGCGCAGGAGGCGCGCGTTCTCCATGTAGAAATCAACCAGTGCATCGACCTGCTGGCGTCCCCGGGGCGAGTAGACCGCCTCGGCCGCACGTTGCACCGGGTAGGAAACGCCGTTGAATTTCGTCGTATGGTTCCGCAGCCAGAGCGGATGGAGCGATTTGCTTTCACCGCTGCGGGTGCGGGCTTGGAGCGACTTGGGCACGACGGTGAAGGCGCAGCGCAGTCCGGTGAAGCCACCGTTCTTCGAGAAGCTGCGAAACTCGATGGCGCAGTCGCGCGCGCCGTCGATTTCGTAAATCGAATGCGGCACCCCCGGCGTGCGCACGTAGGCCTCGTAGGCCGCGTCGAAGAGAATGATCGCGCCGTGACCTCGGGCGTATTCGACCCACGCGGCCAATTGCTCCCGCGTGGCCACCGCCCCGGTCGGGTTGTTCGGGTAGCAAAGATAGATCAGGTCCACCGGCTCGTCGGGAATCGACGGGACAAAACCGTTCTCCGCCGTGCAAGGCAGATAAACGAGCCCGGCATAAGCGCCCGTTTCGTCCGCGTCGCCCGTGTTTCCGACCATCACATTCGTGTCCACATAGACCGGGTAAACCGGGTCGGTGATGGCCACGCGGTTGCCCGGACCGAAAACGTCGAGGATGTTGCCGCAGTCGCACTTCGACCCGTCCGAGACAAAAATCTCATCGTCCTCAATCTCCAGCCCACGGTCGCGGAAATCGTGCCGCGCGATGGCCCTGCGGAGAAAATCGTAGCCCTGCTCGGGTCCGTAGCCGCGGAAGGTTTCGCGCGCCGACATTTCATCGACGGCGGCATGCAGCGCTTCAATGCAGGCGCCGGGCAGGGGCTCGGTCACGTCGCCGATGCCGCAACGAATGACCCGCGCCGCGGCGTCTGGATGGGCCTCGGCGAAGGTTTTGACCCGCCGGGCGATCTCGGGAAAAAGGTAACCGGCTTTGAGCTTGAAGTAGTTTTCGTTGAGGTAGGCCATGGAGCAAAAGGGCGCGCAGCTTGTGGCCGCGCGCCCGTTGACGGTTGCGTGCAGGTCAGGCCGCTTTGGCCGCGAGGTAGTTTTTCTCTGCTTGGTCCCAGTTGACCACGTTCCAGAAGGCCTTGAGGTAGTCGGGGCGGCGGTTCTGGTAGTTGAGGTAATACGCGTGTTCCCAGACATCGACACCGAGGACGGGCGTGCCTTCCACCCCGGCGACGGCCTTGCCCATGAGCGGGCTGTCCTGGTTGGCGGTGGAGACGACTTCCAACTCGCCCGCCTTATTGACCACAAGCCAGGCCCAGCCGCTGCCGAAACGGGTGGCCCCGGCTTTTTCGAGGGCCTCCTTGAAGGCATCGAAGCTGCCGAACTTGGCCGTGATGGCCTCGGCCAGCTTCCCGGTGGGCTCGCCGCCGGCGTTCGGGCCCATGATGGTCCAGAAGAATGTGTGGTTGGCGTGTCCGCCGGCGTTGTTGCGCACGGGACCGCGGATGGCTTCGGGCACGACGGAGAGGTCGGCGATGAGTTCGTTGACCGGCTTGGCCAGCAGCTCCGAATGATCCTTGAGCGCGTTGTTCGCGTTGGTGATGTAGGCCTGATGGTGCTTGTCGTGATGGATCTCCATCGTCTTCGCATCAATGTGCGGCTCGAGCGCGTTGTTGGGGTAGGTGAGCGGAGGAAGTTCGTAGGGCATGGTGTGTTGGTTGGTTGAGGTGTGGGTGAAGAAGGTAACTCTTAGTCGGGGAAGATACGCGGGGCAAGTGTTGCCGGAGGCGGTCAGGCGTCGTTTTCCTCCAGCAGCCCGTCGCGGATGTGCAGAACGCGGTCGCCGCGGCCGGCCAGGCGGGCATCGTGGGTCACGGCCAGCAGGGTCGTGCCGTGGCTGCGGGCCAAGCCGAGGAGTAGGTCGATGATTTCCCCGCCGGTGCGCGAGTCGAGGTTGCCGGTCGGTTCGTCGGCGAAAATCATGCTGGGGCGGTTGGCCAGCGCGCGGGCGATGGCCACGCGCTGCTGCTCGCCGCCGCTCAATTCGGAGGGCAGGTGTGCCGTGCGGTCGCCGAGGCCCACCTGGGTGAGCAACTCGCCGGCGCGCACGCTGTCGAGCCGCCCGCCGATCATCCCCGGTAGGGCGACATTCTCCAGCGCGGTCAACTCCGGCAACAGGGCGTAGCTTTGGAAAACAAAACCCATCCGCGTGTTGCGCACGGCCGCCTGGCGGGCGGGCGGCACCCCGTAGAGAGGTTCGCCTTCGAAGTGGACCTCGCCGCTGCTCGGCTGCTCCAGTCCGGCCAGCGTGTAGAGCAGGGTGCTCTTGCCCGCGCCGGAGGCCCCGCAGAGGAAGACGGTTTCGCCCCGCCGGACCGAGAGATCAACCCCGCGGAGAATCTCGAGGGTCGAGGCACCGAGGCGGAAGGCCTTGCGCAGTCCGCGGGCTTGGAGGTGAAGATCGGGCGGCATCGCCACGGCGTCAGGCGGCCGGGGGCTGCGCCGTGTGCCGGATGTCCTCGGCCGAGGTGGCGAACACGGCGTCTTCGGCAATGTTCGTCGCGTGATCACCGACCCGCTCGATGATGCGGGCGACGAAGATGAGGTCGAGGTATTCGTGGATGTGCGCACCGTCCTCGGTCATCCGCACCGTCAGGTCGTTGATCGCGCGGTGGTGCAGGGCGTCGAGTTCCCGGTCCTTCGCCTTGAGCGTGCGGCCGAGTTCGTCGTCGCGGTCGGCGAAACTCCGCACGCTGGCGCGGAAAATTTCCAATGACATCTGGAACATGGATTCCAGCCCGGCGGTTTCGCTCAGCGAGGGTGACTGGTTGAGGCGGCGGGCCCGGCGGGCGATGCCCACGGCCTGGTCGGCCACGCGTTCGAGGTTGCTGCTGACTTTCATGGCCGCGACGACCTCGCGGAGGTCCTTGGCCATCGGCTGGAATCGCACCATGGTTTCCACGCCATCCTCGTCGATCGTCTTCTCCAGCGTGTCGATTTCGTCGTCATCGGCGATGACGCTGTTGCAGGCGTCGAGATCGCGGCGGAAGAGACCCTCTCCGGCCAGAACGAGGACCCGTTCGGTCAGGCTGGCCATCATCAGCACCTGGCCGCGGAGCGACTCAAGGGACTCGTCGAAGCGGCCGAGAATATGTTTGGTGTTGTCCGCAATCATTGAGGCAATTTACGCGCGGAAGCCTAGCCGGCGCAAGCTGTGTCGCGAGCGGACGGGAACATGGCGGCGGCCAGCTTGACTTTCTCCGTCCAACCATCGCGCAAAACTCCCGATTCCTTCGCCGGAGCGCATGGCGGATTGGCAGCTGAACGGTCCGGGACGACGTGCTTCAGCGCACGGCCGCGATGAGGTGGGCGGGGAGATCGGCCATGGCGATGCGTTCCTGGGCCATGGAGTCGCGCTGGCGCAGCGTGACGGTTCCGGCTTTTTCCGGCCCGTTCTCCCCGATGGTGTCGAAATCCACGGTGACGCAGAACGGCGTGCCAATCTCGTCCTGACGGCGGTAGCGGCGGCCGATCGCGCCGGCTTCATCATAGAAGACGTTCATGAACGGCCGCAGCGACGCGGCCAGCGCGCGGGCTTGCTCGACGAGGGCGGGCTTGTTTTTGAGCAGAGGGAAAATGCCGCACTTCACCGGGGCCATGCGGGGATGGAAGTGCAGCACGGTGCGGGTCTCGCTCGTGCCTTTCTCGTCGGTCACGACCTCCTCGTCGTAGGCCTCGCAAATGAGGGCCAGCACCGTGCGGTCCACCCCGGCGCTGGGCTCGACCACATGGGGCACGAACTTCTCCTTCTTCTCGTCGTCGAAATACTCGAGCGGCTTGCCGCTGTGTTCCATGTGCTTGGAAAGGTCGTAGTCCGTGCGGTAGGCCACGCCCTCCAGTTCGCTCAGGCCGAAGGGGAACTCGTATTCGAGGTCGTAGGTCTTCTTCGAGTAGAACGCGCGCTCGCCGTCCGGGATGTCATGGACCTTGATTTTCGCCCGCGGGATCCCGATGTCCTCGTAAAAGCGCAGCCTCTCCTCGAGCCAGTAGTCGGTCAGGGCCAATCCGTCCTCCGCCCGGCAAAAATACTCGATCTCCATCTGCTCGAACTCGCGCGAGCGGAAGGTGTAGTTGCGCGGATTGATTTCGTTGCGGAAAGCTTTGCCGATCTGCGCGATGCCGAAGGGCAGTTTCTTGCGCGATGTCTCGAGGATGTTTTTGAATTGGACGAACATGGCCTGCGCCGTCTCCGGCCGGAGATAGACCATGTTCTCGTCGCTCTCGATCGGCCCCGCATAGCTCTTGAGCATGAGATTGAAGGCGCGTGGCTCGGTCAGGTCGCGCCCGCCGCACGCCGGGCAGTAGGGCACACCATCCTTCTGCGGCAACTGGTCCGCGCGGTGCCGCGCCTTGCAAGTCCGGCAATCGACCATCGGATCGCTGAACGTCTCTTCATGCCCGCTGGCCCGCCAGACGGCGCGGTTCATGATGATCGCCCCGTCCATGCCGACCATGTCCTCGCGCTCGTGAACATGACGACGCCACCAGAAGTCCTTGAGGTTGCGCTTCAATTCCGTCCCGACCGGGCCGTAATCCCAGAACCCGTTGAGGCCGCCGTAGATTTCGGAGGATTGGAAAATGAAGCCCCGCCGTTTGCACAGGCTGACAATTTTTTCCATCCGTTGGGCGTTGGCGTCTTTCGTCGACATTGGCCGCCCACTTTACGCGCTCATCGGTCCGCCGACACGTGGAAAATTGATGCTGACCGCTGTCCGGTTGAAACGCGTCCTTACCCGCCATCGGGCACGACCTCAATGAGGAGGTCCTTCTTGAACAATTGCCCGGTGATGTTGCCGCGCAGCATGTCCTTTGATTCGTTGCCGGTGAAGCGGTCGACGAGGTTGAGCCGCGAGCCGAGGACGCGAAGGCCCGGGGTTTTTTCGGTCGTGTGGTCGCGGGCCGGGACGCTGAGGATGAACAATTGGTGGTTGGCCCGGAGATCGTCCACCCGGGTCGGTGGCTCGACCCTCACGGTCTCGATCTCGCAGCCCGGCAGCATGAAACGGTAAACTTCATCGTGCGCTCCGTAGACTGTTGGCAAAATGACTGTGCGCCCGCGGACGGCCTCGATGGCGCTGCGATCATAGGCTCCGCGCGGTCCGTCAAAGGGTAGGAGGAAGACGGTGTAGCCGAGGTAGAGCAACAGAATCGCCGGACAAGCGAGCGTGTGCGTCAGCTGCTTGTTCCGCAGCCCCGCCACCGCGACGGCGATGATTCCGATGAAAACAAGCCATGCGAACCACGGATAAAGCGGACCGTCCGCCACCTCGACGGTGAGGACGATCGCGCCGAGCAGGAAGCCTGCCGTGATGACTCCGACCGCTGCGAGCGTGATGCCCAGAATCCAGCGCGGAATCCGCGTCCAGGCTAGAGCGGCGAGGAGCGCAAGCGCCGGCATGGCGGGGAGCAGATAGCGTTCGTCGCGTTGGTTCGGGAAGGTGAAGACAACGAGTTGGGTCAGAACCCAGATCCACAGCAATTTCTCCGGCTCGGCCAGGTCGGCGAGGCGGCGAAAGGCGAGCCAGAAGACCGCGACGATGGCTGGCGCGAGCAGCCCCGCATTGAACGGGTAACCGAAGAGGATCCGCCAGATGCTGTAGTTGCCGGCGAAAAAGTTGACCAGATAGTTTCCGCCCTTCGGGTCAAATTTGCCGACGTTTTCCTTCAGGACGAAATCCTGCAGGATGCGGTCGGGAAAGGGATCGAGGAAAAACCACAGCGCGAAGACGGCCAGGGCGATGAGCGAGAGCAGGGCGATTTTGGGCGCGTCGTTCCGCAGCCAATCGAGCGGTCGATACGCCCGCTGGTGCAGCGTCCACCAGCCGAGGCCGGCCGCGGCGGGAAGCACGAGGGCGAAGGATTTGTAGAGCAGTCCCGCTCCGATCATCAGACCGAAGGCCGGGGCCAATGGCCAACTCAGTCCGCCGGCCTGCGGACGCCAGTAAAGCAGCACGAAGAACGGCAGAAAAAACCAGAACGTCTCGGGGGCCGAGGTGAGAACGACGCGGCCGTAGCGGTAGGTGCTGAAGAATGCGAGAAAGACGAGCGCCGCGAGGATGCCGGTTTGCCAGCGCCCGCCGAGACGACGTCCGAGCAGCAGGACGAGTGCCGCCGTGGCCAGGGTGTAGAGCGCCACGGGCAAGCGCACGCGCCAGAGCTCCCAGTGCCGCCCCCAGTCGGTGGCCACGATGCCCTGCCAGAAAAGCGCGGGCGGCTTGGTGTTGCGTTCGGGTGCGTTGAGGTTTTTCAGCGGCAGCCACTCGCCGCCCTCCGCCGTCATGCGCGTGATCTGCCAGTAAAGATGCTCGTCCGGATTGGTCGCCGCGTGCTCGCTGCCCAGATTGTGCAGGTAGACGAACACGCCAAGCGCAAGGGCGAGGAGGCTGACCCAGGTGGCTGCGCGGGGAGTCATGGTTGCACCACTTCGACGAGCAGGTCCTTCTTGAAAAGATTGCGCGCCACGTTGCCGCGCAGCATGTCCATGGTTTCATCCGGCCGGAAACGATCGATCAACTGCAGGCGCGTGCCGAGGATGCGCAGGTCGGGTGAGTCTTCAATCGTCCGGTCGTCCAGCGGAAGCGTGACGATGAAAACGGCGTTCTCCGCTTTGACCGTGTCAAGGGGGATGCGGTCGTTGACATGGTAGGGGCGTGGGTCGCTCCCCGGGAGCATGAAGCGGTAGACTTCTTCGCGGGCGTTGAAGTTGATCGGCGCAGCGTAGGTCTTGCCGCGCGCAAAATCCACCGCCTCGCGGTCGAACTCGCCTCGCGGTCCATCAAACGGAATGAGGAACGCGGCATAGCACAGGTAAAGCAGCAGGATGGCGGGACAGGTCAGACGGTGGGTCAGGTTCGCCCGGAAAAGCGCCGCGGCGGCGAGTCCCATGGTTCCGCCGATGACCACCCAGAAGACCAGCGGATAGAGCCGGCCGACCCCGGCATTGACTGTGAGCAGAATGGCCCCGAGCCCGAGGCCCAGCGCAATGACCGCGACGGCGGTGAGGGTGATGGACAGGACCCAGCGTGGGATCGTGGTCCAGTGAAGCGCGAGCAGGATGGCGATGGCCGGCATGGCCGGAAGCAGATAGCGCTCGTCGCGTTGGTTGGGCAGCGTGAAGACCACAATGACCGTGCCAATCCAGGTCCAGAGCAACTTTTCGTCCGTGGTCAACTCGCGGCGACGCAGCCAGGAAATGACAAAGACCGCCAGGAGCGCGGGCGCCAGAAGACCGGCGTTGTAGGGGTAAGAAATGAGGTTGCGCCACACGCTCGCCTCGCCCCAGAGCAGGTTGAGGAAATAGTTTTTCTCGCCCGTATCGAACTTTCCGAGGTTCTCGCGCAGAATGAAGTCCTGCACGATGAGGTGCCGCTGCGGATCCAGCACATACCAGAGGCTGAAAACCCCGAGGGCGAGGATTCCGGTGAGAACGATCTTCGGGGCGTCATGGCGAAGCCAATCAACCAAGCGGTAGCCGCGCTGATGCATTGTCCACCAAGTCAGCCCCGCGGTGGCCGGGAGCACGAGGGCGAAGGATTTGTAGAGGAGGGCTGCGCCGACCATCAGTCCGAAGGCGATCGCCAGCGGCCAGCTCAGCCCGCCCGCCCGCGGTCGCCACATCAGCAACACGAAGAACGGGGCGAAGAGCCAGAATGTTTCCGGCGCGGAGGTAAGGAACACGCGGCCGTAGCGGTAGACGCCGAAGAAACATAGGTAGGTCAGCGCGGCCAGCAGGCCGGTTGAGGCGTTGCCGCCGAGTTTCCGCCCGAGCAGAAAAACCATCAGCGCCGTGGCCAGCGTGTAGACCACGTTAGGCCAGCGCAGGTTCCACAGGCTCCAATGTTGAGCCCAGTCGCTGCTGACCAGGCCCTGCCAGAAAAGCCCCGGCGGCTTGGTATTGCGATGCCGCTCGATCATGGTTTGCAGCGGCAGCCAGTGACCCGCCTGCGCCGTGGCGAAGGTCATCTGGGCGTAGAGCAATTCGTCGCCGTTGGTCGCCGCGTGGTCGCTGTTCAACGCCACAAGGTAGGCGCCGAGGGCCAGGGCCCCGGCGGCCACGGCCCCAAGGACGGAGAAACGGACGGCGGACGGCGGCATCGGACCATCCTACGCGGCGTCCGCGACCTCGCGCGAGCGCGCAGCGCGGGGTTGTCACGCGGCGGCGATCCGGCCATCAATGCGGCGTGCGTTATCTTTGCTGGGCGCTTTTTCTTGTCTGCGCGGGCTGCGGGTCCGGACCGCGGGCCGATCTGATTTTTCTCAACGGGGCGGAGCCCGAGACGCTCGACCCGGCGTTGATCACCGGCCAACCCGAGGGCCGCGTGGCCAATGCGCTTTTCGAGGGCCTGCTTTCCTTCGACCAGGCGGGGAAGCCGCAGCCGGGCATGGCGGAAAGCTGGGAGGTTTCCGCGGACGGACGCGTTTACACCTTCCGCCTCCGCGACGGCGTGGTTTGGAGTGACGGCACACCACTGACCGCGCGTGATTTTGTCACGTCATGGCGGCGCACCCTCGATCCGGCCACGGCCTCGGAATATGCCTACCAACTGCACTATGTGAAAAACGCGCGGGCCTTCAATGAGGGCACAATCAGCGACTTCAACGCCGTGGGGGTGTCCGCCCCGGATGATCGGACCCTGCGGGTCGAGTTGGAAAATCCGACCCCGTTCTTCCTCGATCTCTGCGCCTTCGTCACGCTCCTGCCCGTGCCGCTTCATGCCGTCGAGCAGCATGGCGACGCATGGATCAAGCCGGGCAACCTCGTGGGCAATGGCGCCTACACCTTGGAGGCCTGGCGGCTCAACGACCGCATCCGCCTGCGCAAAAATCCGCGCTATTGGAACGCCGACAATGTCCCGATGGAAACCATCGACATCCTCCCGGTCAGCAAGGGCAACACGGCTTTCAATCTTTATGCCTCGGGGCAGGCGGATTTGATGATGGACAAGGGCCTCGTTCCGCCCGCGCTGCTTGGCGAGATCAAAAAGCGCGACGACTTTCATGCCGCGCCTTTCCTCGGCACCTACTTCCTTCGCTACAACTGCGCCAAGGGTGCCTTCACCGATCCGCGGGTGCGGCGCGCCTTCAGCCTGGTCATTGACAAGCCCTCCATCGTCGAGCGCATCACGCGGGCCGGCGAGTTGCCGGCCGACAGCTTCGTCCCGCCCGGTGCCGGGGGCTACGAGGCTTATGCTGAAGCCGGAGGCCGCGACCCCGAGGAGGCCCGACGTCTGTTGGCCGAGGCCGGATTTCCCGGCGGCGAGGGTTTTCCCCTCGTGACCTACCTTTACAGCGAGGGCGAGCTGAACGAGGCGATCGCGATCGAGTTGCAGGGCATGTGGCGGCGCGAGTTGGGGGTGAACGTCCAACTCCTGCGTCAGGAATGGAAGGTTTACCTGCGATCGCTCAGCACGCTCGATTACGACATCGCGCGCAGCAGTTGGGTGGGGGACTACCCCGATCCGAACACGTTCCTCGATATGTTTGTGACCGACGGCGGCAACAACCGCACCGGCTGGAGCGATCCTGCCTACGACAAACTCATCGCCGAAGCCGCAGCCGAAACCGATCCGGCCCGCCGTCATGACATCCTCCGTGCGGCGGAAAAGATCCTCGTCGGCGAACAAATGCCCGTCTGCCCGCTCTATTTCTACGTCGGCATCCAACTCTACGACGGCCAGAAGCTCGGCGGCCTCGAAGGCAACGTCCTTGATGAACACCCGCTCAAGTCGATGTTCTGGAAGAAAAGGTGACCCCTTCCGGGTTTCCCTGGCGGGGTTTCAAGTGATGGCCAAGGTCAGCGCGAGGCTGGCAAAGGCCGCCACGGTTGATGCCGCCACCGCTCCTGCCGCGAACGCCTCGTCCCCACCCATTTGGCTCGCCATCGTGTAGGCGGCGGCCGCCGTCGGGCAGGCGGCAAAGACCAAGACGATTCGTGTGTCGGCGTCCGAAAGTCCGAACCAGTGGGCGAGCAGCCAGGCGGCGGCTGGCAGGGCGGCGATTTTGACCAGGGTGGCCGCGGTGATGCCCCCGAGGCGTCCGCGCAACGGAGCGTTCAGCAAGGATCCTCCGATGCAGATCAGCGCGGCAGGCACCGCCATGCCGCCGAGGGTCTGGAGCGCACGGTCGGCCGCCACGGGCAGGGGAAATCCCGCCGCGCCCCAGGCAATCCCGAGGACCCCGCCCATCACCACGGGATTGAGACCGATTCGCTCGACCACGTGCCACGGGCTTACACCTCGGGGCTGCATGACGACGAGCACCAGCAGATTGTTGACGATGGTCAAGATCGTCATCGCAATGGCGGCGGTGGCCATCAACTCGGGCTTTTCCCCGAGCGACACCAGCCCGAGGCTGTGGGCCAGAACGGGAAGCCCGATGTAGGCCAGATTGCCGAAAAACGCGCATTCCACAAAAGTCCTCCGCTCCTCCGCCGGCAGGCGCAGGACGCCGGCAGAGAGCCCGGCCAGACCGAGGGCGGCCAGGGTGGCGGCCGCTACTGCGAGCGCGATCCACACACTCTCCATCTCCGGCGTCCCGGCCCTGGCGGCAGCGCGAAAAAGCAGCGCCGGCAGGGCCACCCAGTAAGTCAGCTTGTTCAGCCCGCCGATCAACTCCGGCCCGATAAACCGAATGCGGGCCAGTCCGCTCCCCAGCGCGATGAGCAGCATGACGGGGACAAGGACATCGAAGATATGCATGGCCGGCCGTGGTCAGTTTGGGTCCGGTGTTCGCGCGGAGATCACGGTTGTGGTGGCCAGGCACACCATGGAGAGCAGGAGCGCCGGCACGCCGAGCATGGAAAAAAGCCAGGCTCCACCGACCGCGGCGGCAAAATAGACGAGCCAAATGCCCGCCTCGAACCGCGCCTCGCGCGCCGGCGCTCCAGGCTCATCGGACGGGAGCACGGCGTGACGGGCGAAGCCGGCCAGCACGCCCGTCACGTAGGTGGTGGATGAGGTGTTTTGGTGCAGCATGACTGCGCTTTGCAGGCCCATGGCCAGAGCCGTCGCCGCCACGATGACCGGGCCGGTCGCCGGGTGTGATGAAGTGGCGAGCAGCCATCCGGCGGTCACTCCTCCCAGCATGGCAAGCTCCAGCACGAGGACCCGGGCCACCGTCGCGCCCTCGCGCACGAGGAGCCAAGCTCCGGCCAAGGCGCCCGTGACAAATCCCGCGACGGATAGGCCCGAAGCAAGGCCGGTGCTCCAGTCCCCCCGTGCCAGCGCGGACGCCAACAGTATCGTGTTGCCGGTCTGCGCTGCGGTCAGCACGTTGAAGCCCACGATCACAATCGCATCCGCCGCCCCGGCGCCCGCGGCGAGAAGCATGACAACCTGCCGTCTCTTCGTGCTCGTCGTGTCTGCCATGCCGCGCATCTCGCAGACCCGGACGCACCGGGCAAGGAGATATGTCACTGTCGGCCGTTTGAGAACTCCGGCCCGGGAAGTTTCGGTCGACATTTTTCTTAATAAAACCCGGCCCGGCGCGTTGACTCCATGAAGCGCATGACCCCGGAGCAGATCATCACCGAAGCCTTGGACCGCTATGAGCGGCCGCTCATCAGCTACGCGCGGGAAATCACAGGAGACCTGGAGTCGGCGCGGGATGCGGTGCAGGAGACGTTTCTCCGGCTGAGTCGTCAGGATGTGGCTGCCCTCGAACCGAGGTTGCGGGCCTGGCTCTTTCTCGTCTGCCGCAACTGCGCTCTCGACCACCGGCGCAAGGTTGTCCGCTTCACGGATGACGGAATCGACGACCGGCAGGCCAGTGAGGATCCATCGCCGGATGCCTCGGCCATGGCGGCGGAGGAGGGGGGGCGACTGAGGCAGATGGTGGCGCGCCTGCCCGAGCAGCAGCGCGAGCTGGTGAAGCTGAAATTTGAAGCGGGGCTCAGTTACAAGGAAATGGGCGACGCTCTGAAGATCAGTGTCTCCCATGTCGGCGTCGAACTCCACACAGCCCTGCAAACTCTCCGGCGCGAATGGCGCCGGGAAAACCCCGAACCTGTCACGCCATGAACGACCCCCGCATCACTTCTTACGCCTTGGGCGAGCTGACCAGTCGGGCCCGCGAGGAATTCGAGCGCGATCTGGCGGCCTCGGATGACCTGCAACACGAACTTCACGAAACCCTCAACCTCGCCAAGTCCCTTGGCCACCTTCCCATGCCCACCGACCAACTCGAAACTGAACAACGCACCCATCTCCTCCGCCAGTGCGCGGACAATCAGGCTGCCACCCGCCGCCGGAACAAAGTCGTCCGCCTGTGGCTCCCGCTCAGCCTCGCCGCCGCGGCCTGCCTCCTGCTGCTGCCGATGGTTCTTCCGACGCAAAACAGCACCTCCCCGGAGGCGCCGGATTTCGAGGGAGCGAGCGCGGCTGCGGACGAAAAATCCGACGCCTCAGCCCTGGTCGCGGCGGTGGGGCAGGAGGCGGCGAAGGAGACACGCGCTTCCGCGGGCCTTGTCGTCGCCACAGCCGCGCCCGCCGAGGCGCCGCCCGTTTCTGAAACCTTGGCCCTCAACGCGCCGTTGGTCGTCTCGGCCCCGGCCGCGCCCGCACTGAGACGTGCGGAGAGGTCGTCCGAGGTCGCAGGCTCGATAAGCACATTCACCGGCGGATGGGGCAAGGGCAGCGCCTCCGGTGGCGTGGCCCGAGGCCGCATGGAAAGCGACTCGCTCGCTCGCAGCGTTGCCCCGTCGGACGACTTCAATACCGAGGCCTACAACGCGATCCGCGAAAACACCTTTCTCGCCGCGCAGGAGAACCCTCTCTCCACCTTCTCGATTGATGTCGACACCGCCAGCTACTCGAACGTTCGCCGTTTCCTCCGCGACGGACAAATGCCGCCCGCGGGGGCCATTCGCACCGAGGAGTTCATCAACTACTTCACCTACAACTATCCGCAGCCTGTGGGCGCCGGGCCGTTCTCCGTCAACCTCGAGGTCAGCCAGTCGCCCTGGGCTTCCGGACGCGGGTTGGTCCGCATCGGAATCAAAGGCCGCGACCTGCCGCCGACGGAGCGGGGTCCGGCCAATCTTGTTTTCCTCGTTGATGTCTCCGGTTCGATGAATTCCCCCGACAAGCTGCCATTGCTCCAGCGCAGTCTGCGCGGTCTGGTCGAGAACCTCTCGGCCGAGGACACCGTGGCCATCGCCGTCTACGCCGGATCATCCGGTCTCGTCCTGCCACCGACGCCGGGCTCGAAGAAATCCGAGATCATCGCGGCACTGGATAACCTCAGCGCCGGCGGCAGCACCCACGGGTCGGAAGGCATCAAGCTGGCCTACGAAACGGCGCGTCAGAATTTCCGCCGGGGCGGATTGAACCGCGTCATCCTTTGCACTGACGGGGATTTCAATGTCGGCGTGACCGACCAGAGCGAGCTGACCAAATTGATCGAGCGGGAGCGCGCCTCGGGCGTTTTCCTTTCCGTTCTCGGCTTCGGCACGGGCAACCTCAAGGACGCGACGATGGAATTGCTCGCGGACAAGGGCAACGGCAACTACGCCTACATCGACACGCCGGCCGAGGGTCGCAAGGTGCTGGTCGAGCAGATGGGGGCAACGCTCTTCACCATCGCCAAGGATGTGAAAATCCAAGTCGAGTTCAACCCAGCCCGCGTCGCGGCCTACCGCCTGATCGGCTACGAGAACCGCATCCTCGCGAAGGAGGATTTCAACGACGACAAAAAGGACGCGGGGGAAATCGGCGCGGGGCACACCGTGACCGCGCTCTACGAGATCATCCCTGCGGGCCAGCCGGTTCCCGGTGCACCCTCGGTCGATGCGCTCAAATACCAAACGCCCGCCCCAGTGACCGACGGTCGTCCGGGTTCCGGCGATTTGCTCACGGTCAAACTGCGCTACAAGGCCTCCGATGGCGACACGAGCAAACTCCTCGAGGTTCCGCTCGCGGCCGAAAACATTCCGCCCTTCGCCTCAGCCTCGGAGGATTTCCGCTTCGCCGCCGCGGTGGCGGCGTTCGGTCTGAAGCTGCGCCAATCGCCCGAGGCCGGTAATCTTTCATGGGATGACATCCAAAAAATCGCCCGCGGCGCCCTGGGCGCAGATCCCGGGAGCCATCGGGCCGAATTTCTCACCCTGATCGAGCAGGCCAAGAGCCTGGGCCTCCCGGCTGAAGACCAGTAGCCAGGGCCGGGCTTCACGGCGAAACCCAGTCGCCCCGCTACCCCGTGGTGCGCAGGCCGCCGGCGATGGCGTTGACGGTCTGGAGAAGATCGATGAGGACTTTGTCGCCGCCATTCTCCTCCCCCAGGCTGCGCCACTGCGCGAGCAAGTCGATCTGCTGTTCGTGCAGGGCGCGCAGGGCCTCGGCCCGCTTGGCTGTGCTGCGGCTGAAGCGCGGCCGCCGGTTTCCCGGCTCGCGGCGAAAAAGCGCGGAAACCGTGGCTCGCGTCAATGCAAGTTCCGTCGTGATGCGCCCAAGAAAGCGCGTGCGCAGGGCCTGGTCGCCGACCAATCCGGCGTAAAGCGACATGACCTCGGCATCAGCGCTGGCCTCGCTGCTTTCCACATTGGTCAGGACGTAACGCAAGAATGGCCAGTCCAACACCGCGGCGGAGAGGGTGGCGAAATCCTCCGGCGCTTCGCGGCGCAGGGCTTCGAGCGCGCTGCCGACCCCGAACCATCCGGGCAGGAAGAATCGGCTCTGCGACCAACTGAAGACCCACGGAATGGCCCGCAAATCGGCCAGGGTGCGGGCTCCGGTGCGGCGGGACGGACGCGAGCCGATGCTGCTCGCCTCGAGCACATCGATCGGCGTGGCCTCGCGATAAAAATCCATGAAGCCCTCCTCCTCGAGCAGCGAGCGATAGCTCAGGCGGCTGCTCTCAACCAGTCGTTCGAGCAGCTTTTCGAGATTCGGCTCCGGCGGTCCATGATCGGTCGCGACGGAGAAACGGCAGGTGCCCGCCAGGAGCAGTTCGAGGTTGTAGGTCGCCGTGATGAGATTGGAAAACTTCTGCGCCACGGCCTCGCCCTGCTCGGTGATGCGCAGGTCGCCGTAGAGCGTGCCCGGCGGCAGGGCTTCGAGAAACCGGTGCGTCGGACCGGCCCCGCGGCTGATCGTGCCGCCACGCCCGTGGAAAAAGCGGATTCTGGTCCCGTGGGCGGCGGCCGTGCGGCTGATGCGCTCCTGCGCCATATGGAGCGCCCACTGGCTGGCCAGAATGCCGCCGTCCTTGTTGCTGTCGCTGTAACCGATCATGACCTGCTGGGTCTGGCGGATGTGGTCGGCGGCGAACTTGGCTGCGTCCTTGTCCGGTTCGGCCAACTCGCACGGTCCTGCCAGGCGTTCGCCGCGCTGGGCCACCATCGTGTCGTGGAGGCATCGCAGGCTTGATCGGGTCACGGGATGAGCGAGGAACGCCTCCATGATCGCCGGGGCGCCCTCGAGGTCTCCGATGGTTTCGAAGAGCGGGACGACGGGGATTTTGCAGACGAGGCCATAGGGACGCCAGGCGGTCAGCCCTGCCTCCTTGGCGAGCAGATAAACCACGAGCAGATCGGACAACTGTCGGGTCATGCTGACGATCGAGACACCCACGCCCTTGGTTCCGTAGCGGGTCACGTAATCGGCCACCACGCGGTAGACCCCGATGACGTTCGATGCTTCCACGCCCAAGGCGGTGTCAGGCTCGAGCAGGTTGTCCGGCCGGGCCAGACGCGCCGTGAGGAAGGCCAGGCGCTTTTCCTCGGGCCACGCTGCGAAATCGCAGTCGACCTCGCCGGCCGCGGCAAGGATTTGTCCGACCGCGCGGTCGTGGTAAGCGCTGTTCTGCCGGATATCGAGGGCGGCCAGGTGAAACCCGAAGACCTCGACAATGCGCAGGAGTGGATCGACGTCGTTGTCGACCAGCCGGCGCGCTCCGACCGCGAGCAGACTCTGGCGCAGAAGTCGCAGGTCACGCTCGAGCTCGGCCGAATGGCGGTAGGTCCCGGGCCGGTCATCCAGCACGGTCCCTCCCGAGCCGACCTGCTCGGCCAAGGGCAGACGCCGGCTCAAGTGGTTGATGAAATCCCGCCAGGGCTCCTGCCCGGCTGCGTCCTCCTCGCGGCCGCGAGCGTTGGTCAGAGCGTGGAGCAGGATGGCCGGGGGCGACTGGAGAAGGCGGGAGAGGCTCATGCTCTCGCTTAGCTCCCGCAGACGGTCGCGCAGCATGACCAAGCCGTGCAGACGATAGTCGTGTAAACTCGCGTCCGTGACCTCGGGCGTGACCAACGGATGGCCGTCGCGGTCTCCCCCGACCCAGATGCCGAAGCGCAGGCGCGGGAACATGGCGGGGTTCTCCAACCGGCTGGGCGGCAGGCCCGCCGCCCGCCAAGCCTCGCGCAGACGCAGGTCGACCCGGCGGAGGGCCTCGGGGAAGACATTGACCAGGTGGTGGATCATCCCGGCCCGCTCCATCTCGACGGTCGGTTTGCTCAGGAACATCTCACCGGTCCGCCAGAGACGTTCGATGGCCGTCTTGATTTCCTCGCGGAGTTCCTCCCGCTCGGAAGGCGTCCAGATCGGATTCTCCAGCCGCACGAGAAGAAGGTAAAGGTGTCGGTGCTGGTCGAGGACGGTGCGGCGCTTGGCCTCGGTCGGGTGCGCAGTCAGAACCGGCTCAACCCGCAGCCAGGGCAACCAGGCGCAGATCGACTCCACTCCGTGGCCGGCCTCGAGGAGTTGCTTGATCTGCTGGCCCCAAAGCCCGGGCTCGGACGCGAGGCCGTTGGCCGTCTCGCTGGCGCGTCGCATCTGCGCCGCCGTGTTCTCCTCGACCATGTTGAGGAGATGGAAGGCGATCGAGTAGGCGTGGGCCAGGCGTGGGGAAAATCCATCGGCCACTTCGGGCCCCGCCCCCTCGTTGGTCCACGGCAGGCGGCGCGCGATCTCGTCTTCGCCGAGCGTGACCAGCACCTCACGGAAACAGTCCATGAGGTAGCCGAGATCGTGATCGATCTTGGCAAACCCCTGTTTCAGGCGCTGTTCGTAGGAAAGCTGCTTCATGGACCCCGCCTCTAGTGCGTTATTTGCCGCCGGACGGCAAGCGTGACCGGCGCAACAAGCTCCTCCAAGCAAGTCCCATGCCGGGATCTACTGCCACCTGGCCGCCTGCCCGACGGGCCGGGCAACCCGACGTCTGGCTTGCTCCCGCCTCCCCCAGGGTTAAGGTCAACTTCGTGAAAACCATCCCTCTGCTCCTCACCTGCGTTGCCGCCGCTGTTCTCGCGGTCCTTCCCGCCCACGCCGACATGGTCGGACAAAAACTCCCGACCATGTCGCTGAACTTCGTGGGCAAGACACCCGACATCAAGGGCCAGCCCCTGCTGCTCGAATTCTGGGCCACGTGGTGTCCGCCCTGCCGCAAAAGCATTCCGCACCTCAACGAGATCTACGCCAAATTCAAGGATCGCGGCCTCGCCGTCGTCGGCGTGACCGACGAACCGGAAATGGTCATCCGGAAATTCCAGAAAGAGAACCCGATGGATTATCCCGTGGCGACCGACACCGGCGGGCGCTTGTCGAACAAGATGGGCATCGGGGGCATTCCCACTGCTTTCCTCATCAACAAGGCCGGCGAGATCGTCTGGCAGGGCCACCCGATGAGCATGCCCGAGGCGGAGATCGAGAAGATCCTGCAATAGGCCGCGTCCTCACACTTCCTGCTGGCTCCCCCATGAACAGCAAACCCCGATCCAAATTTTTCGCCTGCCTGCTGGTCATCCTCGCGGCATGGGCCGCGGTGGCCCATCCCGGACAGGTCCGCGCCCAAGGCACCGCCACCCTCAGCGGTGTGGTCACCGGGCCCGATGGGACCACGCCACTTCCCGGCGTGCAGGTTGATGCCCTGCTGGAAGAGCCCAGCGGTTGGTTCGCTTACTACTCCACTTCCACCGTGGCCGATGGATCGTATGCTCTGACCGAAATGAACGCAGGCACTTACCGCCTGAAATTTTCGGTTTCCGGCTATGCGGCCGAATTCTATACCGACGCCTTGTCGGTGGATGGCGCGGCCGACGTGGTGGTCGCGGAGGGGGCCAATGTTCCGAACATCAATGCTTCCCTCGCGCTCGGCGCCAGCATCTCGGGCTTCGTGAGCGAGGCCGATGGAACAACGCCGATACCCGACGTCTTCGTGGAGGTCTACCTGCAGGTTGGTGCTGAATGGATCTTTTTCAACTCGGCCTCCACCTCATTGGCTGGCCTCTATTCGGTCGGCGATTTGCCGGCCGGCAATTACCGCGTGCGATTTTACAGTTCGAGTGGCCATGCGACCGAATATTACAACAACGTATCCAACGCCACCGCCGCCACCCCCGTGGCGGTCGCGACAGCGGCAGCCGTCATCAATATCAATGCCTCGCTGGCTCCCGGTGGAACCATCTCCGGGGCTCTGACCTGGCCAGACGGGATCACACCCCTGAGCTTCGCCTTCGTCACGGTCTACGCCCACGACGGCTCGGCTTGGATTCCCGTCAACTCCGCGTTCACCTTTTTTGGCGGGGTCTACTCCGTGATCGGTCTGCCCGCCGGGACCTACCGGGTGGGGTTCGAATATCCCACCCTCCTCGGAGAGTTCTACAACGATGTGGACTCGCTCACAGGGGCCACCGACCTCGTGGTTGCGGAGGGCGCCACGGTCTCGGGCATCGATGCGGCCCTCGGCCTTGGCGGAGGTGTCGTCGGCACCGTCACCGAGGCAGATGAAACCACCGGGATCGAGAATGCGGAGGTGACCATCTATGCGCTGGACGGGGGCGGATGGGTTCCGTATCGCACCACGCAGACCTCATCGTCGGGTTTCTATGGCTTCACCATTCTGCCCCCGGGCACTTACCGTGTTGGTTTCTCCGCGGCGGGCTACACGTCGGAGTTCTACAACAATGTGGCGGATGTTTCCTCGGCCGCCGACCTTGCTGTCGTGGCCGGGGTGGACCTCGACAACGTCAACGCCGCCCTCGCCGGTGGGGTGGTGCCTCCGGTGGTCACCGGGCTGGCCCGCGTCGGGGGCGGATCATTCCAATTGTCCTTCACCGGCGCGGCAGGGAGGAACTACCAATTGCAGATGAGTGGTTCGTTGCAGGGCTGGACAAATCTCGGTGCGCCGACGAACTGCCTGCCCGGGACCAACAACGTCTTCATCGGCCCCGCGGGTGCCCGTGAGTTCTGGCGGGTGAAGGAAGTCCCCTGAGCCTCTCCCTTGCCCGCCGCGCGATCTTCGGCCAAACCGATGGACGCGGGGCCACGGAGGGGACCATAGTTTCGCATGCGGGTGAAGCGAATCGCGGTGTGGGCGCTCGGGCTGGCCGGCGGCTTGGTTGCGCTGGTCCTGGCCGCGTGGCTGGTTTGGTGGGGCGTTGGGTCGTGGCAACTGTGGCGGGCCCAGGCTGACATTAGCGCGGCGGGTTTGCCGACGACGGCGGCGGATATCCTGCCTGCCCCGGTTCCCGAGGCCGACAATGCCGCGCCGCTGCTTGTGCGAGCGGAGGAGTTGGTCAAGGAAATGGAGAAGCGCGAGGGCTGCCTGCGTCCGTGTCCGGGGGCGGGTCGGAAGGAGGGTGACCCGAGGTTGTTTGACGAGGCGCAGTTGGCCGAGTTGCGGGTGCAGATGTCGTGGCCGGAGACGCAGGAGATGCTGCAATTGTTGCGCGAGGCGGCGATGAAACCGGCGGCGAGGTTCGAGCGGGACTATTCGAAGGGGCCAACGATCGAGATGGGGCCGATTTCCGGATTACTCTCCGTCACCCGCTGGCTCGGCACGGCGGCCTGGCTCAAAGCGAAGGACGGTGATGCGGCCGGGGCCGCTGCGGACCTTCTGGCTTGCGCGCGGCTCGCTTCGTTTTTGCTCGATGACACATTCCTCCTCACCTGGTTGGTTGGGGTGGCAGTCGATGGGCAGAACGTCAGCATGACCGGGAGCGTGCTGGCTGCATTACCCGGGGGCACGTTTCAGTCGACCGACTGGCAGCCGTTGTTCGATCTGTGGGCTGCGCATGCTGCCGGAGCGAGAGCGAGGTTGGTCCGGGCCTTCGACGGGGAGAGAATATTTTTCGGGGCCTGGGTTTTCGAGTCACTGACCAATCGCCGCAGGCTGCTGGGGCAGAAAGACACCCTGTGGGAGCTGCTCCAGCCCGTGGACGGCGACCACATTGCTCCTTGGTTGCTGCTGCCTTACGTGCTCCCGCTCAATGGTTTTGTCGCAGCTGACTACGCCGCTTACCTGCGCCTCATGCTAGGTTGGTCTGCGGTCATCGCAGCTTTCCAACCCGGGGATCCGATCGGCCATCGGCTGACCGAAGAAATTCCGCGCGCCGCATTGCTGACCCGGCTCAACGCGCCGGCGCTGGACGGGGTCATCTTGCGATTGGGTGAATACATCGTGCAGATGCAGTTGGCTGTGGCCGGGCTGGCTCTGGAGGAGTTTCGCGCGCGCAACGGCGCCTATCCCGAGTCCCTCGATGAGTTGCGTCTGCCGCCGGGATCGGTCACAGATCCCTTCGGCGGCAAGCCCTTTGTTTATCGCCCCGAAAAGACCAGCGTGCTGCTTTACAGCATCGGGCGGGACGGAGCCGATGGGGGTGGCCGCGCGCGCGGAAAATCTGGCGGGCGCGATGTGGTCTGGGCGGTGCGACGGGACGCGGTCCAGCCTTGAGGTGTATCGCGATCGGGCTCGCTTCCCGTCGGAATGGGCTCGTCAGGCTTCTCTCCCAGCGACACGATCGATTCAACGCGATGAAAAAGCACCGTTGGTTTTTCCCCCTCCTGGCCGCCGCGGCGGTTCTTGTTTCTTCCCCCGCGATGGCGCAGCCAACCGCGGCGGATCGGATTCCTGACACGCTCAAGCCCTGGGAAAACTGGGCGACGTGGAACGATGAGGCCCTGCGGCAAAGCCCGACTTTGTATGCCGAGGCAAAAACTCCGCTGACCTTCTGGCCGTCCGAGTTGCGACTTTCCGCCGCACCCGCTGGCGCCACGTTTCGCCAGACGGTGACAGTCTACAGTCCGACTTGGGTGGCGTTGCCCGGGAGTGAACTGCTTTGGCCTTCCGGCGTAACCGTGGGGGGCAAACCTGCCGCCGTGCTCGGGCAGGACGGACGTCCGGTCGTGCGGTTGGCGGCCGGCACCCAGGAGATTTCCGGACGGCTCGAATGGAAAGCGATGCCGCAAAACATTCCGCTGCCGCCGGCCACCGGCATCGTGCTGCTGGACGTCGAGGGCCAGCCGGTCGAAGCGCCGCTGTGGGACGAGGAGGGCCGGCTGTGGCTCAAGCGCGGAGCTTCACCGGAGGAAGCGGCGGGGCCGGATTTTCTCTCGGCCAATCTCTACGCCGCTCTCGAGGATGGCATCCCGCTCTGGCTCAAAATGCGGGTCGAGTTGATCGTCTCGGGTCAGAGCCGTGAGGAGGATCTGGGCACGATTTTGCCGCAGGGCTGGAGCGTGTCTTCGGTCGATAGTCCGCTGCCCGTGGCGGTTGATGAGAGCGGCCGGGCCAAGGCGCAGGTGCGGGCCGGGCGGTGGACGATCAATGTCTCTGCTTTCCGCCTCGATGACGCGCGCGAGCTGCGTTTCGCCGACAACGCAAAACCGGCGGCGGATTCGGTTCTCATTGGCTTCCAGGCCAAACCGGATTTCCGCATCGTCGAGTTGGGCGGGGTTGCGCCGGTCGATGTGACCATGACGACCTTTCCCGACGACTGGCGGAACCTGCCGGTCTACCAGTGGCCGGTGGGCGATGCGCTCCAGATCGAGGAGCGCCTGCGCGGCATGGGTGAGCAGGCCCCCGAGGGGCTGCGCATCGCTCGGGCCATCTGGCTGGATGAAAACGGCCGGGGCATGACTTTCCGCGACAACCTCAGCGGCACGCGGCAAAAAATCTGGCGGCTCGATGCCGCGGACGGACAGGAGTTGGGCAGCGTGCGCAGCGACGGCGTCGGCCAGCTCATCACGCGCGATCCGGCCGACGGTGCGCCCGGGGTGGAAATCCGCTCGCGCAATCTTTCCCTCGAAGCAGCCGGTCGCATGGCGGTCTCCCCGGCCATGTCGGCCACGGGTTGGAAGACCGACGCGGACAACCTCGAAGTCACCCTCAACCTGCCGCCCGGCTGGCGGCTTTTCGCTCTTTTCGGCGCCGATTGGGTCCAGGGTGACTGGCTCACCTCGTGGTCGTTGCTCGACATCTTTATCGTCATGATTTTCACCCTCGCGGTCTTCCGTCTGCGGGGGGCTGGGGCCGCGCTGCTGGCCTTCGTCGCGTTGGCGCTTTCCTACCGCGAATCCGGGGCGCCGCAAATGCTCTGGCTCGCGCTGCTGGCCCCGATCGCCATCATGACCGTGGTTCCCTCCGGCCGCCTGCGCACGCTCGTCGGCGCATGGAAATGGGTGACGGTGGCCATTTTCCTTCTCTCCGTCGTGCCTTTCATTTCCGCGCAAATTCAGCAGGCGATTTATCCGCAGTTGGAGCGTGTGCCGGGTGTCTTTTTTACCCCGCGTCCGGTGGCGGCTGGGCGCATGTTCGAGGCGGAGGCTGTTGCCGCGCCGTCTGCGGCGCCGATGGAGGCTTCGGACAGCTACGGGCTCCTGCGCTCGAAGTCGGCCAATGTGGCGGAGCAGCAAGTGCGCAGTCAGAACATGGCCTACGAGGCCAAGGCTCGCATCCAGACCGGACCCGGTGTGCCCGAGTGGTCGTGGCGCGGAGTGCGCTTCGGTTGGAACGGGCCGGTCACCGCGGGGCAAACATTCCGCCCGGTCCTCATCTCCTTGGGCTTGGAACGTGTGTTGACTCTCCTGCGCATCGGCGTCGTGCTTGCCTTGCTGGCCGTGCTCATCGGTCTGCGTCGTGTGCCGCTTCCCTCCGGACCGGCCGCGGCCTTGCTGTTACTTTCGTTCCTGCTTTTTGCGCCTGCGACAGCCTCGGCGCAGTTTCCCGATGCCGGGATGCTCAAGACTCTGCGCGAGCGCCTGATCGAGAAGAATGACTTGCCCGCGCAGACGGCCGCGATTCCGCGGGTCACGCTCACGCTGACCGATCGCCGGATCATCATGGAGTCCGAGATTCATGCCGCCACGTTCGCGGCCGTGCCGTTGCCCGGCATGTTGCCGGCTTGGTCACCCGTCGCGGTGACGGTGGACGGCAAACCCGGGGCCGCCGTGCGCCGCGATGGCAACTACCTTTGGGTCGCGCTGCCGGCGGGCGTGCATACCGTGCGGGTCGAGGGACTGCTCGGCGATGCCTCGCAGTGGGAGTGGACGTTCCAGCTCAAGCCTCATCGCGTGCTGGTCGAAGCCCCGGGCTGGAACGTCAGCGGGATCAATCCCGACGGCGTGCCCGAGCAGCAGGTGTTCTTCTCGCGTCAGCAAAAAGCGGTCTCGGAGGAGGCGGCCTATGACCGTCAGGATTTCCAAACCGTCGCCCTGGTCGAACGCGAGCTGGAACTCGGCCTCATCTGGCAGGTCCGCACCACGGTGCGACGGCTGACCGCCCCCGGCAAAGCCATGGCCCTGCGGGTCCCGCTGCTGCCCGGAGAAAAAGTTCTGTCGGCCAACATTCCGATCAAGGACGGCGCGGCCGAGGTGCGCCTCCCGGCGGGCGAGGAGGCTGTTTCGTGGCAAAGTGAATTGACCGCCTCCGACAAACTCGCGCTGGCCACGCGCCCGAATGACACCTGGGTCGAGCAATGGAGGCTCATCGCCTCGCCGGTCTGGAACGTGACCTTCGGTGGGACCGCCCCGGTGTTCGAGGAAGGTGCGGGCGAATTGATCCCCGTCTGGCGGCCGTGGCCCGGCGAGTCGGCCGAGTTGGTTATCGGCCGCCCGGAGCCCGTGCCCGGGGCAACGGTCACGGTCCATCGCGCGAAGCATGCGATGGAGCTCGGCGATCGTCAGCGCACCTCCACGCTCGAACTCGCCCTGACTAGCAGCCTCGGCGAGGATTTTCTTGTCGCCCTGCCGACGGACGCGCAGATCACCTCGCTTTCGCTCGACGGAACCGATCTGCCCGCGCGCATGGATGGCGACCGCGTTGTCGTGCCGCTGCGTCCGGGGGAGCAGAAACTGAACATCGGCTGGAGAACGTCCGTGCCGCTGACTTCCCGTGCGCAGGTCGACACGGTGACCCTGCCGGTCGAGAGCGCGAACATCGAAACGACCGTCGGTGTCCCGGCCAACCGCTGGGTGCTGTGGACGGATGGCCCGCAGCGCGGCCCGGCCGTGCGTTTTTGGACCGTGCTGGCTTTCTCGCTCGTGGCCGCGCTGTTTCTGGGCCGCCTCAAGGGCAGCCCGCTGCGCACGGTGGAGTGGATGCTGCTGGCCATCGGCCTGACCCAGGTGCCGCTGCCTGCCGCGCTCGTGGTCGTGGGCTGGCTCTTTCTTCTCGTCTGGCGGGGGCATCCGCGTTTTCAGGATCTTGCCCCGGTCTGGTTCAATCTCAGCCAGGCCCTCGTGATTCTGGCCACCTTGGGCGCGCTGGGCGTGCTGATCAGCGCCGTGGCCGCCGGCTTGCTTGGTTCGCCCGAGATGTTCATCGCCGGCAACGGCTCCACCGCCGGCTCGCTCGCGTGGTATATCGACCGCGCCGCGGCCCAGCTGCCGTCGCCGTCGGTTCAATCCGTCTCCGTCTGGTGGTATCGCCTCGCCATGCTCGTCTGGGCCATCTGGCTGGCCACGGCCACCCTGCGGTGGCTGGTGCGCGGATGGAACGCGTTCACCAACGGTGGCGCGTTTCGTTCCATGGGCAAAAAAGCCACGCCTCCCGCCGTGCCACCGGCTCAGTCCTGACCCGGCGCCGACAGACCAGGAACACCCCGGAAAGTCGCCCCCGGCGTTACCCGTTTTTCTTGATCGAGGAGAGGATCTGGGCGATGGCGTCGCCGTTCTTCTCGGCGCCTTCCTCGGTGGCCATAATCTGGACAAGGAGGACCTCCTCGGAATCCGGGAGCACGACCATGACCGAGTTGATGAATGTCATCGTTTCACCTTCGTCCGTGGTCGATTTGGCCTTGGAGTTGATCAGATAGAAACCGAGGTTCTCGGTTCCGCCCTCCTTCAATTCTCCGTGGGTGATGTTTTCGCCGAAGGCTTCGTCGAGGGGCGCTTTGATTTCGGCGATGGCCGCGGTGCCCTCTTTCTTCGTTGCTTCCAGCTTCTTGACGGTCAGCAGGGTGTCGAGTTTTTCCGATGCCGCCGCGTGGAGTTCGCCATCCTCGTAGGCGGAAATCCATCCATCGGGCACGACGACGGTGATCAGCGGGCCTTCCTCGGGGTAACCCATTTCCTGGTCAGCCGCCAAGGCGGGAAGGGTGAAAAGGACGGTGGCTAGCAACAGCTTGAGGGTGGTTTTCATCTTGGTGCTTTCGTGTTGGAGAGAGAAATCAGGGGGCATACCGCCGGTAGCGTTTGCCGCCGAGCAGAAGTTCTTCACCGTCAATCTCAACGGTGAGCGTTTCGTTCGACTTCAGGGCCGGAACCTTGAGCGTGACCTTGTTGCCCTCGAGTTTCCATGTTCCCTCCCACATGGTGGCCTCGCCATCGGGGCCTTGGACGTGCAGGCGGCCGTCGGGAAAAAAGTCGTAGGAGATGTCGCCTTCGACCGGCGACCAGCCATAGGTGTCTGGCGTGCTGAGGAGGAAAGATCGCACGTCGCCCGCGCGGCCCGGGGTCGCCAGCAGCGCGACCGCGCAGACGGCGAGGAGGCAGAATTTCGATGTATACTTCATTCGCGCGCCAATCTGCCCGGGAAACCGGAAAAGGCAAGTCTGGGACGGCTTGAAGACGAGAAATGGCCGGAAAATTTCCCACACCACGCCAGGCAGCAAAAACCATGAGGTGGGGAGAAACCCCTCCGGGTTCTTCGCGCTCTTGGCGATCTGTGCGCGAGCCCCGGTTTGTTCCTCGGGCGTCGCCTTGGCCCCGCGCGAAGGCTCAGGCCGGGGTGGAAAGCAGCCCGGCGTTTGCCTCCCACTCGGCGTTCGCCTTCTCCAGAGCCTCGGTCACCTCGGCCAACTCGCGATGGAGGGCGAACGAGGCGGAGTCGTTCGCGGCCGTCTCGAGCACGGCGGTGAGTTCACGCTGACGGGTTTCGAGCGCGACAATCTCCAACTCCAGCGCGCCATGCCGGGCCTCCGCCTGGCGGCGGGCGGCCGAGGCGGCTTTGCGGGC
>JBGSSV010000216.1:0-2010 GCA_041736875.1 Chthoniobacterales bacterium | reverse complement strand
GAGATCGTCCGGGCCGAGGCGGACTCGGCCGTGCTGCGGGCGGGCGGTGTGCCGGGGGGCACAATCATTGCGGGCGGCCGCCAGGCCTGCGATCCCCATGAGCGCGGCCATGGACCGCTTCGCGCGCATGAGTTGATCATCATTGATGTTTTTCCGCGCGATGCCCGCAGCGGCTACTTCGGTGATCTGACCCGCACGGTGGTCCGGGGCCGGGCCAGCGAGGAGCAGCGGAGGATGTGGCAGACGGTCGTGGCCGCCCAGCATCTGGCCATCGCGGCGATCAAACCCGGGGTCCGCGGGGCCGCGGTCCACCGTTCCGTGCAGGAATTCTTCGTCGCGCAGGGCTACCCGACGGAGCAGAAGAGGGGGCGTTGGACGGGATTTTTCCATGGCACCGGGCACGGTCTGGGGCTGGACTTGCACGAAGAGCCGCGGCTTTCCGCCACCACCTTCCGCCCGGGTCAGGTCTTCACGGTCGAGCCGGGGCTCTATTACCCGGCCATCGGCGGGGCGCGGCACGAGGACGTGGTCGTGGTGATCGGGAGCGGGTGCAAGCGGCTCTCGCGGGTGGCCCTCCCGCTGGAGTTGGCCTGAAATATTGAACAAGGTTGCTTATCCGCTGTCAGTGGAGATGAATTTTTCCACACGAACATGACCATTTATCTCCTGCTCATCGGCGTGCCGCTCCTGCTCGGACTCTATGCGCAGATGCGCGTCACCAGCGCTTTCGGCAAATACAAGAAAGTCGCGGCGACCTCGGGCGTGACCGGCGCACAGGCGGCGCGGGAGATCCTCAACGCGGCGAAAATCCACGATGTCGAGGTGCGCGAGATCAACGACATGCTCGGCGACCATTACGATCCCTCGAAAAAGCGGCTCTGTCTCTCGTCCGATGTCTACAACACGCCGAGCGTTGCGGCTCTCGGCATTGCCGCGCACGAATGTGGTCATGCCATCCAGCACGCCCGCGCCTACGCACCGCTCAAGTGGCGCATGACCATCGTGCCGATCACGCAGTTCGCCTCGCAGTTGCTGCCCCTGGTCATCATCGGCGGCTTCATGTTCCATATCACCGGGCTGATCCACGTCGGCATCATTTGCTACGCGGTGCTGGCCTTCTTTCAACTCATCACCCTGCCGGTGGAGTTCGACGCATCCAAACGCGCCAAGGTCATCCTGCAGCAGATGGGCATGATCCAGCCGGGCGGCGAGGCCGCCGGGGTCAACAGCGTGCTCAATGCCGCGGCGCTCACCTACGTCGCCGCCTTCGTCGCGGCCCTCGGCAACCTCGTGTGGTTGGTCATGGCTTCCCGCAGGCAATGACCCGCCGCGCGTCCGCCGTGCCGCCGGTTGCGTTGACCATCGCCGGTTCCGACAACTCGTGCGGGGCCGGCGCGCAGGCCGACCTCAAGACGTTCTCCGCCTTCGGCGTTTACGGCCTCACCGCCATCACGTGCGTGGTCGCCGAGGTGCCCGGTCGCGTCGAACAGGTGCAGGCGGTGACTCCCGCCATGCTGCGCGCGCAGATCCGCCTTTTGTTCGAAGCCTACCCGATCGTCGCGGTCAAAACCGGCATGCTCTACTCGCGCGCCCTTTTGCGGGTCGTCTCCGAGGAGCTGGCCGACCGCCTCGGGATGTTCCATCTCGTCGTTGATCCGGTCATGGTCGCGAGCAGCGGTGACCCGCTGCTCAAGCCCGAGGCCGTGCGGGCCTACGAGCAGGAATTGCTTCCGCTCGCCGATCTGATCACGCCGAATTTGGATGAAGCTGCAGTGCTGCTCGGACGCCGCGTTTCGCGCCGGCGCGAGATGGGTCCCGCGGCGGTCGAGTTGCGAGAGAAATATGGTGCGGCTGTCCTGCTCAAGGGTGGCCATCTGCGCGGCGGGAGCGGGGCGGTGGATGTCTTTTGCGCGGGGAGCCGTCCGGAGGAATTCGTCCTGCCCCGGCTGCCCGGACGTGAAACGCACGGCACAGGTTGCACGCTCTCGGCCGCCGTGGCCGCGGGGCTGG
>JBGSSV010000195.1:0-31043 GCA_041736875.1 Chthoniobacterales bacterium | reverse complement strand
CGATCTCTGCAGGACGCCGACCTCGCCGCCCGCGTGCTGGACTTGGTGCGCCGGGAACGGCAAGCCCCGCCCTCCATGCAGGAAGTGGCCCGCGCCCTGCAACTGTCCCCGCAGGAAAGCGCCGACCTCGCCCGCGCCCTGCACGACCTCGAGATCGCCGGTGACATTGTCCGCGTCCGGCAGGATCGCTTTGCCCTCCCGGAAGATGCCGACCTCGTGGTCGGCTCAGTCCAATTGCACCGCGACGGCTCGGCTCACCTGCTGCGCGACAAGCCGGGGGACCCGGAGTTCTACCTCAGCCCGGAAAACACCGCGACCGCCCTCCCCGGTGACCGCGTCGTCGTGCGTCATCTGCGCGATCAGGCCCCCTACCGTGGCTACCAGCCGTGGGGCCGCGTCATTCGCATCCTCAAACGCGGCACCACCACCGCGGTCGGCACGTTGGAAAAATCCGCCCGCTTCTGGCATGTCGTGCCGGACGACAAGCATTTCGTCCACAACATCTACGTCCCCGCACCCGCCCCACCGCTGCGCCCGAACCAGGGCGACAAGGTCGTGGTCAAACTCGGCGAATGGACCTCGCGGCACGTCAACCCCGAGGGCGAAATCGTCGAAGTCCTCGGGCCGGCCGACCGACCCGGCATCGACATCGAATCGATCATCCGCAAATACGACCTCCCGCGCTCCTTCCCCGAGGCGGTGACCGAGGCGGCGAAAGTCTTCGGCGACACCGTGCCGCCGTCTGCCGCGGGCGGACGCGAGGACTGCCGCGGACGACTGGTCATCACGATCGACCCGGACGACGCCCGCGACTTCGACGATGCGATCACGGTTGAAACCACCAGGGACGGATGGCATCTGACCGTGCACATCGCGGATGTCTCGCACTACGTGCAACCCGGCACACCGCTCGATGTCGAGGCCTACAAGCGGGGCAACAGCGTTTACCTCCCCGACCGCGTCATCCCCATGCTGCCCGAGGCTCTGAGCAACGGGTTGTGCAGCCTGCGACCGGATGAGGACCGCCTCGCCTTCGCCGCCTTCCTCGACATTAGTCGCGATGGAAAAATCCGCCACTCGCGTTTTGCCAAGACCATCATTCGCAGCGCCAAGCGCCTGACCTACAAGCAGGCCTTCGCCCGCCTGGAGGCCAAGCCGGCGGACGACGTGGACCGCATGCTTCACGAGGCTTGGGCCATGGCCTCGGTGCTGCGCAAGCGGCGCTTCGAGGAGGGCTCGCTCGATCTCGACTTTCCCGAGGTCAAAGTCTACCTCGACGAACAAGGCCGACCCGCGCGGCTCGAGCGCATCGAAAACGACATTTCCCACCAACTGATCGAGGAGTGCATGCTCGCGGCCAACGAATCGGTGGCCCTCTTTTTCCGTATGGCCCCGGCCCTGGCCATCCATCGCGTGCACGAGAAGCCGGATGAGGAAAAACTCAACGAATACCGCGAGCGCGTGCAGATGCACGGCCACCGGGTGGGCAACCTCTCCGTGCGGAAGGAGTTGACGCGTTTTCTCAAACTCCTGCGTGGCAAGCCCGAGGAATACGCGCTGAAGACGGCGCTGCTCAAGAGCCTCAAGCGCGCGAGCTATTCACCCGAACCGGCGGGCCATTACGGCCTGGCCAAGAGCGACTACACCCATTTCACCAGCCCGATCCGCCGCTACGCCGACCTCGTGGTTCACCGCGTCCTCTCGGACGTTTGCGGATACAGCAAACCCAAGGGACGGGTGCCCTTCGGCGAAATTGCCCGCCACATTTCCACGACCGAACGCAATGCGGCTGAGGCCGAACGCGAGGCCGTGCGCCTGAAGAAGTTCGAATTTTTCCGCCAGCAACTGACCCGTAAAACCGGGGCGACCTTCAAGGCCATCGTCCTCGAAGTGCGCAATTTCGGCATGTTCATCGAATTGCCCGACGTCATGGCCGGCGGCCTCATCCACGTCTCGGCCCTTGGCGACGATTTCTACACCTTCGACCAAGCCCGCCAGCGCTTCATCGGGCGCCGCACGAAAAGAACCTTCCAAGCCGGGGATAAACTCGACGTCATCGTCGCCCGCGTCGATGCGTTCAAGCAGCAGTTGGACTTCGCCCCGGCGTGATCGGACGGATCAAACCTCGCCGATGGAGGCGTGGTCAATGGTGCGCAGGCGGCGTTCGCGGGAGCCGAGGCGCGGAATGCAGTCGATCAAGGCGCGGGTGTAAGCGTGCTGTGGATTGCGCAACACCTCCGCGGTCGGTCCCTGCTCGACGATGCGGCCGCGATACATGACGAGAACACGCGCGGCAAAGCCCGAGACAATGCCGAAATTGTGGGTGATGAGGATCACCGCCATGCCGAACTTGTCCTTGAGCGAGCCGAGCAAATCCATGATCTGCGCCTGGATGGTCACATCCAGCGCGGTGGTCGGTTCATCCGCCACGAGGATATCCGGCTGGCAAGCCAGAGCCATCGCGATCATCACGCGCTGCTGCATCCCGCCGCTCAACTGGTGCGGATAGTCGTTCATCCGCTTGGCCGCGTCATAAATCCCGACGGCATCCAACCACCGCACGACCTCCTCCTCGACCTTGCTCACCTCGGGGCGGTGGAGGCGGATGGCTTCGGCGATCTGGCTGCGCACGGTAAAGACCGGGTTGAGCGAGGTCGAAGGCTCCTGGAAAATGTAGGCGATCTGGCCGCCGCGGAGACGGCGCAGCCGTGCGGAGTCCATAGCCATGACGTTCTCACCCTGGAAGAGAACTTCCCCGCCCTTGAGCTGCGCCGGCGGCACCGGCAGCAGCCGGGTCAGGGCGAGTGCGGTCACACTCTTGCCGCTGCCGCTCTCGCCCACGATGGCCACCGTTTCGCTCTCCTCGACGGTGAAGGAGGCCGAACGCACGGCCTCGATCGTCCGGTCTTCGAGGACAAAATCCACACGAAGGTCGCGCACTTCAAGCAGGGGCTGGGGATTCATTTGAGTAGTGTCCGCGACCGCGGGTCGAAGGCATCGCGCACGCCCTCACCGATAAAGGTGGTCAGCATCAGGGTGAGGAAAAGCGCGCCGATGGCCGACATGGCGATCCACGGCGCATGCAGGTTGTTCAGACCCTGCTGGATCATCTCACCCCACGAGGGCGTGGGCGGCTGGAGACCAAAGCCGAGGAAGTCGAGCGCCGTGAGCGAGGAGATGCCGCCCAGCACCATGAAGGGCAGGAGAGTGATGACGGGGGTCATCGCATTGGGAAGCATCTGCCGAAAAAGGATGCGCCCCATGCCGGCCCCCATGGCCCGCGAGGCCAACACATACGGCTGCTCGCGCAACTTGTAGAATTCTCCGCGCATGTAGTAAGACAGTCCGATCCACTGGAAAATTGCCATCACAAAGAGCAGCACGCCGAAAGTTTGCCCGTAAATCGCTCCCATGAGAATGACGACGTAGAGGAAGGGCAGCGCCGACCAGATCTCGATCAGCCGCTGGATGATCATGTCCACGCGACCCCCGAGATAGCCCTGCAGGCCCCCGACGACGATGCCGCAGACGGCTCCGATGACAGTGAGGCTCAGGGAGAAGACCATGCAGATGCGGAAGCCGTAAAGCAGCCGGGCGAGCACGTCGCGCGCCGCACTGTCGGTGCCCAGCCAATGCTGCGCCGAGGGCGGATGCGGCGGCGTGCCGGGCGCGTCGAGGTAAGGATGCAGGGGACTGTGCGGGATCGGTGGCATGATCATCCATCCCCCGCGGGCACGGAAATCCGGATCGACACGCAGCTCGCGGTAGTTGGCCTCGGTCTTGTGAGGGCCCCCGAAGGTTTCGGCCGCATGGAAATTGAGCGTGGGCCAATACAGGCGACCGCCGTAGCCGAGCAGCAACGGACGGTCGTTGGCCACGTGCTCGCTGAAGAGAGAAGCCACGAACGCCACCGTCAGAACGATGAGCGAATACCAAGCCCGCTTGATCGAGCGGAACTTGCGGAAGCGGCTTCTGGTCAGCGGCGAGAACATGCGTCAGTCGAACCGGATGCGGGGATCAACCACCACGTAGATGACATCGCTGAAGAGCCGACCGAGCATCACGAAGAAGCTGCTGAGCACGATGATCCCGAGGACGACATTGTAGTCGCGCCCGACAATGGAGTTGTAGAACAGCAACCCCATCCCATCAATGTCGAAAACGCGCTCGATGAGCAGGGAACTGGTGAAGAGCAGCGCGAAAATCGAGCCGATGCCCGTGGCGATCGGGATGAGGCCGTTGCGGAAGGCCTGGCGCCAGACCGCCTGCCGGAAGGGCATTCCCTTGGCCAAGGCGGTGCGCATGTAGTCCTTGTTCAATTCGTCGAGCATGCTGTTCTTCATCAAGAGGGTGAGCACAGCGAACTCGCCGATCATCCAGCAGAGCAGTGGAAGGGTCATGTGGCGGAGAAAATCGAGCACCTGGCCGGCGGGCGACAGGCTCTCGAAATCATCCGAGACCATGCCGCCCATCGGGAACCAGTCGAAGTAGCTGCCCCCCGCGAAAAAAATGATGAGCAGGATGCCCAGCGCGTAGCCCGGGATGACATAGCCTGCGAAGACGAGGGCCGACGACAGTCCGTCGCCCCAACTCCCGTGCGAAACCGCTTTGCGAACCCCCAATGGGATGGAAACGGCGTAAGCGAGGAAGAACGAGACCAGGCCGAAAAAGAGCGAGATGGGAAACTTGCTCACGATGACCTCGAGCACGGGCTGCTGGTAGACATACGAGTTGCCGAAATCCCCGCGCAGGACGTTGCCCAGCCAGGTGAAATAGCGGACGTAGGCCGGCTTATCGAAACCGAAGTAGGCCCTGATATTCTCGATCTCGGCCGCGGAGATCGATTTGACTTTCGTGCCCCCCTGGCTGTCCAACCCGCGCACCTTCGAGAGGATCTCCTCGACGGGACCCCCGGGCACGAACTGGATGAGGACGAAGACAACCACCGTGATGCCGAGCAAGGTCGGCAGCATCAGCAGCAACCGCCGCAGGACATACGCTGTCATTCGGGGTAGCGCACCTCAGCCGGTTCGGCGGGCAGCGCCCGGTCTGCGGCGCGGGCCTCCTGCAGGGCTGCGGCCTTTGCCGCATCATGCCACCAATAGACCAGGGCGGAATCCGCGCCGTCGTATTTGCCAAGCACCGTGGTCGGGGTTCCGAACTTGTTCCAGTAAAGCAGGCGGTTGCTGCCGGACTGCCAGAGCAGGACATAGGGCATGATGTCCACGAGCCGTGCGTCGATCTGGCGCAGGATCTCGTTGCGCTTGCCCGCGTCCATCTCGGTCTTCTGCAGCTCGATGAGCCGGTCTATCTCCTGATCCTTCACGCCGGGGTAATTCTGCGTGGCAATCTCGTCGGCGGTTTTCGAGGACCACATGGATTCCGGGTCGCGCAGGCGCGAAGCCCCCCAAGCCGCCCAGATCATGTCGAAGTCGTGGTCGTCCACCCGCTTGGTGAAGGACGCGCGCGAGATCACTTCGATCTGAGCGTCGATGCCCACGGCCCTGAGATCCTGCAGGTAGACGTTGAGATGGCGCAATTCCGTGCCGTCGTAATGCAGGATCGTCACGGTGAACCGCTGCCCATCCTTCGCGAGGAACCCGTCGGGCCCGACCTTCCAGCCAGCCTCCTCGAGCAAGGCACGCGCCTTCTCCGGGTCGAACTTCACCAGCGGCGCGTCGGGGTTGACGTTGTCGGGATAAAGGTCGGGGTAATACGAGTTGAGGAGGAAATAGAGGTTGAACATCAGCTTTTCATTCATCAGCTCGCGGTTGAGCAGATGCGCCATCGCACGGCGCACGCGGACATCCTGGAAGATCGGCCTTCGCAGGTTGAGGGCGATACCCTGAAACGACTTGGGCTCTTTGCCGAACACGCTTTGCTTCACGACCCAGTTCTTCTGCGCCTGGGGGAAATCGGTCTGCTCGGCCCAGATTTTCGCCGTGTAGATCGGGTAGGAATCAACATCCCCCTTCTTGAGCATCTCGAGAACCTTGTTCCGATCCTCGGTCGAGCGGAAGACGAGGTGATCGAAGTTGTGCTTGCCTGCATTGTAGGGTTTGACGCGCCCCCACCAGTCGCCCCGCCGCTTCAGCACGAGCGAGCGGTTCATTTTGACGTCAGCCAGTTCATAGGGGCCGCTCACGACGGGAAATTCGAAATTCAGCTTGTTGAAGTCCACCTCCTGCCATGCGTGCTTCGGCAGCGCAACGAAGCCAGCGGCGGTCCAGAAGTTCTTCCAGTGCGGTTCCTCGGCGGTGATGCGGACCGTCTTCTCGTCGATGACTTCGGGACGGGCAAACCGCGAGAGATCCACCCGGTAAAGCGACGTGAGATTTTTCGGATCCATCATCGTGTCGTAGTAGAACTGCACGTCCTCGGCGGCGACCTCCCGACCGTCGCTCCACTTCGCCTTCGGATGGATGCGGAAGGTGTAGGTCTTGCCATCGGGCGATATCTCCCACGACTCGGCCAGCACCCCCACCGGCTTGTCCTCGGTGGAGTGCATTCCGACCAAGGGCTCGAAAAGAAGCCCGCCGATCTGCGCCGAGAAGGAGTTGTTATCGAGCCACATGTTGAGGGACTTCGGGAATGGCCCGCCCCAGGTCGCATACACACCGCCCTTCACCGCCTCGGGCGACGCGATCGGATCAGGGTCGCCGGCCTCCACGATCACCTCGCTATCTATGACGGGAGGGAAGGCTCCGGACGACTCCGGGGGCTTGGAGGAGTCGCAGCCGACCGCGGAAATAATGGCCGTCAGGAGGAAAGTAAGTCGTTTCATGGAGCGGTGGTCATTCGGCCCAGGAAGCCCGAGCAAGGGATACACCAAAAGCGGGGATGGCCTCCACTTCAACCCCAAATCGCGCCAATCTCCCGCGCGGGCACCGGCCGCGGCCAAAACATCCGGGTTTTGCCTTTGCAGAAGACGGCCCGGTTGCCATACGCTACCGCCTTCGATGCTCACGGCAGTCAAGGAAATGTCGGCAGGGGCGAGTGATCCGAGCTTGGCCCCGGAGCTTATCGTCCGTGCTTACCGCACCATGCTTCGTGCCCGCGTGCAGGAGGACAAGCTGGCCAGTCTCTACCGCGCCGGCATGATCAAGGGCGGCGTCTTTCTCGGCAAAGGCCAGGAAGCGCTCAGCGTGTCCTGCGGCATTTTCCTCCGCCGGCCGGGTGACATTTTCGGCCCGTGCATCCGCGACCAGGCGGGGCGCTTGGCTTTCGGCGACACGGCCCTCGACACCCTGCGCACCTATTTCGGCTCGGCGCAGGGACCGATGCGCGGACGGGATGGCAACATCCACCGTGGATTCCCGCGGGAAGGCTACTTCGCCATGATCAGCCACCTTGGTTCGATGATCGCGGTGGTTTGCGGCGCCCTCTACGCACGCCGTCTTCGCGGAGAGACCGGCATGGTTGGGGTCAGCGTCCTCGGCGACGGCGGAACTTCCACCGGGGCGTTCCATGAGGCGGTCAATCTCGCCGCCGTCGAGAAACTGCCCCTCGTCATGGTCGTGGCCAACAATCAATACGCCTACTCCACGCCCAACAGCCGCCAGTTCGCCTGCGCCGATCTGCTGGACAAGGCGCCGGGCTACGGCATCGCCGGGCACAAGGCCGACGGGACCGATCTTTTTTCCTGTCTGGAGACGCTGGGCCGCGCCGTGCAGGCGGCCCGCGAGGGCCATGGCCCGCAACTGGTCGTAGCCAACCTTCTGCGCCTCGTCGGGCACGGTGAACACGACGACGCTGGCTATGTCGACCCTCTGCTACGGCAGTCGGATGTCGGACGGGATTGTGTGGAGGTGGCCGCGCGATTGCTCATCGCGAATGACCTGGCCACGGCGGAGGAGATCGCCGCTTGGACGGACGAGGCCCAGGCCGAGGTTGACCAGGCCCTGAGCATCGCCCAGCGCGAGAAGGGCCCCGACCCCGGCAACGAGGACTGGCATGCCATTTCGACCCCGCATCTGGTCGATGGACATTTCGACGAGGACGACGAATGAGCGTCACCTACCTCGAAGCCATCCGGGCGGCGCAGGAACGCGCGCTGACCGAAGACCCGCGGGTCTTCATCTACGGGCAGGACGTCGGCTCGTTCGGCGGCGCCTTCAAGGCGACGAAAAATTTGGCCGCCGAGTTTCCCGGGCGGGTGGTCGACTCGCCGATCAGCGAGGACGCGATGGTCGGCCTGGCCATCGGCGCCGCCATCGAGGGCGCGCGGCCGATCATCGAAATGCAGTTTGCCGATTTTTCCACGGCCGGGCTCAACCAGATTGTCAACCAGGCAGCCACGCTCTACTACCGCACCGATATCCCCTGCCCGATTGTTGTGCGTCTGCCCAGCGGCGGCACGGTCGGCGGCGGCCCCTTCCACAGCCAGAGCATGGAGGCGATTTATTCGCACTATCCCGGACTCGTCGTCATGACCCCGGCCACGGTGGAGGATGCCTACAGCATGCTCCTTGAGGCCATCGCCATCGATGACCCGGTGATTTTCTGCGAGCACAAGTTGCTCTACTACCATCTCAAGGCGGACAAATTGCCCGACATCGCCATGCCGGCGGGCAAGGCACGCATTGCCCGCGCCGGGCGCGATGCCACGGTGGTGACCTACAGCGCCATGCTCCACGAGTCGCTCCAAGCCGCGGAGGATCTCGTCGAGGAAGGTTGGCAAATCGAAGTCATCGACCTGCGCACGGTCAAGCCGCTCGACACCGACACGGTGCTGGCCTCGGTCGCCCGCACCGGACGATTGCTCGTGGTCGGCGAAGCCTGGCCTTGGGGCGGGGTCTCGGCCGAAGTCATCGCCCGTGTGGCCACCGAGGGATTCGGGCTGCTCGATGCCGCGCCCGTGCGCCTCAACGCCAAAGACACTCCCGTGCCCTACCACCCCGACCTGTGGGCCGCCCACCGCCCCACCGCTAGCGCGGTGGCCGCCCGCCTGCGTCAACTCCTCACCCAATAGACCATCATGGCCCGCATTCCTTTGCTCATGCCCCAACTCGGCGAATCCATCGCCGAAGCCACCATCGTCCGGCTCATCGCCAAACCCGGAGACGGCGTCGTGGGTGACAGCGATGTGATGGAGGTGGAGACGAACAAGGCGGTCATGGGCGTGGTCGCCCCGTGCAACGGAAAATTGGTCGAACTGCGCGCGGTCGAAGGCCAGAGCTATGCCGTGGGCGCAACCCTCGGATATCTCGAGGTCTCCGACGAGGACGCCGACCGCATGGGCTACCTCGAACCCGAGGAACCCGTGGTGCCGCCTGCAGGATCGATGCCGGCCGGCGCACCGGAGAAGCCCAAGAAAAAACGGACGGCCAAGCCGGAGATTCTGCTCTCGGACAAAGTGGAGCCCACCATCAAGGGGCTGCCGGTTCCGGCGCACGCCGGCGGCGCCGCCTACCTTTCGCCGCGGATGAAGGCGCGCATGGCCGAACTCGGGCTGAGCTCTTCCGACCTCGCCGGCGTGGCCGGCAGCGGCGCGGGCGGGCGGGTCACGATCGAAGATTTCGAGCGGTTCATGGAGAACATCGCCTGTCACAAGGTGACCAACGCCTCATCCATGCGCGTGGCGGTGGCCGATGCCATGCGCCGGAGCTGGACGCGCCCGCTGGCTACCGTGGTCCTGCCGGTGCAACTGGACAAGATGCTCGCCCACCGCAAGGCCTCCAAGGACAAGGCCGGCGTTTCGCTCTACGCCCTGCGCGCCCTGGCCATGGCGCTGGCGGAAAACAGCATGCCCGCCGGACGGCTCATCGGCCACCAGATCGTCCACCCGGATTCGATCGACATCGGCTTTGCCGTCGAGGCCGAGGATGGCGTGCTCGTGCCGGTCATCCGCAAGGCGGACCAGCATACGCTGGCCGAGCTGGTGCCCATGTATGGGCGGCTCGTCGAGTTGGCGCGGCAGCGACGTCTGACCCCGGCCGACATGGGGCAGTGCATTTCCACCGTGACCAATTACGGCACCTTCGGCCTGACCCTGGCCACGCCCATTCCGTTGCCCGAGCAAACCGTGCTGCTCGGTCTGGGCGCGGGACGCATTGAGCCCTTCTGGGACAAGGCGACGAAGCAATTCATCCCCGTGACCGAGGCGAAGTTCACCCTCAGCTTCGACCACCGGGTGCTCGACGGCGGCGCGGCGGGCCGGTTGCTCGCCCGCATCGACGAACTCGTCAACAACCCGGAGCAGCTCTGATTCCGGGGGAAGGCAGTCGGTCATAGACCGCCGCGCAAGCCAACCTCGCGAGGTCGCCGGCCTCAGGCCCCGACCGGTTCGTCCGCCAATCCTGTCGACTCGTCCGCGTAGGCCCGCGAGGAGATCTTCGAGGTATCTTTGGCGATGAGGACGTAGAGGCAGGGAATGAGGAAGAGCGTGAAGATGGTGCCGATGGCCATGCCGCCGACGAGGATGAGTCCGATCGAATTGCGCGCCGCCGCCCCGGCACCAACGACGAGGACGAGTGGAAAGTGGCCGGCCACCGTGGCGATCGTGGTCATCAGGACCGGACGCAAACGCACGCGCGCCGCCTCGCGCACCGCCTCAATCTTGCTCATGCCCGCCAGTTGGCACTGGTTGGCAAACTCGACGATGAGGATGCCGTTCTTGGCGATCAGCCCGACCAAGGTGACCAAGCCCACCTGCGAATAAATGTTCATCGTCGTCGTCCATCCGTCCGTCCAGAACGGCACATTGGGCGCCGGCATTTTGAGGAAGCTGAAGATGAGCGCACCGAACATGGCCAGCGGCACGGAACCGAGCAGGATGATGAAGGGGTCGCGGAAGCTGTTGAATTGGGCGGAGAGGACGAGAAAAATCAGGAGGAGGGCAATGCCCAGCGCGGGTAGAAATTTGTCGCCCTCAACCCGCAACTGGCGCGACTCGCCGGTGTAATCAATGACGTAGCCCTGCGGGAGAATCTTGGCCGCCTCGTCCTCGAGGAACCGCAGGGCCTGATCGAGCGGGCGGATGGCCACGCCGCTGAGCTTGACGGCGTTGAGCTGCTGGAAGCGGTTGAGGGAGCGGGGTTCGGCTGACTCCTTGATCGTCGCGACGGAGCCGAGCGGCATCAGGCGGTTGTTCGGACCGGTCACGTAGATGCGCTGAAGCTGCTCGGGGTTGAGCCGGCTGCCACGCTCGATCTGGGGGATAACCTTGTAACTGCGACCGCCGATGTTGAAGCGGTTGACGTAATTGCCGCCCATCATCGCCGACATGTCCTCGCCGATCTGCCGCAGGTCCAAACCCATCGAGGCGATCTTGTCCCGGTCGAGCACGATCTCGGCCTGCGGCTGATCGATCTTGGTGTCGATGATCGGCGGAAAGGCGAACATGCCGCTGGCCGTGGCCTTCTCCTGCAACTGGCGGGCAAAATCGAGGATGACCTGCGGCTCGGCCGTGGAGGCAATAACGAACTCCACGGGAAAATTCCCGCCGCCCGGTAGGGCCGGCGGGACCACCGCGAAGACGCTGATCCCGGGGATGTTGGCCAGCTTGGCCGAGACCCCGGGCAGGACTTCACTCGGGGTGCGTTCGCGCTCCCCCCAAGATTTCAGCACCATGCCGGCGAAGCCCGACGAGGGCTGGGTGATCTGGAAACTGAACGCCGTCTCGGGCTCCTGGAAAAAAATGTCATTGGCCGCCCCGGTGTAGCGGACCGTGTCCTCGATCGTCGCGTTGGCCGGGGCGTCAATGATGCCGAACACGATGCCCTGATCCTCGGTCGGCGCCAGCTCGCCGGGTGACATCGTGAACATCGGGATGCTCAGCAGGGCGAGCACGACCCAGACGGCGTAGGCGGCGGGGCGGGCGGCCAGCACCTTGTCGAGGGCCCGTCCGTAAACCTCCCGCAGACTTTTGAACCCTCGCGAGATGAGCCCGGCGAAGCCCCGGTCCTCCATGCCGGGCTTGAGCAGATTGGCGCACATGACTGGCGAAAGGGTCAGGGCGACCACGCCGGAGACCGCCACGGCCCCCGCGAGGGTGAAGGCAAATTCGCGGAAGAGCGAACCGGTCAGACCGCCCTGCAATCCGATCGGCGCATAAACGACCGCGAGGGTGATCGTCATGGAAATAATCGGCCCGATCAGCTCCCGCGCGCCCTTGATCGCGGCCTCGGTTGCGCTCAGGCCCTCGGACAAATGGCGCTCGATGTTTTCCACCATGACGATGGCGTCATCGACCACGATGCCGACGCAAAGGACGATGGCCAGGAGGGTCAGCAGGTTGATGGTGAACCCGGCCATCTGCATGAGGAAGAAGGCGCCGACGATCGAGAGCGGGATGGCCACAACGGGGATGAGGACGGCGCGCAGCGAGCCGAGGAAAAGAAAAATGACGACGATGACGATGAGGAGCGTCTCGGCCAGGGTCTTGATCACCTCTTGGATGGCGTCCTTGATGTAGATGGTGGAGTCGTAAGCCACGCCGGCCTCCATGCCGGCGGGCAGGTCCTTCTGGATGCTCTCCATCTCCGTGCGCACCGCGCGGATCACGTCGAGGGAGTTGGCGTTGGGCAGGACCCAGATGCCCATGAAAACGGCCTCCTCGCCGGAGAAGCGGACCTCCGAGTCGTAGTCTTCGGCCCCGAGCACCACCTCGGCCACGTCCTTGAGCCGCACGACCGCGCCGCCGCTGGTGCGCAGGACGAGTTGCTCAAACTCCTCGGCCGTGCGGAGGTCGGTGTTGGCCGTGAGGTTGACCGTGACGAGCGCGCCCTTGGTCTGGCCGACGGCGGAAAGGTAGTTGTTCCCCGCGAGGGCGGCGCGGACTTGCGCCGGGCTGATGTTGAGCGCGGCCATGCGGTCGGGCTTGAGCCAGATGCGCATGGCAAAGGTGCGCCCGCCGAGGATTTCCGCCCGCTGCACCCCGGCCAGAGCCGAAAGGCGCGGTTGGACCACGCGGGTGAGATAATCGGTCACCTCGTTGGGCTGGAGGATGTCGGAGACAAAGCGCAGGTAGGCCGCCGCCTGCTGGGAATCGGCGTTCTCGATGTTGATGACCGGAACCTCGGCCTCGGGTGGCAGGTCGCCGCGAACCTGGTCGACCTTGGAGCTGATTTCGGAAAGCGCCTTGGTTGAATCGTAGTTGAGCTTGAGCCGCGCCGTGATGACCGACCGCCCCTGCGAACTCTGCGATTCGATGTAGTCGATGCCGTCCGCGCCCGCGATGGCCCTCTCCAATGGAGTGGTGATGAACCCGCGGACCAAGTCGGCGCTGGCGCCGATGTAAACCGTGGTGACGGTGACCGAGGCGTTGTCGCTCTTCGGATATTGGCGGACGTTGAGGGTGAAGACCGCCTGCAGCCCGGCGACGATGATGAGCATCGCCACGACAATGGCCAGCACCGGGCGGCGGACGAAAATGTCCGTGAACGCACCGGCGCCCTCGCCGCGCCCGCGGCGGCCCATTTGGCGAATGCTCATGAGTTCGGCGGGGTCGGCTGCAGCTGCGGCTCGGAAGCCATCTCGTTGTTCACCGTGACGGGCGAGCCGTTGCGAAGTTTGAAGGCCCCGGCGGAGACGATGGTTTCGCCGGCTTCGACGCCTTCCGTCACAGCCACAAAGTCGCCCTGCGCCCGGCCGATGCGGACAAACCGCTGCTTGGCCACGGTCTTCTTGTTTCCCGCGTCATCAACTTCTTCCTCGAGCACGAAGACGGAGTCGCCATAGGGCGCGCGGAGCAAGGCCGTCGCGGGAATGCGCACCACCTCGTCGACCCCGCCGAAGGCCAGAAGCACGCGGCCGAACATGCCGGGCCGCAGCTCACCCTTCGGGTTTTGCAGCGTGGCCTGCAGCCGGATGTTGCGGGTCACGGGGTCGATCTCCGTGTTGACCGCCGTCAACTCGCCTTCGAAGACACGGCCGGGATAAACATCCGTCGTCACCCTGACCTTCTGTCCGGCTGCAATCCCGGCGATCAATTGCTGAGGCAGGAGGAAATCGATGAAAATCGGATCCAGCGCCTGGAGCGAGACGATCTTGTCGCCGTTGTTGACGAACTGCCCGAGGTTGACCTCGCGGATGCCGAGACGGCCGGAGAACGGGGCGCTGATTTGTTTTTTCCGGATGGTCGCACGCAATTGTTCGACCAGCGCGGTCATCTTGCGCAGCTGTGACTCGGCCGAGTCCATCTCGGACTGCGGCACGGTGTTGTTGGCCCGCAGGCGGCTGGTGCGCTCGTAAACCGTGCGGGCCAGGGCGGCCTCGGCTTCGGCCGACCGCAAGTTGGCCTGCTCGGTCTCGGTGTCGAGTTCGAGCAAGAGGTCGCCTTCGCTGACCTCCTCGCCGTTTTCAAAGTGGATCTTGGTCACGACGCCCGAGGTCTCGGTGCTCAGGTCGGCACCCTGCACGGCACGGATCGAGCCCACGGTTTCGACCGAGCGCTCCCAACGATCAACCACCACCTCGACTGAACTGACCGCCTCGGGAGGCGGGCCGCCCCCGTCGCCCATGCTGATGAGCTGGCCGATCTGCAAGGCCTTGATGCCGACGACCGCGCCGACCAGCACGAGGATGATCGCTGCGGCGATGAGATATGGTTTGAGTTTCATCAGAAAGCGGGAGCCTAGCTAAACGCCTTTACGAACCTACACGGATGCCCGGGCTTGTCACGGCTGCGGGCTGCGGTTCGGATGGTTTAGTTGCTCCCGCGGCCCGGCGGGACTCGGCCAGCCCGCCAAGCCTTTTCACCGGCTCGCTCTGGCCGGGCAGAACCATGCCCTGCGACTGCAGCTTTTCTGCCATCAGCGCCGTGATCGTCCGTGCGGTGCGCCGCAAATCGCGCGTCACCCCGGTCAGGGTCGCGGACAAAACCAGCCTCACGGCACTGCCGACCGGAAGCGGCAGGACCAGCGCGCCCGGCTCGGCGTTGGAGCCGCCCGTCGTCTCGATTTCCCCGATCGGACGCCGACCGCCCCCGCGGAGCACCTCGGCGATGCTGGTCCGCGTCTCGACCTTCGTCCCACCGGCCCCGAGACCGATCAGACTGCGCAAGAGCCTACTGCCTTGGTTGACCCGAAGAAAGCTCCCCTCGACCACCCAACTGCCCCGCTCCGGCCGCGTGGCCGCAAGCAGGGGTTGGGCGGGCGCGATTCCTGCCGTGATCTGCTCCCGAAGATTCGCCGAAAAGTCCTCGGCCAGCGCAGCGCGGAAAGCCTCCAGGTCGGCCCCTTCCCGATCGACCTTCAAGACCTCGTCGGGCGCGGAAAACTCCGCCACGTAAACCTTCGGCGGCAGGGCGATCTTTTCCTTCGTCCAACTGTCCTTCTTCACGCTCACGGAGGCACAACCAACGAGAAACGGCAAGCAGGCGACGCCGGCGAGAATTCGAAATCCGAGTGAAGAGGCGTTCATTGGCAGATCACGACTCTACCACAGAAACCCGGTTTCACCCATCGTTGCCGAAGTCGCGGGCTCAACGACCCGCGCCCAGATCCGGTCGGCGCTGTCGGGTCCTCGCCTCGGATTGCACCCGACGCCAGGCTTCGATAACCGCATGATTCCCCCCCAACAAAACCTCGGGAACCGACCAGCCTTGGAACTCGGCCGGACGCGTGTAATGAGGGTATTCAAGCAAGCCCCGCGAGAAGGACTCGTCCTCGGCCGACATCGCATCGCCCAGCACCCCCGGCAAAAGCCGGACCACCGCATCCGAAACAACGAGAGCGGCAAGGGTTCCGTTGGTCAGGACGTAATCCCCGATGCACAATTCCTCGTCGACCAGATGATCCGCCACCCGCTGATCCACTCCCTCGTAGTGACCCGAGACCAGAATCAGGTGCTTCTCGCGCGACAAGCGCCGCGCGGCCGCCTGGTCGAACCGCGCGCCTTGGGCGGAAAGCAAAATAACCCGCGACTCGGGGCGGCGGATTTCGGCCAGGGCGTTGAAGACCGGCTCGACCTTGATGACCATGCCCGCGCCCCCCCCGTAGGGAGGCTCATCGGTCACCCGGTGCTTGCCCGGCGCCCATTCACGCAAGTTGCGCAGACGGATGTCGGCCAGACCTTTCTCCCGCGCGATCCGCAGCATGCTTTCACCCAACAGGCTCTCGCCCATCCCGGGAAAAAGTGTCAAGATGTCGATTTCCACAGGCCTCCTGTTAGCATGACACAGCCCGGCCAACCAGCTATCGTATAATGATGCCACGTCTCCACCACTCCTCCCACCCCATGCGCCACACCGCCCTTGTCTTCTCGATGGCCCTCGGCTTGATCGGCACCGCCCCGGCGGCCCTTATCGATGAACTGAGCCCGCAGAACCGCGCCAAGCTGGAATCCGGAGCCAGTGTCACCACCATCGTCGAGGTCGAGGGGGCCACGTGGCCGGAGATCAAAATCTACCGCAAAGTCAAAGCCACCCCGCAGGGCGTGACCGACCTTTTTCTCGACTATGAAAACGCCAACACTTTCATCGCCAACCTCGAAAGCGCGATTGTGGAGAAGAAACCCGATGCGGACACCAAGGACGTGCGTTACACGGTGCGCCTGCCCGTGCTTTTCACCATCAGCTACCTCGTGCGCAACCACTATGTGAAGACCCCGGGCGGCTACACCGTCGAGTGGGACCTCCTCGAATCAATGCTGGCCAAATCGGCCAAGGGTGCCCTGCGCGTCGAACCCCATGGAGACACCGCGGTCATCTGCTACGCCAACCACGTCGAACCGGCCACCCGCCTGGTCGCCGGCTTGCGCGGCCACGCAATCAAGGAAGCGGAGAAAACCGTGGACGCCATCGTCAAGGAGGCGGAGCGCCGCCACGCCGCCAGTCCACCGGCACCCAAGCCATAACCCCGGCCAGCACCGCCCCATCGGGTGGCGACGCAAGACCGCCGTGATGCCGGAATCAAGGCGGGCTGCGTGTTTGAGGGGTTTGTTAATAATTAACAGAGAAACTGTTGCGCACGTAACATGGACTTTCTGCAGAAAGTCCATGCAATCCTCAATCCTCCAGACCGTAGGATCGATGGCTTGCAGGCAAGGGCGACGATGTTCCGCAGAGACCGGCAAGCTTTAAACATGCGGCGAAGGACGGCCTGCGTCTCGCAGGCGCAAGTTGCCGCCTCCGATCATCCGTGCGGGCGAAAATGGCGGGATTCGGGTGCGGCGGGTGGCTACCGTGTGGCATGATCGAAAAGTATGTGTGTCTCCATTGTGGCAAGCCGATCGACCTCGATGACACCAACGTGGCCACCGACCTAGCGCTGTGCCGAACCTGCGGCAAGTCGATGTCATTTTCCGCCATCGCCCAACAACCTGAACTCGCGGCGGTCGACCTGACTGCGCCGCCTAAGGGCGTGCGCGTCGGGCAGAGCCTGATCAGCGGGGTCGAGATCACCTACCGGCGGCTCTCGCCCATCGTGCTGTTTCTCATCCCCTTCACGGCGCTCTGGTCCGGCATGTCCATGTGGGGGATCTACGGGCGGCAATTCGTCCAAGGAAAATTCGATCCCGCGCAAAGCCTGTTCGGTCTGCCCTTCCTTTTCGGCACGATCGTGCTGCTCACCGTCATCACCTATCTGCTTTTCGGCCATTGGCGGATCAACGTGGGGCGCGGCGAATGTGAAATTTTCAACGGCGTGGGCCCGCTGGGCCGACGGAGGAGGATCCGGCTTGAGCGGGCGTCCCTTGTCCGGATGGAGACCAGCAAACTCAAGGTCAACAACGTTACCCAGCAAAACGTCGTCATCACCACCGGCGACGAGCAACTCAAGTTCGGCGCGACCCTGCCGGTCGAAGTCCGCGCCTTCCTCGCCGCCGTTTTGCAGCGGGCGGCTGGCCCGTTGTAACCGGCGCGAAAGATGGATTGCCGTGGCCGCGCCGCCCGCGTCATGATTTCCACGCCATGCAACATCTCCGCATTTCCATTCATTGCCTTGCCTCGGCTACCCTCCTTGTGATCGGCGCCTGCACGCCGCATGTGACCCGCACCGGCTCGGAACTTCAGGTCAACTCCGGCCTCTTTGGCCCGCGAGTCAACATTGGTGGCCTCGATGACGACGACACACCCGTCTCGGTCAATGTCCAGCGCAGTCCCGGCCGCGACATCGTCACGGTCAACGAGGATTGAGCCTCCGCTTCACGGCGCGTCAACCCCGTGCCCGCTGCCCCGTCATCGCGGTCAGGAAAATGCTCGGGAGGGGAGTCGAACCCCTATGGATTTCTCCACCAGATCCTAAGTCTGGCGCGTCTGCCAATTTCGCCACCCGAGCAATGACCGGAGACTAGCACACCCCCTCGGGACGGGCCAGCACGGCTGAAACCGCTGTGAACGGCGCAGCTGGGGCGAGGCGAAGTCAGTCCTCGGCCGGGGTGTCCACGGCGCCAACGACCGTGGCTTGGCCTGTGGGGTCGATGCGCACGCTGACCAGTTTGGCAAAACCGTCGCCCTCGTCGCCCTTGCTGTAACTGGTGAAAAATCGCACCACCAGAGTTTGCGCGTCATGCCAGTGCTCGGCGTCGACCAAATTGTCACGCTCCTGAAATCCGTTCGACTCCATCGTCCTTCGCTCTTCCGGATAGAACACCGGCAACTCGACCGGCAACCAACCCGACCCCCTGCGGCGGAAGACGATGGTGCGGGTAAAACGCGGTTCGTCGCCCAGTCGCAATGCGAACATGTCGCCCGCCGGGTTCCAGACCACCCACGTCGGCATCGGGCAGACCTTCCCGTCGCCACCGAACAGAACCTGCGGTTCGCCGGATGCCGCGTTCTCCTTGATCGTCACGCGCGTGAGATCCTTGCCCTCGCGCGTAAACGCCACATGCCATCGACCGTCCGGCGAATCATGGTCGTCCGACTCCTTGCCTCCGCCCGGCAGCGAGTCACGCAGCGAGGCCCCCGACTTGAAATGCCACTCACCGCCCAGGCGGATGTTGTCGAGGAGCCACTTCCCGCCATCCTTTTGAAAAACGAGCGTATCCGTCCACTGGACAGTCTGCGGGGCGCCATCGCTGCAAGATTGCCGCACCTTCACCTGACCATCCACCATCGGGGCGGTGAAAACATCGCCCACCTCCCATGACGTCACGCCTTCGAATGAACTGCTGAAAAGATCCCCCTCGATCCAGTCCGGCTTGTCCTCGGGCGCCTCGCGCATCTGCTTACTCTGCAGTTCACGCGCCCGACCGATCGCGTCACGCAACCCGGCGGTCATCACCGGCCCCAATGTTTCCATCTGCTTCTCGGTCGGCAATCCGCTGATAATCTCGCGCCGCAGTTCCGTGCAGAATGTTGTCGCCGCCTGACGAAGTTCAGCGCGGTCGGCGGTGGACGGCGGCGCTGGCTCACCGGCCAGCACGAAGGCGGCGGAAAAGAGCACAACCGGCCACAGCAGTCCTAAATTTATCGGTTGTCGTGCCGTCCTTGCAGCGATCATGGCAAGGATTCCTCACCCAAACCATCAAGCATCCTGATGGTGATCAAGCCAGGCAGACCACGAAGGACCCACGGACCGCTGGCAACTAGGCCCTCGCGGGATGATGAGATCGCGGCGGCTGCGGCGTCATCGGGAAAATGTCTGGCCACCAGCGTGAACCACTTGTCCGTCTTCGCCCCCAGCGGTGTGGTTCGATACTCGGCCAGCCAGAGCGTTCCTTCCGGGCGCGGGATCTCCATGGCCGAGGCGAGGCCGAGCGCGGGGCGTCCCACGAATTTTTCCACGAGCTCAGCCGCCGGGAATTCCACCAAAGCGGGAATCTCAAAACTCCGGTGGATGGCCGCCCCGGGATGATGCGCGACCCACGCCTTGAGCAACCGCTCCCGGTGCCGCTCCCGGCTGAGCGCGATGGCGAAAATGGCGATGATGATCGCGGTGCCAATGAAAAACTCGGTCATGGGGTGAGCGATGATTGGTGAGAGGCTTCAGGCGTCAGCAGCAGCGCACCAGAGCACAATCGGCCACAACAGGCGGAAGTTCGAGGATTGTCGGACCATCATGGCAGGCCTCAAGGTAAAGAGACCCCGCCGGAGCCATCAAGCATCCTAATGGTTGTCACGCTGGCAAAATGCCAACGGAAAGACCCTTCACGCCGGCCACGCATTCGCGCCGATACCGCATGAAGTCACACTTACCGACTCTGCCGGTGGCTTAGAGCGTGAGGAAGGAGTTGCGCGGCAGCACCTCCGCGTTCTGCCCGAACTCGACGAGTCGATGCACGACAAAATCATTCTGATCAAGACGAGTCATGCTCGACTTCCTCAGGGTCTCGCCGGGAACGAGGATCTCATCGATGCACGGATTCGCGAAGGCCTCCCAGGGTTTCTCCCCGAGCTTGAGGAGATCGACCTGTCCGCGCACATCGACGAAGACACCGGTCGGCTCGTTTGTCATTGGAATGAGGGTTTGCTCGAGCAGATGCGCACGATCGCACCAGAGGAAAAACTGCTCGAATTCGCTTACCGCGAACTCGTGTTTCACGACCAAGATGAACACGAACAGTTGGGTTGGAGAGGGACTGCAACCGAGCTCGAAACGCAACTCACGGACCCAATGGCGCGCAACCTTCATGCCGCTCGTGGGCTACCCGATCTTTGCAAGCTGCGATCCCCTGGCTGATCTCACGGAGCAGGGATGGGAGGTCTGGCACCGTGGCAACTTCTTCGACGAGGAAACTCTCACGACGTTTTATCACCTCTACCGCGATCCCGCCAAAGCCGCGACACGGGACGAATACCCTCATCGACGCGTGCGAGTTCGCTACACCTTCCGAGATGGACAGCTCTGGCCTGAGAAACCTGAGGAGGACGATGAGAAGAGCTAGGGTGCCGGAATTGTTCGCGCTCACAGGGTTTGCGAGTTTCTGCACTGCGCCAACTCCTGCGGCGGGAGTGCTCGTTGGAACGCTTCCCGCCTACCCACCCGGACCGAGATCATATGCGTAGCCGGTGGCTCCATCGATCAATTCGCGCTCCCCTGCTTGCTAGAAGATTGGGCATCATTCACGATAACTTTCATGAATTCGACGAAGGTGGACGCCACGAGGTTTCGCACGATATTCGTGCTGCTGCTGGTCCTGGGCGTTTCCCTGTTGTTCCTGGCGGTAATCTGGCCCTTCCTTCAAACCTTGCTGGTCGGCGCGATTTTTGCCGGTCTTTGCCGGCCGCTTTTCCTGGCCTTGGTGCGGATGTTCCACGGACGCAGGTCCCTGGCCTCAGCCGTGACCTTGATGATTCTCGTGCTGCTCATCGTGGGTCCGTTGAGTGCATTCGTCGCGTTGGTGGCCCAACAGGCGATGGAGGTGAGCGATCAAGCCATCCCGTGGCTGCAGGCAAAATTCGGCAGCGCCAGCACCTTCGACGCCAACCTCTGGCTGGTGCAGCACTTTCCCATGCTGAAGGATTTCGTGCCGTCCCAGGAGGAAATCGTGAACAATATCGGCACGGCCGCTAAGGCGACCGGAGGCTGGCTGGTGGCCGGGGCATCCACCTTCACGGCGGGAACGGCGGGATTTTTCCTGAACTTTTTCGTGATGCTCTATGCGATGTTTTTCTTCCTCAAGGACGGCGGAAAAATCCTCGATAAGATCTTTTACTACATGCCGTTGGGAGCGGATGACGAAAGCCGCATGTTGGAGCGATTTGTTTCGGTCACGCGGGCCACGGTGAAGGGCACATTACTGATCGGACTCATCCAAGGGGTGCTAGCCGGGGCGGCGTTCTATTTTGCGGGCATCAATGGGGTGGCCTTTTGGGGCACGATCATGGTCATTCTCTCGGTTATTCCCGGCATCGGAGCCGCGCTGATCTGGGTGCCGGCGGTGATCTACCTTTACCTGAGCGGACAACCACTGGCGGCCACCTTGCTCGGCATCTGGTGTGCCTCAGTCGTGGGGACAATTGACAATGTGTTACGTCCTGCGCTCGTCGGCAAAGATGCCGAAATGCCGGACTTACTCATCCTTCTGGGCACGCTGGGAGGTTTGTTCTTCTTCGGACCCATCGGCTTTATCATTGGCCCCATCGTCTGCGGACTCTTTCTCACCGTCTGGGACATCTACGGGGAAACCTTCAAACATATCCTTCCGCCCTCAAAAGACATGATCTCGCAGGCGGCGTCCCGCAAGCATCCAGAGCCCGAAGAATCTTCCAGCCGCAAAAAATAAGCCCCGGGCAGGCGGGTCACGCCAACTTAAGGCGTAAGGAACCCCGGAGGCACCATCACGACCGAGGATGTATAGCTACTCCGATGAAGAGCAGGGTTTCACCCCATAGAATCCCCCGCAGAGTCGGGTAACCGTGTCTGCACCTGGTGATCGTGCGCAGTCACGGAACCGGGAACAAACACGATGAAAACACCTCCCAACAATCACACGGGCGAATCTGGAAAAATCGGCTGGGTGCTCCTCTGGCTGATCGGCATCCCGATTCCAGTGCTCCTTGTTCTCTTTGTCTTGCGCGGCTGCACTTAGGAGCGGCGGAACGCAAGGCCACTACACATGTTCCCGCCAGGCTGTCACGGATAATCACCAACCCGGAGCCCTCATGCTGCGCACGCTCATTCCCCCACTTATCCGCATCGTCCTCGGTGCACTCGTCGGGGCACAAGTCGGCCTCAGCGGCATTCCCGTCCGGTTCATCGATGGCCTGGCAGAAGGGCAAGAAATCGTTGCGCTGGCGCAAAATGTCGCGGCGGCCGCCAGTCACGGTAACGAGGAGATTCAATCAACATGAACACCGAAGCAACCATTGTCCGCACTGGCCAAGGTTCTACTAAACTATCACGCCCGGAGTTCGAGCACCGCTACCGGGCGCAGTTTATAGACCCTGCTTTCAACGCGGCTACTGAAGAAGTCGAGCGACTCACAGCCATTGCGTGGGAGGCTTACGAAGACGGTCGCAAAAGCCCGCACACGCGGAAGGCGGGGCCTGAGTTTGCCGATCCGGAACACGAACTCTCGGTCGAATGGCTCGAGACGCGCGCGGCCACCGCACGTGAAATGCGCGTGCCGATGACGGTTCTCAACGACCGGCTTGTGGAAGATGCGCTCAACCGAATCACCGTGCGTCGAACGCCGGTGTTCGAGGGCGTCGAGATACTTCAGGAAAAGCAGCCAGGAGGTCTGCTCGGTGTAGTCGAGCTCGCTGGTGCAACCGGCGTCTTTCCAGAGGACGTCATCGATGTTTTTGAAGGCTTGCTCGAACATAGGGCTGATAGAATTTCCCGCCGAGTGTTGCCGAAATGGATCGCTGCGGCGAGCCGATACCCGTGACCTTACAGGCCAGAACCGAGCTGTGCAGAATTCTGTGTGTCTTAAGCGAATCCAGTGACCGCGAGTGAACGATCAGACGCTCGGCGGGAGCATATCCCGCACGGATCACGATCCGATCAGCAGCCAACCCTTCAAGTTGTGAACCCGCACGGTTCGAGGCATGACCGTGCAACCGATGCTCGGGTGTGCTTCAGGCCAAGCGTGAACGGACGGTCCAGGCGAGTAGGAAGCGTGTCATAAACGGAGGTGACTGACCGTCCATCATTGCAGGTGGGCTAGTCGTGGTTTTGGCCGACGACGACGCGAAACGGTTGGCAGTTCCGGCCAGAATTTTGAGGAAAATTTCTGGCCCGTCGCGAGGTTGCGCTGCCGATTGGGGACCAGAGCGGCCTGCTTTTTGAGTAAATCGGACGTCATTGAACGTCCTCAAAACCGCATGACACACCGGCCAAATTTTAGGAGTTTTTGGCCGTTTTTTTAGGAGTCCCCAGCATGCAGTGAGTCGCAATCTGCTCTGTTAGAACTGCTTGGAGAGAAAACAGCGGGCAGCGGGAATCGAACCCGCATAGCCAGCTTGGAAGGCTGGAGTTTTACCACTAAACTATGCCCGCGAACTGCCTACAGATTCTCCGCGCAGGCTTGCGCGTCAAGGCGGTTTTACGGCACAAGTCCGGGTTCATGACGCTGCCTGCCACGGACGAAACCTCCTCGCTGACGGAAAAACGTGCCCTTTGGGCCTACGTGCTGCCCTTCGCCCTTTTCATGGGTGGGTTGGCTCTCGTCTCGGCCGTGCAGTCATTCGCACCGGAGGAAGGTGGATCGCTTTGGCTCGCGGATCCGAAATACTGGGTCTATCCGCTCCAGACGATTCTCTGCGGGGCAGCGTTGGTTTGGTTTTGGCGAAGCTACGAGTGGGGCGCGAAGTCGCACTGGCTCACGGGCCTCATCGTCGGACTCGTCGTTCTCGCCCTCTGGATTTCACCGCAATGGCTGCTGGGGGCGGCGCCGCGGACCGAGGGGTTCAATCCGAACACCTTCGAGGAGTCACCGGCCCTGTGGTGGTCGACCGTCATCCTGCGCTTTCTGCGCTTGGTCATCGTTGTCCCCTTGCTGGAGGAGATTTTTTGGCGCGGATTTCTGCTTCGTTACCTCATCAAGGAGGACTTCACCAAGGTCCCGTTCGGCGCGTTTTCCTGGTTCTCCTTCGGAGTGGTCACGGTGATGTTCGGTCTGGCCCACTTCGGTCCGGACTTTGTTCCGGCCCTGCTGACCTGCGTCATCTACAACGCCCTGGCGGTGAAAACCCGGAGCCTCGCCTGCTGCGTGATCGCGCATGCCGTGACCAATCTCGGCCTCGGCATTTACATCATGCAGACCGGCCAGTGGGGGTTCTGGTAGCGCGTCGCGAAGCGGCGCGGGTTGGCAGTATTCAGTTTACAGTTTTCAGCCTCTGCCCAAACCTTGACTTCCTTGAAAGCAGGCCTCGCGCAAATCAACACGACGGTCGGTGATTTTGCCGGCAACACGGACCGCATTCTCCATGCTTACCGCGAGTTGGTCAAAGCGGGGGCGGATTTCGTCGTCACGCCGGAGTTGGCCGTTTGCGGGTATCCGCCGATGGATCTCGTCTTCCGCTCGGGCTTCATTGCAGCGGCAGAGCGTCACGTGCAAGCTCTGGCCGTCGATGCCGGCCCGGTCCCGCTGATCGTCGGGACCGTCGAGCCGAATGCCGGCCGCCACGGCCGCCTGTGCCACAATAGCGCGGTCGTGTTGCAGGGCGGAAAACGCATTGCCACCGTCCACAAATCTCTCCTGCCCACATATGACGTGTTCGACGAGGGCCGGTATTTCGAACCGGGCGGACGGGCCGGGGTGGTGTCGCTGGGAGGACGGCGCGCGGGCCTGACTATCTGCGAGGATCTTTGGACGCCGGAGTTTCTTCCGCGGGATTATTACGGACGAAGCCCGATCGACGAGTTGGCGCGGGAAAAGATCGACCTGCTGATCAACCTGAGCGCCTCGCCGTTCGAGGCGGGCAAGCCGGCCAAGCGGCGCACCATGCTGGGTGGCATCGCCCGTCGCCTCGGCGCGCCGCTTGTTTACGCCAATCTCGTGGGAGGCAACGACCAGTTGGTTTTCGACGGCCACTCGCTGGCCTTCTCTCCCGACGGGAGCCTCGCCGCGGTCTTTCCGGGTTTCAGGGAACACAACGCGGTCGTTGAGTTTCCATCGTTGTCGCCGCTCGAACCGCCGCAGAGTGCGGACGTGGCCGACATCCATGATGCCCTCGTTCTCGGCCTGCACGACTACTTGGCCAAATGCGGTTTCCGCCAAGTGGTCATCGGTTTGAGCGGCGGCATCGACTCGGCCGTGACGGCCGCTCTCGCGGTCGAAGCCCTCGGCGCGGAGAACGTTCTCGGGGTGACCATGCCGGGCCCCTTTTCATCCCGCGGGAGCGTGGATGATTCGCTCGCCCTAGCCGACAACCTCGGCATCACCTGCCACACTGTGCCGATCGGCGGCAGTTTCGCCGCGATGGAAGCGCAGTTGGCCGGGGTGTTCGCCGGAGCCGCGCCGGATTTGACGGAGGAAAACCTCCAGGCGCGCCTGCGTGGCATGACGCTCATGGCGCTCTCAAACAAATTCAACCGCATGGTCATTTCGACCGGCAACAAGAGCGAGTTGGCTGTCGGGTATTGCACGATCTACGGCGACATGGCCGGGGGCATGGCGCTGATTTCCGACGTGCCAAAAACGGTGGTCTATCAGCTGGCGGAATACATCAACCGCGGCCGCGAAATCATTCCACGGCCCACGATCGAGAAGCCGCCCAGCGCGGAACTCCGGCCGGACCAGAAAGATCAGGACACGTTGCCGCCCTACGAGGTGCTGGACGAAATCCTGCGGCTTTACGTCGAGGAGCAACTAACCACCGGGGAAATTGCCGCGCAAGGCTTCGACCCGCACACCGTGGGCTGGGTCGCGGGGAAAGTGGACGCCAACGAATACAAGCGGCAGCAGGCCGCGCCGGGGATCAAGGTGACCTCGCGCGCCTTCGGCATCGGACGCCGCGTGCCCATAGCGCAGAAATTCCGCGCCTGAGCTTTATGCCCACGCTTTACCTTCTGCTCGTCGCCGTCGGGTCATTTCTCATCGGCTCCTTCCCGACCGGCTACCTCGTGGCCCGGAGCAAGGGCGTGGACATCCGCCTCCATGGCAGTGGGAACATCGGAGCGACCAACGTCTTTCGCACCATCGGCAAGCCGCTCGGCGTCTTCGTCTTCGCCATTGACGCAATCAAGGGCTTTGTCGCGGTGTGGTTGTCCATGCGTTTCGCGACCGGGGCGGGCGAAGCCGTGACTTGGGCCGGCATCGTGTCGGCAGTCGCTGTCATCGTCGGTCACAATTACACCCCGTGGCTCGGCTTCCGCGGAGGCAAGGGCATCGCCACCTCGGCCGGAGTATTGCTCGCCCTCATGCCTTGGGCGATTTTTTGCATCACCGTGGTCTGGTTCGTCGTCTTCGGGCTTTCCCGCTACGTCTCCCTCGCCTCGATCAGCGCCTCGGCCGCCCTGCCGGCTTCGGTCGCCGGCCTGTGGCTCGCCGGGGTCAGCGGGAACGCGCCGCTGCTGGGATTTGCCCTGCTGATTTCCGCGCTCGCCATCTGGCGGCACCGCTCCAACATTGATCGCCTGCGGCAGGGCACCGAGCCCCGTTTCGCGCGCAAAACCCAAGCATGAAAGACCCGCAGAAGATATCCGTGATCGGCGCCGGAGGCTGGGGCACCGCGCTGGCGCAACTGCTCTCGACCCGATACCGGCCGGTGACCATTTGGGCGCACGATCCCGCCCAGGCGGAGGAAATCAACGCGCGGCGCAGCAACGAAAGATTTCTGCCCGGCGTCACACTGGCGGAAAACATCGGCGCGACCTCCGACATGGGCGAGGCCGCTCAGGCCGATTTTCTCATCGTCGTTCCGCCCTCGCAGTTTCTGCGCGGCGTGTCCGAGCAACTCGGGGCCGCCGGGGTGCGCGCCGGTGTCCCGCTCCTCTGCTGCACCAAGGGGCTGGAACACAAGACCGGACGTCTCATGACCCAGGTGCTGGCGGACGCCTGCCCGGACAACCCGGTGGCCGCGCTCTCCGGGCCGAACCACGCCGAAGAAGTGGCGCGGTCCACGCCTGCCGCCGCGGTCATCGCGGCGGACGATCAGGAGCTAGCCATGGCGCTGACACGATTTTTTTGCACCGGAAGCTTCCGCGCCTATTCGAGCGACGACGTGGCCGGGGTGGAATTGGGCGGGGCGTTGAAAAACATTTATGCCATCGCCGCAGGCATCGCCGACGGCCTCGGCCTGGGCGACAACGCCAAGGCGGCGCTGGTCACGCGGTCGCTGGCCGAATTGGTGCGGCTCGGGACCCGGCTCGGCGGACGCCCCGAGACATTCCATGGCCTGAGCGGCCTCGGCGACCTCATTGTCACCTGCTTCAGCCGCCACAGCCGCAACCGCGGGGTCGGCGAGCGCATCGGCCGCGGCGAAACGCTGGCCGAAATCCAAGACTCCATGGTCATGGTCGCCGAGGGTGTCCCGACCACCCGCAGCGCCCGCGAGGAAGCTCGCAAGCACGGGGTGGACACCCCGCTGCTCGACATGGTGCATGCGGTCCTCTTCGATGGCGTCGTCCCGCGCGACGGCCTGATGCGACTGCTGGCCCGCGATCCCAAGCGCGAACACGAACCAACCCCGTGATCAAACATCACCTGACCGCGACCAGGCTCCGGTGGAGAAATTTCATCGATTCCGACCGGGGTCTGGCCGCGCTCCTCGTCCTCCTCGTCGCCTACATTTTCTTCGTTTACCCGCTTCTCGGCAACGAAGAGCTCGGCGGATGGGTCAGCGTCATTTTTTCACTCATTCTTGTCGCCGGCATTTTCGCCACGGCGAACCACCATGCCGTCCGCATCGGGATCGTTGCGCTGGCCGTGATTGCCCTGGCCTCGCACTGGGCCAATGTTCTGGTGGGCGGGCGGGTCGCGCACATGATCGCAGCATCTGCCGCGGTGGTCTTCTTCATTGTGCAGGTCTGGTTTCTCACCTCGCGGGTGTTCGGGGACGGAGAGGTCACGATCAATCGCATTCTCGGGGCGGTTGCGGTTTACCTTCTGCTCGGGCTGCTTTGGGCCGAGGCTTATCTCGTGGTCTTTCTGTCCGTGCCCGGGGCCTTCCAGTTTTCCCCGGCCAGCGATCCGCCCATCGCGGAAATGGTCTACTTCAGTTTTGTCACCCTGACGACCCTCGGCTACGGCGACATCACGGCGGTGCATCCCTTTGCCCGGTCTCTGGTCATGATGGAGGGCCTCGTCGGTCAGCTGTATCCAGCCATTCTGCTGGCCCGCCTGGTCACGCAATACCAAGGGCGGAAGCACAAGCCCTGAGCGCCCCGCCGCCAGCGGTGGTCAACATTCGCGGTTGCGCCATGGCGTGACGCGACCTAGCTTGATCTTGTGAGCCCGCTACTCGCCTTCAGCACACCCGGATGGCCGGAGATTCTATTCATTCTTCTGATCGTCCTTGTGCTCTTCGGGGCCAAGCGCCTCCCGGAACTGGCCCGCGGCCTCGGCCAGAGTCTCAACGAGTTCCGCAAGGCCAAAGACGAGTTCGACCGCGAGGTGAAGAAGACCGCGGTCAGCCTCGAGACCAAGGAAGCTCCCGACAAGGAGCCGCACAAGCCGGCCTGATCCGCCGTGGTTCCGGGGCGCGCCCTGCTGGCGGCCACCACGGCCGTGATTTTGTCCGCGTCCCTTTCCGGGGCGCCGCCGACCCAGGGAGATGATGACCGCCTTGTCTTCATGGCGTGGAATCTCCGCAACTACATCCTCGACCCGGTCAAAGCGGACGACGGGCAGCCTGAGGCACCGCCCAAGCCAGAGGAGTCCATCGCCGCGGTCGTGGCGATGATCAGCAAAATTTCCCCTGACGTGCTGGGCCTATGTGAAATCGGCACCCGCCGGGACCTGGCCGACCTGCAGCAGCGGTTGAAGCGCGCGGGGCTCGATCTGCCGCACAGCACCTGGGTGGACGCGGTGGACCAAAGCCGGCACCTCGCGCTGCTCAGCCGCTACCCGCTGGAGTCGGTTCGGCATGAAACGGACGCAGGATTCGTCTTGGGAGGCCTTCCGCGCAAAATCCAGCGCGGCTTTCTCGACTGCAAGGTGGCCGTGCGGCCGGGGTTCGACCTGCGGGTGCTCGGAGCTCATTTCAAATCACGGCGCGTCGTGCCGGACTTCGACCAAGCGGAATTCCGCCGACAGGAGTCGTTGGTGCTGCGCCGCCACATCGAGTCCATCCTGCAGGCGGACCCTGCGGTTCGGCTCCTCCTCTTTGGCGACTTCAACGACACCAAGAATTCGCCCGCCGTGAGTGGGTTGCTGGGCCGTCCGGGCAGCGAAACCGCCCTGACATTGCTTCCGCTGACCGACTCGCTCGGAGACAGCTGGACCTACCGTTGGGAGGAGACCGATGAATACAGTCGCGTGGATTTCATCATGGTCAGCGCAAAACTGCGGCCTCTCGTGGACCGGCGCCGCTCGCATCTCCCCCGGACCCGCGACTGGCACAAAGCGAGCGACCACCGTCCGCTTGTCCTCACGGTGAAAATTCCGCCATCATGATGAAGATGAAAACCTTTGCCCTTCTTTTGACCCTCTGGCTGGTGGCGCCCGCGATGGCGGACAACGCAGCCGACCAAGCTTGGGCCAGGATTGAGGCGCTGGAAAAGGGGCCGGGCATCCCCCCCAATGACGCGCCGGAGGCCGTGGTGCGGCTGGCCCGTGGGCATTTGGCGGAGCAGGAACAGGCGCTGGCGAGTTTCCTCCAGACCTATCCGCAAGACCCGCGCCGATTCGAGGCCACGTTGCAATGGTCCGGCGTGACCGCTGCCCTCGGGGCCTCGCTCTCCGATCGCAAGCGGGTGGAGCAGTCCATCCAGCGCCTGGCGGAGCTTGAGCGGGCTGATTCGACCCCGACCAAATATCGGGCCGATGCGGCGTTTCTGCGCATCACGACGACCATGCAGACGGTCAATCTCGCCGCGGCCAGTCGTCCGGGCGAGACGAGCGGTGCGCGCAACACCATCCTCGAAGCTGCGGGCAACTTTGCCGGGCGATACCCGGATGACCGGCGGGCCGCCCGCCTGCTGGCCGAGGCAGCCACGCTGCTCGACGACCAGCCCTCGCGCAAACGCAAGGTCCTCGAACAAGCCGCAGCGCTGGCTCGGGACGAGGGCACGCGTCAGCGGATCAGCGACGACATCAAACGCCTCGACCTTTTGGGACGGACCCTTGATTTGTCGTTCGAAACATTGCAGGGACCGCGCTTTTCGTTGGAGACCCAGCGCGGACGCGTCGTCGTGCTGATTTTCTGGGCCGGATGGTCGCCTCCTTCGGTTGTCTGGCTGGCCGAGTTTGCCAAGACCGCCCGCGATTGGCCGGCCAGCCGGGTGGCTGTCGCGACAGTCAGCCTCGACCGGAAGAAAGCCGACGGCCGGAAGACCCTGGACGCGCTCAAACTCATGGACTGGCCAACCTCGTGCGAGGGGGGCGGATGGGACAATGCCGTGGCCCGCAGCTTGGGCGTCAACGCATTGCCGACCGTTTTCGTCTTCGATCAGGCCGGACGACTTCGCGCCCTCAATGCGCGCGGGGATGTCGGTCCCGTCGTGCGGCAACTGCTCGGCGAGAAGCCGCCGGCTACGCGCTGATCTGCCAGAAACGGCGGGCGGCATTCGGCCAGCTCCGGTCCTCCACGCGCCGCCGCGAGGCCTCCC
>JBGSSV010000185.1:0-3598 GCA_041736875.1 Chthoniobacterales bacterium | reverse complement strand
GGCCGACGGCACCGTGCTCGACCGCGGGGCGGTCAACAGCGCCGCCGCCGACTGGTCGCGCTGGCCGGTCGGGACGAAATTCCGCGTGGTCGAAACCGGGGAAATCTATCAGGTGGATGATTACGGCTGGATGCTCGCCGGGACCAACACCATCGACCTCTACAAACCGACCCGCTCCGCCATGAACCGCTGGGGCGTCCGCCGCGTGACCATCGAAATCATCGAATGGGGCGACCCCTGGCGAAGCTTCACCATTCTCAAACCGCGGGCCAAATACGAGCACGTCAAACTCATGCTCCGACAATTGGTCAAACGCTACGACCTGTGAGCGACGCACGATCCGCCTGGTCCGACCCCGCGCGCATCCTCCTCGCGCTGGTCGCCGGTGCCGTCATCGGCGCCCTCATCCCCGCCACCGCCGGCTTCGGCACGCTGACCGCCGGCGCCGTGTTCGCCTTCACCGGCGATCTCTTTCTCCGCCTCCTGCAGATGATCGTCGTCCCGCTCGTCGCCACCTCGATCATCACCAGCGTGTCACGGCTCGGACGCGACCAGGCTTTCGGGCGACTCGGACTCAAGACCATCGCCTATTTCGCCACCACGACCCTGCTCGCCTCGATCGTCGCCATCGTCGTCTTCAACGTGGTCCAACCCGGCCGCGTCACCCCCGAGGTCTCGGCCAAACTTCTCGCCTCGGTTCCGGGCAGCGTCGAGGAAGTCGGCAAGGGGTTGACCGGGCATTCGACCGGCGGGTTGGCCGATGTCCTCATGCGCGCCGTGCCGGTCAACATTTTCGAAGCCGCCTCGAACAACCGCGAGATGCTCGCCGTCATTTTCTTCAGCCTGCTCTTCGGTTTTTTCAGCGGACGCCTGCCGGATGGAACGCGGGAGCCGTTCAATGCGTTCTGGGAAACGGCCAACGACGTGATGATGGCCATCACGCACGCCATCATGCGCGTGGCTCCGTTCGGCATCTTTGCCCTCATTGCCGAGACGGTGCAAACAAGCGGCGCCGCGGCCTTCAAGCCGCTGCTGCTCTTTTTCGCCTGCACCGCGGGCGGCCTGCTCTTCCACCTTTTCGTCAACCTCGCCCTCATCATGCGCCTCGCCGGCGGATTCAATCCGTGGCCGCACTACCGGGCCATGCTGCCTTCGCTGCTCACGGCCTTCTCCACCGCATCATCCAACGCCACCCTGCCCGTCACGATGGAGTGCCTGGAAAAGAATGCCAAAGTCTCGCCCCGCATCGCCGGGTTTGTCGTGCCGCTCGGCGCGACGGTCAACATGGACGGCACCGCGCTTTACGAATGCGCCGTCGTCCTCTTCATCGCGCAGATCTACGGCGTCAGCCTCGACTTCGGCCAGCAAGCCCTCGTCGTCGTCCTCGCCCTCCTCACCTCGGTCGGCGTGGCCGGCATCCCCGCGGCCAGCCTCGTCGCCATCGTCATCATCCTCCAAGCCGTCGGCCTCCCGCTCGAAGCCATCGCCATCGTCATGGCCACCGACCGCATCCTCGACATGATGCGCACCGCCGTGAACGTCTTCGGCGACAGCTGCGGCGCCGCCATCATCGCCAGCAGCGAGGGTGAAAAAATCTACCCGCCGCTTTCCGCCTGACAAACCCCCGAACCACGCTACGGTGACTGAGTAGTCACGGGGCGTAGCTTAGCTTGGTAGAGCGCCTGGTTTGGGACCAGGAGGTCGCAGGTTCGAATCCTGTCGCCCCGATTTATCTTTCGCCATCAGTTCGTCGATGGTGAAGAAGGCGAAGCCCTTGGCCAGCAATTGGTCGAGCGTGGGCGGAACAGCCGCCACCGTGGTCGCATGAATGTCGTGGCAGAGCAGCACCGCACCGGGCGCGGCACCCTTGATCAGCTGACGGTTGACCCGCGCCGCGTTGCGGTATTTCCAATCCTGCGGATCGACCGACCAGAGGATCGTCTCGTAACCGTGCTGCTCGAAGGCGATCCGGCGGACGTTGTCATTGACCGCGCCGTAGGGCGGACGGAGGTTGGTCATGGTCGCGCCGGTGATGTTCCGGACCAGTTCGTGGGTCTTGCGCAATTCCTCGGCCACGCGTGACGAGGACTGCTTGGAGAGCGCCGGGTGCGTCCAGGTGTGGTTGGCGATTTCGTGGCCCTCCTCAACGATGCGCCGCGCGATGTCCGGATGGGCCTCGACGTTCTGGCCGATGACGTAAAAGGTGGCCTTGACCTTGCGCTCACGCAGCATGTCGAGCAACCGCGGGGTCAGCGTGCCATGCGGACCGTCGTCGAAGGTGATCGAGAGGTCGGGCGTGGTGATGGCGGCGGAAAGGAAGGCGGGAGGCACGGCGGGCTTGGCCGCCGGCGAAAGGGGCGGCGGGACGGCAACGGGGGCCGCGGGCGCAAGGCTGATTTCCTCGGCCATGGCCGCGACCGAGCGCACCGCCGGCCAGGCGCAGGCTCCGAGCACGAGCGTGCGCACAAAGCCCCGGCGGGAGATCATGGAGGATTCGGAAACCACAGACTCCTTAACTACACCCGAAACCGCTCCCGGCGCAACCCCGGGGCGTCCCGTTCTCAGGTCAGGGCGGCAAGCAGCCCGGCCGCCTTGTGCCCGGTTTCCTCGTATTCGCCGGCCGGGTCCGAATCGGCCACGATGCCGGCTCCAATCCCGAAAGTCGCCACGCCTTCTCGCACGACGAGGGTGCGGATGGCGATGTTGAAAACCGCCGTGCCGTCGCCGGAGAAAAATCCGAGGGCGCCCGTGTAAATTCCGCGCGGCGCTGTTTCGAGCTCGCCGATGATTTCCCGCGCACGTTTTTTCGGCGCGCCGGTGATCGAGCCGCCGGGGTAGCAGGCCCGCACGGCCTCGACGGCGGAAACGCCGGGTCGCAGGGCCCCCTCGATGGTCGAGACCAGATGATGCACCTGGGCGAAGGTTTCCAACTCGCACAGTCCTGTGACCCGCACGCTCCCATACTCGCAGACTTGGCCGAGGTCATTGCGCTCGAGGTCGGTGATCATGACGAGCTCCGCCCGCTCTTTCGGCGACGCGCTCAGCTCCCGCGCCGCAGCATCGTCCGCCGGCCCCGCCACCCCGCGGGGCCGCGTCCCCTTGATCGGCCGCGTGAGAATGCGGCGGCCGTCGATCCGCAGGAAACATTCGGGCGAGCTGCTCAGCACGAGCGTGTCGCCCAGACGAAGAAAGCACGAAAAGGGCGCCGGGCTGGAAGCGCGCAGACGCGGATAAAACCCGCCCGCATCCCCGGGCCACTGCGCCGTGAGGGTGTGCGTGAGGTTCACCTGATAGATGTCACCGGCGGCGATGTATTCCTTCGTCCGGTCGACCCGCGCCATCCAATCCCGACGGCCGAGGCCCGGGACAAAATCAGGTCGGACGCCCGGAACCACGCCCGGGGGAAAATCCTCCCGCAGCGACCACCAGTGAGGAAACCGCGCAAAGCGAAAACCTCCGGCGTAATCGAACCATCCGGCCCACCCCCCGGGCTGGCCCTCGCCCCGCTGCACCGCCGCGCCAAGCATGGCCCAGTCGCCCGGCCCACCCTCGATCACCTCCTCCGGCCGGCTTCCCGCGAAGGGCTGGGCTCCGAACC
>JBGSSV010000184.1:0-2141 GCA_041736875.1 Chthoniobacterales bacterium | reverse complement strand
GCGACGGACAGCAGCTGCCCGCCACGACGCGGGCGGAGAGCCTCACCGTCGCGCAGTGGGTCGATCTGGCCCGCCTGCTCGATCCGGCGGCTACCCCGCCCGCGCAACACGACGGGGAGCAGTTTGATGTGGTCGATGCCGAAGACCGCGTCGTTGGACAGGCCGACCGCGCGTTGGTCCACGCGGAGAACCTCCTGCACCGGGCGGTGCACATCCTCGTCTTCAACTCCGACGGCGAACTGCTCCTGCAAAAACGCTCGGCGTGGAAAGATCGCGAGCCACTCAAGTGGGACTCCAGCGCGGCGGGACACCTCGAGCCGTCCGAGGACTATGCCACCGCGGCGGTGCGCGAGACGGAGGAGGAACTCGGCGTGAGACCATCTCTCGAACGCTTGGGAAAAATCCCCGCTGGCCCGGGCACCGGGCAGGAGTTTGTCGAGGTCTTCACCACGCGTCACGACGGCCCGTTCATCCTCCCCCCGGCAGAGATCGAAGACGCGATCTTTTTCCCCGTGCCGGTGGTCGAGGAGTGGCTGGCCGCCCGCCCGGAAGACTTCTCTCCGGGTTTTCGCGAGGTCTGGAAACTCCGCTGCGCGGTCGGCTGACCCGGCGGCGCTTTTTCGCTCGCCCTGAGGGTGGTTCGCGGATTTGCTCGGGGCGTCCATGGACCCCGCCATTTACGAAAAACTCGGTCAATTTTATCTCGGTCGTGAGGTCGACCCCGGCGGCCAGCCGTCGGATGATCTGGTTCTTTACGACTCGAGCTCACTGACCACCCACGGGGTGTGCGTGGGCATGACTGGCAGTGGCAAAACCGGACTTTGTCTCGCTCTGCTCGAGGAGGCGGCCATGGATGGGATTCCGGCCCTGATCGTCGATCCGAAGGGCGACCTCGGGAATCTGCTGCTGACGTTCCCCGAAATGCGCGGAGCGGATTTCGCGCCCTGGGTCAATGAGGAGGACGCGCGGAAGGCCGGTCTGCCGCCGGACGAGTTTGCCGAGGCCGAGGCCGCCAAATGGAAGGACGGACTGGCCCAATGGGGACAGACCCCGGCGCGCATCGCGGCCTTGCGGGAAAAAGCCGACCTCTCCATCTACACCCCGGGAAGCAACGCGGGCATCCCGCTCTCCATCCTGCGCTCCTTCGCTGCGCCTGGGCCGGATATTGCCGGTGAGCCCGAACTGCTGGCTGAGCGGGTGCAGAGCACGGTCGGCAGCCTTCTCGGGTTGCTCGGGATTGACGCTGACCCGCTGCGCAGCCGCGAGTTCAGCCTGCTGGCCGCGATTCTGCAGGAGGCTTGGACCCGCGGACAGTCGCCCGACCTGGCCGGACTCATCACGGCGGTCCAGAACCCGCCATTCGACAACATCGGCGTGCTCTCCCTCGACGAGTTTTTTCCGCCCAAGCAGCGCATGGATTTGGTCATGGCGCTGAACAACCTGCTCGCCTCCCCCGGTTTCGCCACCTGGCGAGAGGGAGAGCCACTCGACATCGCGCGCCTGCTCCACACGCCGGAGGGGAAACCTCGTCTGGCCGTGCTGAGCATCGCGCACCTCTCCGATGCGGAGCGGATGTTCTTCGTCACCACGCTGCTCGGCGAGGTGGTTGCCTGGATGCGCCGCCAGCCGGGAACCCCCTCACTCCGGGCAATCCTCTACATGGACGAGATTTTCGGCTACCTGCCGCCGGTGGCCAATCCGCCCTCGAAGGGACCGCTTCTCCTCCTGCTCAAGCAGGCCCGCGCTTTCGGTCTGGGGCTCCTTCTCGCCACGCAGAACCCGGCGGACCTCGACTACAAAGCGCTGGCCAACTGCGGCACATGGTTCATCGGACGGCTCCAGACCGACCGGGATAAACAGCGCGTGCTCGAGGGCCTGGAGAACGCCAGCGCCGGCCGCGGGGCCGACCGGGCCACGCTCGGCCAGATGCTCAACGCCCTCGGGAAACGCATCTTTCTGCTCAACAGCGTCCACCTCCCCGCACCCGTCATGTTCACCACGCGGTGGACCATGAGCTATCTGCGCGGACCCCTGACCCGCGATCAAATCCGCCTGCTCATGGCCCCGCAGCGTCCTGCGGTTGCCCCACTGCCGACCGAGCCGACGGCCACGGCGGCGGGCGACGGCACACCGGAACCGCC
>JBGSSV010000151.1:0-18911 GCA_041736875.1 Chthoniobacterales bacterium | reverse complement strand
GACGAAAGGGCACGTCACCCAGGTGCTCGGAGGGAACTGGACCGTTCAGCTCGACAACGGGCGGTTGGTCCGGGTGGCCTCAGCGGACGGGGACGCCCTCGGGAAGGACGTCGGCGTCCTGGAGCCGCTGGAACACGACGTGGAGCTCTCCGAAGAGCTCGTCTGGGACCGCCTCCGGCAGATCTTCGATCCCGAGATCCCGGTGAACATCGTCGACCTCGGCTTGGTTTACGATCTGATCCTCGGCCAAAGCGACGCTGGTGGAACAACGGTCAACGTCAAGATGACCCTGACCGCACCCGGTTGCGGCATGGGGCCGACCATCGCGGCCGACGCGCGCAGCCGCATCCTGACCGTGCCCGGGGTGGAATCGGCCGAGGTTGACCTCGTCTGGTCGCCGGCGTGGAACCAGGGAATGATCAGCGAAGCCGGGCGGATGAAACTCGGCTTGGTCTGATTTTTCCCTGCGGGTTGCGGTTTTGGTTGGCAGAGCGGGCTGGGGCCGCTATTGTCCCCGCCCTATGAGTCAGCACAGCAGTTTGAAAGGGCAGGGCGCAATCAAGGCCAAGCGCAACGTGCTCAAACGATTTGAGCGCGTGGAGTTGCTCAAAAAACGCGGCCAGTTCAAAGACGGTCAGAGCGTGATCGGCCTGAAAAAGACCAAGCCGGAAGACTGAGCATTCCCATCCGCAGTCCGCGGGATTTCCGACAGGCGGCTGCGGCCGCCTGTTTTGTTATGAACCAGCCCATGCGTCTCAACCGCTACCTCGCCCTCTGCGGCCTGGGGTCGCGGCGCGCCTGCGAGGAAATCATCCTCGGCGGGGGAGTGCGCCTGAACGGGCGTTCGGTCCAGGATCTGGCCACCGTCGTCCAACCGGGCGATGCGGTGAAAGCCCGCGGCCGTCTGGTCAAGCCCGAGGCCACCCGCTACCTCGTCGTGCACAAGCCCTCCGGCTTGCTGACCTCCCGCCAATCGCAGGGCGGCAAGCCGACGGTTTACGCGTTACTCCCGCGCGAGGCGGCGACGCTCCCGCATGTCGGGCGGCTGGATGCCGAGAGCGAGGGTCTGCTTTTGCTGAGCAACGACGGGGCGCTGGCCCAAGCCTTGACCCATCCTTCGCGCCACGTGGAGAAGGAATACGAGGTGATCCTCGACCGGCCGTTTGACGCCGCCCTCGTGCCCAAACTGCTCAAGGGCATCTACCTCGAAGAAGGCCGTGCCCGGGCCGCCCACGTTCACCTCGAAGGCGCGAACAACCTGCGCGTCGTTCTCACCCAGGGGATCAACCGGCAGATCCGCCGGATGTTCGCCGCGCTTGGTTACAAGGTGAAACGGTTGACCCGCACCCGCCTCGGCCCGCTCAAACTCGGACGTTTGTCGCGCGGAGCCTGGCGCGAGTTGACACCCCGCGAGGTCGCCGCCTTGCAGGCTGCGGCGGGTGGTGGTGCCCGCGAACGGCGCTAGCCCGCCATTTCCTGCTTGCCCGCAGGCGGCCCGACCCGCGAAAAGAAACGTCTTATGCGTCGATGTATCACCTCCGTTCCGCAGGGCCCCTCCGCCATCGGGCCCTATTCTCTCGCGGTTGAAACCAGTGGCCGTTTTCTTTATGTCTCCGGCATGACGCCGATGGACCCGGCCACCGGCCAGATGAGCGACGGTCCGGTCGCCGAGCAGACCCGGCTCGTGCTCGAAAACATGAAACGCGTGGTCGAGGCCGCTGGGGCTACCCTGGCCGATGTGGTCAGTTGCCGTGTTTTCCTCGCCCAGTTGACCGAGAAAAACTTCGCCGAGATGAACAAGGTCTACACCACCTTCTTCACCGGCGAATACCCGGCCCGCACCACGGTGGGCGCCCAGTTGATGAACATGGCCGTCGAGATCGAGTGCGTCGTCCGGCTCAACGCCTGAAATCGAGCGCGACTATTGACGCGCCGCGGCGGCCGTGGCAAAAAAAGCGGTGGCCGGTTCCCCCGGCCTTTGTCTTCGCGCGGTTAGCTCAGTGGTAGAGCGCCTGCTTCACACGCAGGATGTCGCAGGTTCGAACCCTGCACCGCGCATTCTCCTTCGACTCGCGACCATCCGCGCCAGAAGGTGCCAGAGTGTGCTCGGATGTAGTATCCATCGGCCTTTGCGGGTGAATGACATTCGCCGGATGCGCGCCAGCCTGCGTCAGCGAAAGACGGTCCGCGCCTAAATCTTGTGAGTGTATTTGTGCGTCCGATTGTGCGGCCTCCTGCGGGCGCTCGCCGTCGTTGTTGAAGTCAGGAAGTGCGGCCACCGCCGCGTGAACGGGAAGCAGCGCGGTGTCCGTGTAGGTTTTCATCGTCAGGCGCATGTCGCTGTGGCGCATGGCTTCCATGACTACCCGAGGCGAAGCGCCGCGCAGGGACAGATGCGTGCCGAAGGTGTGGCGCAGCGCGTGGAAATCCACTCGTCGCTCGCGGGTGTGGGGAATGCCAGCCGCGGCTAGATCGCTGCGAAAGACTGTGGGCGAGGGGAACCCGATTTCGAAAACAAGCTGCGTCGCCACCACATGGCCCAGCCGCTCCCTCAGTTGCCGCAGCTCGACCGCGGCTCGCGGGTGAAGTCCCAGGACTGCCGAGCGTCGGTTCTTTGCGGTGGCAGCGCGAACGCTGACTGTCGCCGGCACGATGTCCAACTGGAGATCGCCCCACTGGAGCTTCGCGAGTTCGTTTCGGCGCAATCCCGTGTAGAGCGCCAGCGCGTAGAGCGCCCTGCGGCCCCCGGCGACCTTGAGCAGGGCCACCGCCTCATCCTCGGTGAGTGAGCGCCGCGTGAAGCGTTCCTGACCAACCACGGAGGCTTTCTCGACCCCTTCCAGCGGGTTCTCGACGAGGCCGCGCTTCTGCCGCTTGAGCCACGTGGCGAAGGCATACACGGCATTGTGGTATTCATTGAGCGTCTTGGCCGAGAGCTGATCCTGTGCGCGGCGCCATGCCTGAAAGGAATCGGCCGTGAGGTCCACTACCGTCCGCCAACCGCAATCCTTGGCCAGTCGCGTGAGATTGCCGCGCAGCTGGCGCACGTAGTCAGAGGCGCGACCGATCTTGGCGCGATCTGCCACAAAGTCTTCGATGTGCGTTGAGAGGGGGAGGTGAAGGGCGCGACGGGTGGACTCCGAGGGCGCAAGCCCTTGAACCTCTCTTTGCTTGCGCTCTACGATCTCCCGCAGCCTGGCCTCCGCCACTTGCTTGTCGCTGACATGCAGCGCCACGGTTGTGACCGCGCTGTCTCCCCTCAGCCGGTAGCGGCCGCTGTAGAGTCGAGAGACAACCTTGCGGCTATTCTTTGTCCGGCGGGGTTTGAATACGTGGCAGATCATGATTTTCCTCCATTCTTGAGCTTCTCGATAAATGCGCAGATTTCGCTCGCGACGAAAAGCGCGCGACGACCCAGCTTGCGCGGCTGGGGAAAACTGCCTGCCGCGACACGGCGTTGCAAATCCCGCTTCGAGAGCGGAACCAGCGCCAGCACCTGCGGCCAGCCCAATAGACCTTCCATATTCATTTTTTCCTCCTTTTCGATTTTGCTGCTTTTTCCGATCCCGCCTCGGTCTCGGCCCACCGCAGCTTCAGCCGCTTGAGCGCTTCGTGTCGATAGCGCGGCCCGCCGACCCACCAAGAATTTCGCAATGCATGGAAAGCCGCGCTCAGCGCGCGGTGCGACTCTCCTAGCTCGTCTGGGGTCAAGCCGTCGGGCTCTGGGGGATTGGCGTCCGTGGCGCGGAAAGTCTCTTCATCGACGAGGAGGCACATCGCGGCAGCTTCGCCCATGCTATCCTTCAGCGTTTCCAGCGCCGGCTCGATCTCGTCCAGGTAGCCATCGAATAAAGTATCCGGCTTGCGCAGCGCCCTCAGCACCGTCGAAGGACTCAGCGCCACGTTTTGCTCCTCCTGCAGGAACGCGGAGATTGCGCGTGTGCTCATCCGGCCCGCCGCCTCGTAAATGTAGGGGAAGAGTTCAGCCACCGCTCCCCGGGCGGAGTGGGGATTCGCCGTCGCATACTCCACCAGCGCACGGCCGCTCCCAGCGAGGGGACTTGGTTCATTCATGGGATTCATCTGCACGAAGAAAAGCACATGACGCACAATGACGCAATAAGAATTTTCGCGACCTGTCTTTCCCTGTCGTTCGCTGGCTCCCGACAGACCTGCGGCCATGGCCCACCTCGGAAGACTCTGACTTGAAAGACAGCCAGAGACTTCCTGGCTTGAATGCGACGCGTTCTACACCCGCTGCAGCCCCGCGGAGCCTCCGGCCCCGCTCGTTGGGCATCGCTTTTCACATGGCTTGGCGCAAGCCAGTCGGATACCAGTCGTGTATTAACAAGCTAGGCCTATGAGCACTCGCACCAAGAAAATCGTAGAGTCGCTTCTGGCGGGATTCTTTGCGCTGATTGGTGGCGCGGCTCTAAGGCCTAACAAATCGCTGGGCTTGAGAATGACTGTTATCAGCATCCTGTGTTTGTGCCTCACCGCGTGCCAAACGCCGAAAATCTGGAAGGGCGATCTTATTCCATCGGATTCACATCAGACGCTTCACCACGACTCGACTGGTGTCATTACTCGCACCACGAACCAAACCAACGGCCAAGTAGGCAGGACCGTTTACCAAGTCGCGTATCGAGCAACCGGTGCGGAGACATCTGTTCCGCTCTTCACCGTGGAGCGCGTCCTAGACGATCCGACCCCGGGCCCACCAGTTTTTGACGGTTCCAGCGGACATGCGCTGCTGCGCGATAGGTCGTCCAGCTACGTTTACTCGTTTCGCGAACGCGTCTTTACTCGCAACGTCCACTCCGAGGGCGTCTATTCAGGTGCTTATCGCAATGAGTTCTGACCCCAAGTCGCCTGCCCACGCGCTGCGGCGGAACTGCTCCGCCCGCTGGGCGAGTGTCAGTCAATGCAAGGGGCTCATTGCCGCCCCTTGCGAACCCCGCTAGGGGGAACACTGGCTCAAGCGCGGATGCACATGCGCTCTCGGGACGGCTCTCAACCCTTCGGTGTCACGCCGACAATCAGACCCTTGCGTCGCCGTTCAGCGCATTCCCATTCCCATTCGTCCAGCAGATAACGCGGAGCATTGGCGATCATGTCTTCGATGGGCATCGGGAACGGTTGTCCCCTCGAGTTCCTAAACACGCACCCCAAGAATCTTTCGTAGAGCCTCTGCAGGACGCGGCGGGCGTCGTTGCCCGTATCCACGATCGTGATATCCGAAAGGCGCAGCCACCAACGTTGGGTGCTCCGGAGGTGTCCCGAGGCGGTGAGCACCCGGACGCCCTTAAGGGCTGTCTCCCTCCAGCGGTTCCTCATGTCGCGCACGAGGTAGCGAACCAGATAGCCGATCGCTTTGTGCCGTCCCTCCTTCGTGACCATCTTGAAATCCATTCTGCCCAAACCGCACTCATCCCTCAAATGGCGCAGTATGTGGTGTGGGATGTAGCGATCCAGGAGCGCGTGAATGTGCCAGCCGTGCCCCTTCTCGTGTTTTTGCAGCACACGAATCACCCTGAGGCCCGGGCAGTGGTAGCGTTTAAGCAGCTTTATGAACTCCGTCCACCGCGCCGAGATGACTTTCGGATCATGTTCTTCCTCCACAAGAGTTGCGGTGAAGAAGCTCATCCGGTTCCAGTTCTTCACGGACTGCGTTATACGCCATTCTTGCTCGTCCGTGGTCAGCCTCATGGCTGTCCTCCCTTCCTGTCGGGAATTTTGTCCCCCATATATAACAAGGTAACGGGGGCGCTCGGACAGGCCGCGCTCGCTTCGCTCGCGCGCCCTGCCTCATCGCGCCCGCTGTCTCTCGCTGCCTGGGCTCGCACGATCGCCACGAGGGCTTGGCGGACTTCCGAGGGCAGTTGCGGCCACGCGGAAGCGATCACGCCGAGGCCCTCGAAATCCCCGCGCCCTAAACTTAGTGAGTGTATTTGTGCGTCGCCTTGCGCAACTCGTTGAGGGTCAGCGGGGGCACCGCAGGTTCGAACCCTGCACCGCGCATTCTCCCCCGACTCGCGACCACCCGCGCCTCAAAGCTGCGGGGGTGCGAACGTGAAGCGGTAGAAAGCGTTGCCGGAGACGGTGAGGGTTTTGCTCAGGAGGCCGTCGGCGTCGGAGACCATGGTCTCGACGTTCGTCCAGCTTCCGAGGTCCGGCGAATGTTGCAGCGTATAAGTCAGATTCGGCGCGGCCAGACAGGTGAGGGTGGCGGTTCCATTCCCGTTGTCCGTGAGGTCGACCGCCGAGGCGGGGAGAATGATCAGGTCGATTTCGCCCACGGCGTTGAAGGGGTTGGACCAGCGGGCGTCGGTGTAGACGGCGGTGCCGCTGAGGGTGGCGAGGAAGGCGACGATCTGGGCCTGCTCCTGGGGGGTGAGGTTGAGGTTGGGACGGCGCAGGCGCGGGTCGAGGTTGGTGTTGTCGCCGGGGATGACGTTGTAGTGGGCGATGACGGACCCAAGGGTGGCGAAGGCGCCGTTGTGCATGAAGCCGCCGTTCGATGTGCCGTTGGTCTTCACGCAGTCGCGCAGGGTGGGCGAGCGGGTGTTGAGGAGGTCAGTGCCTCCGGCGATGGAATTGGTCACTGCGTTGTTGCGGCTGTTGGGGTCGATGTCGAATTCCGGCGGACGATGGCAGCCGGCGCAACCGGCGCCACCCTGCGGGGGCGCCGCGAGGAAGAGGGCTTTGCCGGCGTTCTCGGCGGTGGTGAAGTTGGTGAAGGACATGTTGTCCGGCGTGGTGGCCCGGCCGACGTCGTATTTCGAGTCGAAGGATTGGATGCTGCGGACAAACTGGGCGAGGGATTCTTGGATGCGGGATTCGTTAACGGTGGCATCGCCGAAGGTCATGGCAAAGAGGACGCGGTAATCCGGGATGGCGGAGAGTTTCGTCACGAGGGAGGAGAAGGCGGGGTCGCCGCTGGTGCCGCTGAAGCCCATTTCAACATGGTCCTGGATGGGTTGCGTCGTCTGGTTTTCGAGGCTGGTCGCGCGCTCGTCCCAGAAAAAGCGGGCTTCCTGGCTGAAGCGGGCGTTGATCAGCCGCATCGAGTGGCGTCCAGTCGTGCCGGCCACGCCGCTGCTGGCCGTCGCGGTGTCGCTGAAGGCGTTCTGCTGCTGGTGGCAGGAGGCGCAGCTGATGGTGTCGTTGCGCGAGAGCCTCTTGTCGTAGAACAAAATGCGGCCCAGGGTGGCTCCGGCGTCGGTGATGGGATTGTCGGCGGGGGTGTTGTTCCGGAGGATGTAGGCGGGCACCGGCTGGTTGGCGTAATTGTCGAGGGTGGTCAGATCAACCACGCCGCATCGGGCGCCGGGGCCTCCGGCCAAGGTGAAAAGCAGGACGAGGTGGGAGGCGGAAAGCCGGAGCGAAGGTTGGCCGGTGCTCATGGGAAAAGGTCTGCGGTGGTTGGCGGGTGGACGCATCAGCACTAACCCCGTCCACTCCCCGAGGTTGCGCAGAAAAATGGTCCTGGTTCAACCTCGCGCGTCCCAAGCTTGATCCCGGGTGGCCTTGGCTCTCGCGCCTTGACACTGCGGCCGGGTCTCAGCATAGTGTTTGAAACCTTTTCTGACGAAAAGTGGGTTTACGCCCACTTTTTTTTATCCTTAGCAACCTGACGAACATGAGTAACGAACTGCTGACCATGCTGGAATATTTGGAGCGCGAGCGAGGCATCCAGCGTGACACCCTCCTGCAGGCCATGCAGGAGGCCATCATCAAGGCCGCCGGCAAAGGCTTCGGCGGATACACCCGCGAGTTGCGGGTCGAGATCAGCCCGAAGACCGGCAAAATCCGCGGCGTGGCCAATGTCCTTGTGGTCGAGAAAGTGACCAATCCGCAGGAAGAAATGCTTCTGGCCCGCGCCCAAGTGATCAAGCCCGGCATCCAGCCTGGCGAGAGCCTCGAGGTCGAGGTCGAGCCGGCCGCTTTCGGCCGCATCGCCGCTGGGGTGGCCCGCAATGCCATCATGTCGAGCATCCGCCGGGTCGAGAAGGAGCGGATTTACGAGGAATTCAAGGACCGGGCCGGGGACATCGTCAGCGGCACGGTGCGGCGTTTTGTCAAGAGCGACGTGATCATCGATCTGGGCAAGTTCGAGGCGGTCATGCCGGCGCGCGAGCGCGTGGTGACCGAGGACTACAGCGTGGGCGACCGGCTGCGGGCGTATGTGGTCGCGGTGGAGAACGGCAAGGACGGACCGCAGATCGTCCTCTCGCGCAGTCATCCCAATTTTGTCCGCAAACTTTTCCAGTTGGAGGTCAGCGAGATCGCCGACGGCACCGTGCAGTTGAAGGGTATCGCCCGCGAGGCCGGCATCCGCACGAAAGTAGCGGTGGCCAGCGGCGACAGCAAGGTGGACCCGGTGGGCGCCTGCGTCGGCATGCGCGGCGCGCGGGTCAAGAACATCGTCCGCGAGCTGAACAACGAGAAAGTCGACATCATCAAATGGAGCGACGATGCGAAAGAGTTCGTCGTCGAAGCCCTCAAGCCGGCCAAGATCAAATCCATCGAGATCAACGAGGCCGAGAAGCGCGTCCGAGTCACGGTCGATGAGGACCAGCTCTCCATCGCCATCGGCAAGAAGGGGCAGAACGCGCGCCTGACGGCCAAGCTGACCGGATGGGAGGTCGACATCGAGCGTGACGCGTCGAAAGAGCAGGCCTTTGAAAACCAAGTTTCCAGCGCGACCGAGGCTTTCATTACGCAGCTCGGCCTCGACGAGGCCACCTCGGCCAAACTGGTCAATGGCGGCATTCTCAGCCCGCAGGACTTGGTGGCCGGCGGGGTCGAAGTGGCCGATCTGGTCGGCATCATCGGGGTGGACGAACCCCGAGCCGCAGAAATTTTGGAGAAAGCCCGCGGGTTGAATGACAAAACACAAGCAGCCCCCGCCGAGGTCCAATCCTAGGAACCAAGCATGCCCGGAAAATCCACTGTGACCAAAAAGACCGCCGCCAAGCCAGCCGGCAAGACGGCCGCGCCGCGTGCGCGCACCGGGGTGAAGAAACCGGAAGAAGCCGCCGCTGCGCCCAAGCCGCCGAAGGCGCCGGTCGAGGTGGTCTCGTTGATCGACGAGAAGCCCTCGAAGAAAAAGGTCCCGGCCGCCCCCGAACCCGTGGAAACCCCGGTGGTGGAAGCCGCCCCGGCGGGTGAGGCCGAGCCGGCCGAGTCAACCGAGCCGACCATGACGGAGGACGGCCGCAAGATCATCAACATCAAGCCGCCCATCGTGGTCAAGGACCTGGCCGTTGCCCTCGGGCTGCGCCCGTTTCAGGTCATCAAGGACCTGATGGACGCGAACATTTTTGCCACGCTCAACCAGACGATCGACCCGGCAGTGGCTTCGCAGGTTTGCGAGAAGCACGGCTTTGTTTTTGAGAAGGACAAGCGCCAGACCGGCTCCGGAGTCCACAAGCCTGAGCCGGTGGTGGCCCCGCCGTCCGCTCCGGAGGTCGAGGTCAAGACGGATGAACTCGCCCCGCGTCCGCCGGTCATCACTTTCATGGGCCACGTCGACCATGGTAAAACCTCGCTGATGGACCACATCCGCAAGGCGCGGGTAGCGGCCGGCGAGGCTGGCGGGATCACGCAGCACATCGGGGCCTATTCGGTGGACCACAAGGGCCACCGCATCACTTTTCTCGACACTCCCGGCCACGCCGCCTTCACGGCGATGCGCGCCCGCGGGGCCAACGTGACCGACATCGTCGTTCTCGTTGTCGCCGCGGATGACGGCATCATGCCCCAGACCGAGGAGGCGATCAGCCACGCCAAAGCGGCGGGGGTGACCATCATTGTCGCGGTCAACAAAGTCGATCTCGCTTCGGCCAACGTGGACCGGGTCAAACAGCAGCTTCAGGAGCATGAGTTGGTGCCGGAGGACTGGGGTGGTTCGACTATTGTGTGTCCGGTTTCAGCCACCAAGGGCACCGGCATTGATCATCTGCTCGAGATGATGAGCCTGCAGGCCGAGGTGCTCGAATTGAAGAGCAGTCCAAAAGTGCCGGCCCGGGCCACCATCATCGAGGCGGAAATGGAAGCCGGCCGTGGCCCCACCGCCACGGTCATCGTCAAGATGGGCACGATCAAAGTCGGCCAAGCCTTCCTCTGCGGCCTCCAGTGGGGCAAGGTCAAGCTGCTGATCAACGATCTGGGCAAGCCGGTCAAGGAAGCCGGACCGGCCACGCCGGTGAAGATTCTCGGCTTTGACGGTCTGCCCAAGGCGGGCGACGAACTAATGGTCATGGAGTCCGAGCGCTCGGCGCGCCAACTCAGCGAGGAGCGGCAGGCCGAGCAGCGCACGACCAAGCTGGCCGCCCCGCAGCGGGCCACGCTCGAGAGTCTTTTTTCCAATCTGGCCGACAACCAGCGCAAAGCCCTCCAGGTTGTGCTCAAGGCCGACGTCCAAGGTTCGCTCGAGGCCCTCGTGCAGGCGCTGGGCGAAATCAAAGCCAAGCAGATCGACCTCGAGATCATCCACTCGGCCGTCGGACCGATCAGCGAATCGGACATCCTCCTGGCCACGGCCTCGGACGCGATCGTCGTCGGCTTCGGCGTCAAGGTGGAGAACAGCGCGGCCACCGCGGCCAAGCGCGAGGGCGTGCAGATCAAACTTTACAGCATCATCTACGAACTGATCGACCAGATCAAAGAGGCCATGGCCGGCCTGCTCGATCCGGAACTGCGCGAGGCCGTCATCGGCCACGCCGAAGTGCGGCAGGTCTTCGATCTCACGCGGGGCATCGTCGCGGGCTGCATGGTGACCGACGGGCGCATCGCCCGCACCGCGCGTGCCCGCGTGGTGCGCCGCAAGCAGCCGATCTACGACGGCGGCATCTCGACCTTGCGCCGCTTCAAGGACGACGTGAAGGAAGTCCGCAACGGGTTCGAGTGCGGTATCAAACTGGGAGATTTTTCCGAATACGAGCCGGGCGACATCATCGAGTGCTACACGCTCGAGAAGGTGGCGCAGAAGCTCGAGTAGACAGACCGGGTGCGCGCCCCGTGCGCGCTTCCGGCGGACCACGCGATGAAACACCGTATGGCCAGGGTGGCCGAAATCCTCAAACGAGAACTCAGCGTGGTCATCCTCCGCGAAGTGCCGGCCGATGGAGGACTGATCACCGTGACAGCCGTTGATGTCTCGCCGGATCTGCGCAACGCGTCGGTTTATGTCGGCGTCCTTGGCACGGCTTTGCAGCAGAAGCAGGCGATTGAGCGTTTGGAGCAAAAACGTGCGCTGCTGCAGGCGGAGTGCGCCAAGCGTGTCGTTCTCAAATTCACCCCGCACCTGAGCTTCAAGCTCGACGAGTCGCTCGTCCGCGGCACGCGGGTGCTCGACATCCTCGATGAGCTGGACACCGGCGGGGAGGAGACCCAGTCATGAGCACGGGTGCCGATGCTACCTTCGGGCAGATTCAAGACGTGCTGGCCGCGGCGGAACGGGTCGGCGTGGCCAGTCATGTCCGGCCGGACGGCGATGCCTACGGCTGCACCATCGCCATGGCCCTGCATCTGCGGGCGGCGGGCAAGCAGGTCACGGTCTGGAACGACGAAGGCATGACCGACAAGTTTCGCTACCTGCCGGAGAGCGGGCTGGTCACGTCGCCGCAGGAAGACGCGCCGCAGGACTTCGATGTTTTCATCGCCTTGGACACCTCGACGAAGGAACGTCTCGGGCGCGTGCTCAAGGGCACTGGCCTGGTGGGGTGCTGGATCAACATGGACCACCATGTGAGCAATCACCGTTACGCCGACCTGAACTACATCGATCCGGCGTCGCCGGCCACCGGGCAGATTCTTTTCGACTACTTTGTCTCGACCGGTGCTGAAATCACCTCGGCGATGGCCGGAAATCTGTTTGCCGCCATCTCGACCGACACCGGCTCCTTCCAATACGAAAAAACCTCGCCTCACACCTTCCGCCTCGCGGCCGAGTTGGTCGAGCGCGGGGTGGACGTGCCCGGGCTTTCGCGCTCGATGTATGACAGCCATCCTCGCCGCCGGCTCGAATTGCTCAAGGCCCTGCTCAACTCGGCGCGGTTCCATTGTCAGGATCGCGTGGCCAGCTTCAGTCTTTCCCTCCGCACGGCAGAGCATCTCGGCGTGCTGCCCGAGGACAACGAGGGGCTGATCGATCATCTGCGGGCCGTCGAGGGCGTGCAGGTCGCGGCATTTTTCGAAGAACTGCCGGAAAACAAGGTCCGGGTCAGCCTGCGCTCGAAGGATCACCGGTCCGACGTCTGCAAAATTTGCGGGATGTTCGGCGGCGGAGGCCATCCGATGGCCGCCGGCGCGCGGCTGCCCGGCCCGCTCGAAGCGGCGGAGGAGCGAGTCTTGGAGGCGATTTGTCATGAGATCCGAAGCCACGATTGACGGCGTTCTGCTGGTCGACAAAGCGCCGGGCATGACCTCGCATGACGTGGTGGCGATCACGCGGCGCGCACTCGACACCCGCAAGGTCGGCCACTGCGGCACCCTCGACCCCTTGGCCACCGGGCTGCTCATCCTCACGATCGGCCGCGGAACCAAGATCCAGGACCTCCTCATGAGCGAGGACAAGGAATACGCCGGGACGATTCGTTTGGGGCAGACGACCTCTAGTCAGGATGCCGACGGCACGCTGGTCGAGGAGAAGCCCGTGCCGGAGCTGACCCGCGGGCAGTTGGATGAGGCCTTCGGACGTTTTCAGGGTGATTTTTACCAGGTCCCGCCGATGGTCTCGGCGATCAAGAAGGACGGTGTCCCGCTCTACAAGCTCGCACGCCAGGGCAAAACGATCGAACGCGAGCCGAGGTTGGTCCACGTTTATGGCCACGAAATTCTGTCCGTCGCGCTGCCCGAGGTGGAGTTTCGCGTCGTCTGCAGCAAGGGATTCTACGTGCGGACCTACGCCTTCGACATCGGCGAAATCCTCGGTTGCGGCGCGCATTTGAAGGCCTTGCGGCGGACGGCCTCGGGCAAGTTCCGGGCCGAGGGGGCGCTGACGGTGGATGAGTTGCGCACGCTGCCCTTCGATCAGGTCCGGCAGCGGGTCATGAGTCTGCCGGAAGTGTCCCGCCTGCGCGGGGTCTGACCGCCCGGGCGATGAAAGTTCTCCACGATCTGGAGTCGCTCGCGGCGCTGCCCGGGCCGGTCTTTCTCGCCGTGGGGATATTCGACGGGGTTCATCGCGGGCACCAAGCCCTGATCGCCGAGGCGCAGGCCGATGCGGCCAACACGGGCGGGACTGCGACGGTCATGACCTTCGAGCCGCATCCGATGATGTTTTTCCAGCGGGCCGAGCCACCGCGGCGTTTGAGCAATCCACGGCACAAGGAGCAATTGCTGGCGCGTTTGGGTGTGACGCACCTTGCCGTCCTGCCGTTCGCCGAATCACGGGCCTCCCAGACGGCGGAGGAATTTGTCGCAGAATTGCAGTCGTCCTGCCGACCGCTGGGCGGAATCTGCGTTGGGGCAGAGTGGCGCTTCGGCCGGGGGCGAACCGGCGACGTCGCCATGCTCAAGCGGTTGGGGGCAGCGGGCGGATTCGAGGTGGATGGCATTGCGCCGGTGCGGTTGGGCGGCGAGGTCATCTCGAGCACGGCCATCCGCCTGGCCGTGGCCCGCGGGGACCTGGCTTTTGCGGCCGAGGCACTGGGGCGACCTTATGCGGTGCTCGGGCCGGTTGTGCCGGGGCGTCAACTAGGCCGGCGGCTTGGTTTTCCCACGGCGAATATCGATCCGAATGGACTGCAACTCCCGCCTGACGGTGTTTACGCCGGCAAGGTGCGCGTCGACGATCGGGAGTTCCGCGCCGTGCTCAATCTCGGGGTGCGTCCCACCGTTTCCGAGGGTGCAGCCCGTCTCCTCGAGGCGCATCTGCTCGATTTCGATGCGAATCTTTACGGGGCGGAGGTCGAGGTGGAGTTCGCGACCTTCCTGCGCGGCGAGAAGAAGTTCGCCTCGACCGAGGCGCTGCGGGCGCAGATTGCTCGCGACATCGTCGCGGCTGGCGGTGTCTGAATGTTCAACCGGCGTATTCGCCGCAAATCTCCTTCATGGCGATCACGGCCGCAGCCAGGCCGGTGAAAAGCGCGCGGGAAATGATCGCGTGCCCGATGTTGAGCTCCTCGAGGTGAGGCACGGCGAATAGTTCGCGGGTGTTTTCGTAATTGAGGCCGTGGCCGGCGTTGACGTGCAGGCCGAGTTCATGCGCCCGGCGCGCCCCTTCGATGAGTTTTTGCCGCTCGGCCGCACGCTGTGACCCGACAGCGTTGGCAAAAGCCCCGGTGTGGAGTTCGATGTATTCGGCCCCCAGGTCCGCGGCTGTTTCGATCTGCAGGGGCTCGGGATCGATGAATAGGCTGACGATGATTCCGGCCTCGTGAAGCAGGTCGATCGTCGTCGCGAGGGCGGCACGCTGGCCCACGCAATCGAGGCCGCCCTCGGTGGTCACCTCCTGCCGGTTCTCCGGCACCAGGCAAGCTGCGTGGGGAAGGACCTGCTGCGCCAAGGCGACGATGCCCGGGGTGTTGCCCATCTCCAAGTTGAGCGGGATGGCCAGACTGTCACGCAAGCGCCGGATATCGTGGTCCTGAATGTGCCTCCGGTCCTCGCGCAGGTGCGCGGTGATGCCATCCGCGCCGGCTTGCGCGGCCGCCAGCGCGGCCGCCACCGGGTCAGGTTCGACGAGAATGCTCTCCGGCTCGCGCGCATAGCGGGCCTGACGTAGGGTCGCTGCATGATCGATGTTGACGCCGAGACGAAGAGCCATGCGGTCAGCGTATTTTGCGGGGTGAGGCGGTCAAGAGGTTGCTGCGGAGGAGAGGCTTTACACGGGGCGGCTTCATCGCCATACGAGTCGCTGCACAGCCCGCTGTTTACCGCCGTCCATGCCCGTCAAATCACCGATCGAAAAAACCTTGGAAGAAGTCCATGCGCTCTTCAAGGACAACCACGCAGGCAAGCTACCCGACTACATTCCGGAGTTGGCCAAGGCCGACCCCGCCCACTTCGGTATCACCGTGGCCACGGTGGATGGGAAAGTTTACGAGGTCGGCGAGACGCGTCAGCTTTTCACCATCCAGTCGATCTCCAAGCCGTTCGTCTACGGCCTGGCCCTTGAGGACAATACGCGGCCCGAGGTGCTGACCAAGGTCGGGGTGGAGCCGAGCGGGGAGGCCTTCAACTCGATCAGTCTGCATCCCGAGACGGGGCGTCCGGTCAATCCGATGATCAATGCGGGGGCCATCGCCAGCACCGGGCTGATCCAGGGGGGATCGAGCGAGCACAAGTTCGAGCGTATCCTCGCCATGTTCGAGGCCTACGCCGGGCGCTCGCTCACGGTGGACGAGGACGTTTATCGCTCGGAAAGCGTGACCGGACACCGCAACCGCGCAATCGGCCATTTGTTGCGCAACTTCGGCATTCTCGAAAACGACCCGAATCCGGTGCTCGAGTTGTATTTCCGGCAGTGCTCGATCGCGGTGAATTGCCATGACCTCGGGGTCATGGCTGCGACTCTGGCCAATGCCGGGACCAATCCGGTGACGGGCCGGCGGGCCATCCGCGGCGAGTATGTCGAGAGCGTGCTCAGCGTCATGGGATCCTGCGGTATGTATGATTACGCCGGCGAATGGATCTATCGCGTGGGCATGCCGGCGAAAAGCGGGGTGGCCGGCGGAATTATCGCGGTTTTGCCGGGACAACTCGGCATCGGGGTTTACTCGCCCCTGCTCGACAGCCATGGCAACAGCGTCCGCGGCATCGAGGTGTGCAACAAGCTCTCGCTTCATTTCAACCTCCATATTTTCAACATCCTCCAGTCGGTCCGCTCGGTCATCCGGCTCAAATACGACGGTGCCCAGGTGGCCTCGAACCGGCAGAGGAGCCGGGAGGTGGTGGACCTGTTGCGCGCCCAAGGTCAGGTCATCGCGGTGTATGAACTGCAGGGTGACTTGGTCTTCTCCACGGCCGAGGCTGTGGTGCGGGACATGGTCGAGAATGCGCCGGGCCGGCGCTTCTTCGTCCTGGATCTCAAGCGGGTGCTCTCGGTGGATCAGAGCGCATGTCTGCTTCTGGCCGATCTGCGTGAGGCCTTGGAGCATGAGGGCATCGAATTGGTCTTCACCCATGCCGGGGCTCACCGGCAACTGCGCCGCTTCGTCATGGCCCGGGCCAAGTCCTCCGATGGCGGAGGCTGGGTCGAATTCGAGGACAACAACGCTGCGCTGGTCTACTGTGAGGATCGCCTGCTGGCGCAGGATGAGACTGGTCCGCTGGCGCTGGACTTTGCCGCGCTGGACGTGCTCGAGGGCCTGAGCCCGGAGGAGATCGGGCTGCTCAAGGCTCGCGCGGTCGAGCGGCACTATGCGGCCGGCGACATCATTGTGCGCATGGGGGAGCGGGCCGATTCGCTCTTCTTTCTCACCGGCGGCGCGGTTTCGGTGCAGCTCCCTTTGGACAACGGGGCGGTGAAGGAGTTGCTCTCCTGCCGTCCCGGGGTGGTTTTCGGCGAGATGGCCTTCATCGATGGCTCGACGCGTTCGGCCATGGTTGTGGCTGACACCGGGGCGGTGTGTTTCGAACTGGCCCGGGAGGACTTCGACGAGATTGGCCGGGCCCATCCGGCCTTGCAGATCAAGCTGCTGCAGAATTTGCTCCGCCTTTTTTCGGCCAACCTCCGTAAAGCCAACCGGGAACTGGCCATCCTCGGGCAATAATTTTCCCGTGGCGAGAGAACGCGGTTGTGCCCGTCGCACGGCTCGCGCAGGATTCCGCCCTTGCGCATTCTCTACACTGCGGATTTGCACTACGCCCTGAGGCAGTTCGACTGGCTCGGCCAGCAACTGCCGTCGCATGACGTGGCGGTTCTCGGCGGTGATCTCATCGATCTCGGGTCGGCCGTTGACCTCGAGGTGCAGGAGGTTGTGGTGCAAAAATATCTGCGGCGCTACGGCACCGACCGCGTAGTGCTCGTCTCCTCGGGCAACCATGATATCCAGCAGGTTTCTCCCGAGGGTGAGAGGACGGCGCGGTGGATGGAGGAACTCGGCGGCGGGATGATCACCCCGGACTACGGTTCCTATGAGCGTGACGGCGTGGTCTTCACTGTCTGCTCCTGGTGGGACGGTCCGGCGACCAAGGCGCGGGTCGAGGCATGCCTGGCTGCCGATGCGGCGCGGCCCAAGCAGCATTGGATCTGGCTCCATCACAATCCACCGGCTGGCACGCCGGTGGCATGGACCGGGAAGCGTGATGGCGGAGACCCGGTGGTCCGGGAGTGGATCGCCCAATATCAGCCGGATCTGGTCTTCAGCGGCCACATCCACAACGCGCCGTTTTACGCGGAGGGAAGCTGGCACACGCAGCTTGGCCGAACCTGGGTCTTCAACCCCGGCAAGCAGATCGGGCCTGAGCCGACGCGCATCGTGGTGGACCTGACAGCGGGCCAGGCCGAGTGGTTCTCGCTGGAGGGTGCGGAGACGGTCGAGCTTTAGGCCGCCGGGGGAGCCTTGGGGACGCGGTGGGCGAGGTTGAGCAAAACCTCATCGACCATGCCGAGGTGGTCCTCGCGGTCGGCGTATTGCGCTTTGATATCCGCCAGGTAACCCAGCATGCCCTTGAGGCGCCGGGCTAGCAACTCGGCCACGAGCAGGGCCAGATCCGGGCGTTCTTTGAAAAAGGCGCGTCCCCCGTGGGTCACGTGGCAGACTGCGTCGGTCGCGGCGCGGACATCGGCCTGATGGGGGACGTCCAGCAGCACGGAGAGTTCGCCGACGATCGAGCCGGGTTCGGTGATCCGGGCAATGACCGTCTCTTCGTAGGCGACTTCGAGGGTGCCGGAGACGAGGATGAAAAGATTGCCCGACTTCGTTCCGCGGGTGAGGAGCAACTCGCTCGGAGCGAAGGTCGCCTGTTCCAGATCGCGGCAGATGGCGAGAATGGATCGCACCCGTGGAGCATGCGGGGCAGCGGTCGGGGCAGGCCAGCAAAAACCTCCGGGGGCCGGTCAATCAGCCAAACGCCCGACCAGCGCGGGAAAGCGGCACTGCGCGCATTCGCCATGATCACGCAGGCAGAAGTCGGCGTAAACTTGCAGCAACCCCTGATGCACATAGAGCCGCTTGGGCAGCGTGCGGGGGAGTGGTCCGCCAAAGAGTCGCGCCGAAACAACGCGCAGTGAAGTGTTGGTCGGCCCAGGGGGAATCTCCCGCCACGGAATCTCGAGTCCCCGGGCGAGGGCGAGGGGCAGGGCGACATTGGCGAACATTTCCCGGATACGGTCCGAGCCGAGCAGGGCGAGGGGAGTGGCACGCCGTGCGCTGCGCCATGTCGTGTGGAAAGACCAGAAGGGGTGCTCAAGGCGGCCAAGCACAGCCTGCAACTTCCCCTCGTGGCCGGCCTCCAACGCCCCACGGACCTGTCGCCAGTGGCGGGCCATGACGGCGAGCGCGCCGAGGCGGCGGAGTGGGTGGTTGGCGGGGCGCAGTCCGGTGAGTCTCCACGCGCTGGATGGGAGGATGGAAACGGTCCGGGCGGCGCGCTCTTTCCACCACGCAGCCCAGAGGCCGGCTGCATACTGCCGCGGTGTCCCGGCCGGTGGTTCGGATTTTTCAAGAAAGCCGGCGAGACCGAAGAGGAGCGATTCACCCCGAGGCCGCGCGGCCTCGCGCGGGGGCACGCGTTGGGCCAAGAGTTGGAAGGGAAGCTTGTTGTTCTTGTAGCCGAGGGTAACGGCCACGGCTTCGTAAAGCGCGGCGTCCACGCCGCGGGCGTCGATCATCGTGGTGATTACCGCACCCTTGCGCTCGAGCCGTCGCTGCGCGGCAACAGCCAGCAGTTCGTTCAGCCGATCAGGAGGAAGTGCGCGCAGCGGTGCCGAGCATCGCCCGGTGCGCGCGGGCGCC
>JBGSSV010000148.1:0-22386 GCA_041736875.1 Chthoniobacterales bacterium | reverse complement strand
CGGGGGCGAGTCCGAGGCTGCCGCGGTTGACCGCACGGCCCGTGGCCAGCGAGGTGGCGGCCGCGGCGGAATCGCCCACGGCATAATCCGCGGCGGGAGCGGAGGCTAGGGCCGTGTGCGGGAGGGATTCGAGACGGAAGCGGAAGCCGGATCCGCCGGCAAAAATTCGCGCGGCCGAAAGTTGCGAAGGCGCGAGGTTGTCCGCGACAAACACGATGACAGCGAATGGCTTCTGCACGAACCACTCGCGGTAAAGGACCGCCCCGAGGCCGGCGAAAGCGAAGATGCAGGCGAGGAAGATGATTTTGTTGCGGAGGCGGGTGGGCATGAGGGAAGAAAAGCGGAAACGCTGAAAAGCTGAAAGGCTGAAAGGATGACGTCGGAGGGCGAGCGGCCTCGCGAGCCTTGGGCCCTGCGACGAACGGGCCATCCGCGCGTGGCCGGCGGGAATCACCCGAACCGCCGGGAGCACAAGGCCTACGGCGGCCGGGGACGTCCGCCCTCCGGGGAAAGGCCTCACTGCAGGCTGGCCGGCGGTAGGCCCCGGCGCTATGCCAGCAAGGGTCATGGCCCGCTCAATCTGGATCCTGAACGACCAACTCGGGCCGGATAACGCGGCCTGGGCGGCGGCGCGGCGGGGAGAGGATGTGTTGCTCTTCGTCGAGAGCGACCGCGCCCTGCGGAAACTCGCCTACCATCAGCACCGGTTGGTTCTGCTGCTCTCGTCCCAACGCCACGCGGCTGCGGAGGCGAAGAGCGCGGGGTGGGAGGTGGATTACCACGAGTGCGCCCGCAAGGTTTCGTGGGACTCGGCGCTGGCTGCGCACATGAAGCAATACCGTCCGGACCGCATCTTCGTGACGCAGGCGAACAATCACGATGAGCAGCAGGCGGTGGAGAAGCTGGCGAAAAAGTATCCGCTTGAGGTGGTGCCGACGCGGCAGTTTCTGGTCCCGCGGGCGGACTTTGCCGCTTGGGCCAAGGGGAAGAAATCACTGGTCATGGAAGCCCACTACCGGCGGGTGCGCACGGAGTTCAATTTTCTGCTCGAGCCTGACGGCCAACCGGTGGGCGGACGGTGGAACTTCGATGAGGAAAACCGGGGCACCTTCCGCGACTGGGTCAAGGCCGGGCGTCCGATGGCCGAAGTGCGGCGGGAGAAGCCGGACCAGCTCACGAGGTCTGTCATGGCCATGGTCGCGCGTGATTTTTCCAACCATCCCGGATTTGCCGCAGATTTCTGGTTGCCGGTCGACCGCGCGGGGGCGCTGCGCTGGTTGGAGGACTTCGTGAGCACTCGGCTCGGAGGGTTCGGGCCGTGGGAGGACCTGATGGTCGAGGGCGAGGATTTGCTCTTTCACTCGGTCCTCTCGCCGCTGCTCAACCTCGGATTGTTGACGCCGCGTGAATGCATCGAGCGCGCTTTGCTCGCATACCAAAACGGGCGGGCGCCGCTCAACAGCGTGGAAGGATTCGTCCGTCAGATCGCCGGATGGCGGGAGTTTGTCAATGGCGTCTACTGGCTGAAGATGCCGGCTTACGCGGAGGTCAATGGCTTGGCGGCGTCGCGGGCTTTGCCCGCATTTTTCTACAGCGGCGAGACGGAGATGAACTGTCTCCGCCAGGCGATCGGCCAGATCCGGGCCACGGGATTCAACCACCACATCCAGCGTCTCATGGTTCTGGGAAATTTTCTGCTTCTGGCCGGCATTCGCCCGCAGGAGGCCTTGCGCTGGTATCTCGAGATGTATGTGGACGCGCATGATTGGGTTATGGCGGCGAATGTCCTCGGCATGGTCCTGCACGCGGACGGCGGCTTCATGGCGACCAAGCCCTACGCCGCGGGCTCGGGTTACATTGCGCGGATGAGCAACTATTGCGAGGGATGCCGCTATCAGACAGCGCTCAAGACCGGTCCGCAGGCTTGTCCGTTCAATTACCTCTACTGGAACTTTTATGCGCAGCACGCGGAGCGCTTCGCCCGCAATCCACGGGTCGGCATGGCCTTGAAAACACTGGCCAAAAAATCCCCGGACGAGCGGCGGGCCATCATGGAGTCAGCGCAGACTTTTCTCACCGCCCTCTCGTAAGGATTTGTCATCTGCGGGCTGGCTGGCCGCGTGGTCGGCGATTATGCAGGTGGGGTGAAGAAGATGGCATTGATGTCGTGGGAGGCGGGGGTGTTGGCCGCTCTGCTCGTTGGTTCGTGGCTCCTCGCCTGGTCGATCAGGCGGCTGGTGAGGCAACGTCTGGCCGCGGCGCGGGCGGCGGGCCGCTCGGTCTCCCGGCTGGAGATGGCCGAGGCGGCCATCCCGATCCTCCGTTGGGGCTTGCTCATGGCGGCCGGGGCGGTGGCGCTCCATTTGTTTGCCGTGCCGCCACCTTTCGACCGGTGGTTGTGGTTGGGTTTGCAGGCGGTCTTCACGTTCATTGTCGCCTTGGTTGCGGGGCACGTGGTCGGAACAGTCCTCAACGGCTGGGTCGGGCTGGCCGTGGACGCCAGTTCGCGGCAGTCGCGGGCCACCCTTGCGCCATTGCTGGCCAATGCCGTGCAGGTCGCGTTCCTCGCCTTCGCCCTGCTCCTCGTTCTGCAGAACATCGGCTACAACGCAGCTGGTTTGCTGGCCGGTCTGGGGATCGGTGGCGTGGCGGTGGCCCTGGCGGCCAAGGATACGCTGGCCAATCTCTTCGGCTCTTTTTCGATTCTGACCGACCGGCCTTTTGCCGTGGGCGATTTCATTCGCTTCGACACCTACGAAGGAACGGTCGAGCGGATCGGCTTGCGCAGCACGCGGGTCCGCACGCCCGATGGCGCGCTGGTCGCGGTCCCGAACGAAAAGATCGCCAGCGTCGCCGTGAGTAACGTGAGCCGACGCGAGACACGGCGGCAGGTCATCAATCTCTCCCTCGAGTATGCCTTGAGCGCCGACCAGGTCCGGGAGGCCTTGGACATCATACGGAAGATTGTCGCCGCGCATCCCCAGACCGACGACGCGTGGATTTACTTCAACGACTTCGGCGAGAGCGGGCTCAACGTGCAGATGACCTATTGGTGCAAGCAGTTGACGCCGCGGGAGTTTCTGGTCGCGCTGGAGGAGATCAACTTGGAAATCAAGGCGCAACTGGATGCAGCGGGCATCGGCCTGGCCTTCCCGACCCGCACGGTGATTCTGAAAAAGGACGGGGGTTGAACCGGTCGGGATCGGCCTCAGGCCCCGGCTTCCGTCTTCATCCGGTTCTGCTTGATCATGACCAGCCACATGGAAATGCCGCCGAGCACGCCGAAGCCGGACATGATGACATACCAGAAGAGCCAGCCGTGCTCGGCTTTGGTCGCGTCCAGCACGCGGCCGGTGATGACGAGCGAGATGGCCGCGCCGTAGTATTGGAAGGAATCAATGACGCCGGCCGCGAAGCCGGCCATCTTTTTGCCGCCAATGTCCATGGGGGCTGCGGCTCCCACGATCGAATGGGTTGAGTTGGCCGTGAGCGCGATGACGATGAGAATGCCGCAGCCCATGAGGATGCCAGCAGGGGTCGGGCCTACGAGGCCTTTGACGAGGAGCACGGCCGCGACCGCGATGACCGCAGCCTCGAGGAAGTAGAGGACCATGGCCACGGGCGAGCGGTGGCCGCTGAAGAATTTGTCCGAGATCCAGCCCGAGGCAAGGGAACCGGCGACGGCGGCCATGGGCATGGCGGCCAGCGTCCAGATGACCGTCGGGGGGATGTTGCTCTTCATGTCCATGCCGAGCTGGTCCTGGAAGTAGAGGATGGCCAGCTGATCGGAACTGGTCCGCACGGCTCCGGTGCAGGCATAGGCCACGGCGTAAAACCAGACGAGTGGATGGGTGAAAATCGTTTTGAAGGATTCCTTGAGCGAGACGGTCACGCCCGCGGAATTGTCGAGTTCGTCCTCGATCACCCCCGGGTAGCCGGCCTCGTCGGGCGTCTGTTTGGCCACGATGCTCATGAAAATTGCGGCGACGAGGGTGACGGCGGGCGGAAGGATGAAGAGCCAGCGCCATTGCCCCGGGGCGATGACGAGAATGCCGAGCGAGATGCCGTTGAGGATGATGGGCGAGAGTTTCGAACTGGCCACTTGGCCGAGCTGGATCATGAAGCCGAAAATGCCGGCGAAGGTGCCCCGTTCCGTTCGCCGGAACCACGCGGCGTTGATCTTGATCATGCCGGGGGCACCGAAGGATTGGAACCATCCGTTGATCAGCCAGACTACCGCGATGGCGGCAAAGGCCGGATCGATCGAATCGGCGCCGAAGACAAATTTCGCCGTGGCAGCCAGGGCCCCGCCGACGACCATGAGCGGCAGCACGCCCATGAGGATGTTGACCACGAAGGTGCCGAAGGCCCCGATCTGCATCGAAAGCTTGCCGCCGATGCGGTCGGTCAGCAAGCCGTTGACCAGTTGTCCGGTGCCGTAAGTGATCGACCAGATCGCGAGCATGTCGGCGATCTGCGTGGTGGTGAACCCGAACTCGTCCTGCATGCCGGGGGTGGCAAACCGGAAGTTGTAGCGGCACATGTAGTAGGCCGCATACATGAGCCCGAGGGAGGCCCAGTTGAGGCCCCGCCGCGCGCGGAAACCTTGGGGATAGTGGGCGGCGGGTTCCATCAGTAAGTCCGGTCAGGCACAGCCTTGCGAACCATGGAAGGACGGTCAACCTGAATCAGATCGTGCAGCAGGCGGCGGTCCAAAGACTGTCACCGAACTCGCCCCGCGCGTCGGCGGCCAGCTGGTCCGCGCCCTTCGGATCCCGGAGGATGGCGAAGAGGCATGAACCGGATCCGGACATGGCAGCCGCGGCGACAAGAGAATGCTCCCGCAGCCATTCCTTGAGGACCGGCAGGAGGAGATGCTTGGCGAAGACCGGGCTCTCGAGGTCATTGAAAATTTCCACTTCACCCACCAACTGGGGGGCCGTCCATTCCGCGGGCAGGCGCACGGGGCTGCTCCATTGCCGGTAGGCCCAGCCGGTGGAAACACCGAAGGTCGGCTTGAGCAGCAGAAGGTCCAGCGGGTGGGGGAGCGGCTTGCGCTCGAGGATTTCCCCGCGGCCCCGGGCGAGGGATGGCGATCCGAGCAGGAAGAAGGGAACATCGGAGCCGAGGGCACTGGCGAGGACATGAAGGGATTCGAGGCTCAGGGGCTCGCCGGCCATTTGGTTCAACGCACGCAGCACGGCGGCGGCATCACTGCTTCCTCCGCCGAGGCCGGCTCCATGGGGAATGTGTTTGTGCAGTTCGAGCGATACCCCGCCGTCGAACGGCGCGGCCTGGAGAAAGGCCTCGGCGGCACGCCAGGCGAGGTTTCCCGACCCGGAATCAAGCTCTGGATCGCTGCAGGTCAGTTGCACGCCCCGCGTGGTCGTGCGCTCAATCCGCAGTTCGTCGGCCAGGCTGAGCGGAACCATCCACGTCTCAAGATCGTGGAAGCCTGACTCCCGGCGCCTAAGGACGCGCAAGTTGAGATTGATTTTGGCCGGCGCGCGGACTTGCATGCGGTCGCATGATTCACGGAGCAACCCACGGCGTCCAAGCGGAAATCATCGTGGCGTTGGATGAGCCGTCGTTGGACTCGGCGCAGCGATTGATGGATTTGCTGGATGGTCGGGCACGATTTTACAAGGTCGGCCTGCAATTGTTCACGGCGGAGGGACCGGCGGTGGTCGCGGCCGTCAAGGCGCGCGGAGCCCGGGTTTTTCTTGATCTCAAGCTGTATGACATTCCCAACACCGTGGCCGCGGCGGTCGCATCGGCACGCGACCTGGGGGTCGACCTCTGCACCATCCATCTCGGGGGAGGTCCCGAGATGTGCGTGGCGGCAGTTGCATCGGCCGGCGGCGCAACCACCATTCTCGGGGTGACCGTGCTGACGAGCTCCGATGAAGCAACCTTGCGTGCCTGCGGCGTGGGGGGGACTGTGGTCGCCCAGGTCGAGCGTTTGGCTGCGATGGGATGGGAGGCTGGCGTGCGGGGCTTTGTCGCCAGTGCGCTCGAGGTTGGGCAGTTGCGCGGGTTGCTTGGGCCGGAGGCTGTGCTGGTCATTCCGGGCGTGCGCCCGCCCGGCGCTGATCTCGGGGATCAAAAACGCGTGGCCACGCCGGCAGAGGTGGTGCGCCGCGGAGCCACGCATCTCGTGATCGGGCGGCCCATCAGCAGGGCGGCCGATCCGGTAGCGGCTTATGAGGCCGTGGCGTGCGAGATTGCTGCGTTTGAAAAAACGACTAACTCGGACTAAGAGACCGTCAGCATGAAGATCGTAAACATGCATGAAGCCAAGACACCGCTCTCCAAGCTGGTCGAGGAAGTCGTGGCGGGCGAAACCGTGATCGTGGCCAAGGCGGGCAAGCCGATGGTCAAACTAACCAAGATCGGTCCCGCCGGCGCGCCAAAGCGCTTGGGCTTGCTGGTCGGCCAGGGCCGGGAGCTGCCTGGTTGCTGGGGTGTGCAGCCTGAGCTGGAGGACTCATTCTACGACAACGCCGCACTGGGTCCTGCGCCGAAGGTTGCCGAATAAGCGGCAAGACTTCTCCTCGGCTCGCGCCTTTTTCTGTGGACCCTGCTTGATCCGGGTAAGATCTGCGCAAAAATCACCGCCGAGTTTGCGTCGCGGTCCAACCTCACCTTTGCCAGCGCGACCTACGGCGTTCCGCGGTGCTCAAGGCCTGATGCCGGGGATCAGTCGCGGAAGTTGGTGTAGTTGAGCGCGACGCCAAAGTCTTTGGCACGAAGCGCGGATATGGCTTCCTGCAGGTCGTCCCGCTTTTTACCCGTCACGCGGATTTGCCGGTCCTGCAGGGCCGATTGGATCTTGAGGCCCGAGGACTTGAGGAATTTGGAAATCTCCTTGGCCTTGTCACCGTCCAGGCCCTGCTTGAACACAATGAGCTGGCGGGCGTGACCAAGCGGGGAGATGTCGGGATCTTTTTGGTCGACGTTCCGCAGATCGACGTTGCGCTTGGCCAGCTTGGCGATGGCTATTTCTCGCAGGCCTTTGAGGCGGGAGGCATCTTCGGCGGTCAGGCGCAGGTTGCCGTCTTTTTCCAACTCGAGTTTGGCTTCGGACCCCTTGAAATCAAAACGCGTGGCCAATTCCCGGCGGGCTTGATCGATGGCGTTGAGGATTTCCTGACGATCCACTTCGGAGACGATGTCGAATGTTGGCATGATTGGGTCTGGGTTGTGCGGTGGGGGCGGCAGGACTCGAACCTGCAACCAAGCGATTATGAGCCGCCTGCTCTGACCGTTGAGCTACACCCCCCGTGGGTTAACGGTCATGATGACCATGCGGGCCGGGGGGAAAGCAAGCGCGCTCCTCACGAGGAGGCACCCTGAATCAGCGCGCAGCGGGCGGCGCCGAGCAGGGCGGCGCGGTCGTTGAGAACGACGCGCAGGGGGATGCGGCGCATGAAGTCGCTGAAGCGCCCCTTGGCAAAAAATCCCTTGAGCAGTGCGCCCTGGCGGAGGAGCGGAAGCGTTTTGGCCGCGATGCCACCGCCGATGAAGACGCCGCCGGTGGCCATGCACTTGAGCGCCAAATTGCCCGCTTCGGCCCCGAGTATGCCGGCGAACAATTGCATGGTTTGGATGCAAAGAGGGCACGAAGCGTCCGCGGCGGCCTGGGAGATGACCATGCCGGCGTCGTGGTCCTTGAGCAGCGCTGCGACGGCGGGTGATTCCGGACAGCGTCCGGTGTCGCGGAGAAAGCCATAGATGTTCGGGATGCCCATGCTGCCGCTGATGACGCGCTCGAAACTCACGTGGCCGTAGGGGTGGAAGAGATGGCGCAGCAAGTCCAGTTCCATCTCGGTGCGCGGGGCGAAGTCGCAGTGCCCGCCCTCGCAGGCAAAGGGAATGTGGCGTTGCCCATCCCAAAGGACGCCCGCCTCGCCCAGTCCGGTGCCGGGCGAGATGACAGCCAGATTCCCGGCGGCGCCGGGTTCCCCGGGATGAAGGACGGCAAAGTCCTCCGGCGCCAGCTCGCCAAGCCCGTAGGCGTTGGCGACGAGATCATTGATGAGGGCGCAACGGTGGAATCCGAATCGGGCGCTCAAGGCGTCGGCATCGACCTCCCAAGGCAGGTTGACCAGCTTGGCGTGGCGGCCGCTGACCGGTCCAGGCAGGCCGAAGCAGGCCAAGTCGACCGGGGCAAGCTCATCAGCCAAGAATCCCGCGATCAGTTGGTCGAGACTGGCGGCGGAGCCGCTGGAATATTTCGCCGCCCGTCGCAGGGTGAGCCGGGCGGACTCGTTGCGGCCGCTGGCCTGAAAAATGGCCAGCCAAGTTTTCGTGCCGCCGACATCCGCCGCCAGAACCACCGGCTGGGCGCCGTCCGCATCGACCGGGGGGGCAGAGGCCATGGGGAAAAATCAGGCGGGGTTCTCCCACTGATGGCCGTCGCGGGCGAGGAGTTTGTCCGCCGCCGCCGGGCCCCAGGAACCGGAGTCGTAATCGGGAAAATCGCGGGGCGGCAGCGCGCCCCAGACGTCGAGGATAGGATTCACGATCCGCCACGATGCATCAACGCTGTCTTCGCGGTGGAAGAGGGTCATGTCGCCGACCATGCAGTCGTGCAGCAGGGTCTCGTAGCCGGTCGCGGGTGACTGCTGGCCGAACTGGCAGTAATCGAAGTCGAGCGGAATCGTTTCGACCACGACCCCGGGGCCGGGGCGCTTGCCGCGGATCATGATGGTGATGCTTTCCTGCGGCTGGATGTTGAGGATGAGCGCATTCGGGCCGGACTCGCTCTTTACTTTTTCACCGAAGAGCATGAGCGGGGTGCGCTTGAAGCGAATGACGACCTGGGTTAGTTGCTTGGCCAGTCGTTTGCCGGTGCGCAGGTAGAACGGGACATCGGCCCACCGCCAGTTTTCCACGAAGAGGCGCAGGGCGGCGTAAGTCTCGGTGTTTGAGTGCGGGTTGACGTTCGGCTCGGAGCGGTAGGCCGGGACCGGTTGGCCCTTGATTCGCCCGGCGCCGTATTGGCCGCGCACCGCATTCTCCAGCACATCTTCCGGCTCCATCGGCCGGATGGCATCAAGGACCTTGACCTTCTCGTTGCGCACGGCGTCGCCGCTGATACTGCTGGGCGGTTCCATGGCGATGAGCGAAAGCACGCTGAGCATGTGATTCTGCACCATGTCGCGCAGCACCCCGTAGTGGTCGAGGTAGCCGCCCCGCTGCTCGACCCCGAGCGACTCGGCCACAGTGATCTGCACGCTATCCACGTAGCGGCGGTTCCAGTTCGGCTCGAAGATCATGTTGGCGAAACGGAAGACCATGATGTTCTGGACCGTTTCCTTCCCGAGGTAGTGATCGATGCGGTAGATCTGGCATTCCCCGAGTGATTCGTGGAGTTGCCGGTTGAGGGCGCGCGCGCTGTCGAGGTCGCGGCCGAAGGGCTTCTCGATGATGACCCGCCGGTAACCATGCTCTTCTTCGCGGAGCAGGCCAGCCTCGCCCAAGTGGCCGACCACCGTGCCGAAGAGGGTGGGGGTGACCGCCAGGTTGAAAACGACGTTGCCGCCGGGAATCTTGCGCTCGGTTTGCACGGCGCTGATTTTTTCCTTCAGTTGGGCGAAGACGTCAGGCGCATTGAAATCACCGGAGAGGTAATAGCAGGCGTTGACGAACGAGTCCCACGCGGCTTGATCGACCGGGCGGGTGGCGAATTCCTTGATGTCCGCCGACATCTGGTCGCGGAAACTCTGGTCATCGCCCGGAGTGATGGCCACGCCGATGACGGCAAACTGCTCGGGCAACAGACCGAAGCAGCTGAGGTTGAAGAGGGCCGGGATGAGCTTGCGCTTGGTCAAGTCGCCCGAGGCGCCGAAGATGACGAAGACGCCGGGCGGGCCGGGGTTGGTTTGGTCGGAGGAGGTCTGGGTCGGGTCGCTCATAATGCCGGGGAGTGTCGCTGTGAAGACCCACGCGCTCAATGAGAAAAGCCTGCCCCCGCGCTTTGCAAAGCGGCGGGCCGCCGTTAGCATCGCAGAGCCTTCGGCCGCAGGGATCGACGGACAAAGTATGAAGATCATTGATCGCTATGTCGGCCACGGAGTGGTCGTCACGACGCTTTACGGGCTGTTCGTCCTCAGCTTGGTGCTCGTTCTAGGCAACATTTTCAAGGAACTGCTCGACCTGATGATCAACCGGGAAGTGCCGGTCAAATACCTCTTCCTCTTCATGGTCTATGTGCTGCCGTTCTCCTTCACTTTCACCGTGCCGTGGGGATTTCTCACCGCGGTGCTGCTGGTTTTCGGCCGGATGTCGGCCGACAACGAGATGATCGCCCTGCGGGCCTGCGGGACGAGCCTCTTGCGGGTTTGTCTGCCGGTGCTCGGGGTGGCCCTCCTGCTCAGTGCCTTCACTTTCTGGATCAACACCACGATCGCGCCCCGTGCCCTCGACGCCATGCGACTCTCGATCACGACCATCGCCCGCAGCAACCCCGAGTCGCTCTTCGTCGCGGACGAGGTCATTGACGAATTCGCCGGCCAGAAGATGTTCATCACCGGCAAGGAAGGCAGCAAGCTGACCGGCATCACTTTGATTGAAGAGACCGCCGGGGCGCGGCCCGAGCGGGTGATTCTGGCCCAGAGCGGCGAGATCGACGTGGATGAGGGAGGCGGGGAGTTGCTCCTGACTCTGCGCAACGCGCGGTTCGAGCAGCGCGATCCGCAGGCCGAGGATGATTACGGCAAGATTCGCCACGGCATCTCGGTCGGCGAGGCCACGCTGGCCATCGAATTGCAGGACCTGGTCTCCAGCTACTGGATGTCGCGGCCCCTGCGGGCCTACACTTTGGGCGAGTTGTGGGAGTATCTGCCGGAGGCGCAGGCTTCGGAGGACCCTCAGTTGGCCAACCGGGTGAAGGTCGAAATGAGCAAGCGCGTCTCGCTCTCCTTCGCCTGCCTCGCGTTCGCCCTCGTGGCCATGCCTCTCGGGGTCACGGCCCAGCGCAAGGAGACGTCGGTCGGATTCGCCATCAGCCTGGCCCTCGCGTTCAGCTACTTCTTCTTTGTCGTCCTGGCCGAGATGCTGCGCGACAACGTCGCCGCCCATTCCTACCTGCTTCTCTGGGTGCCGAATGTTTTGTTCATTGGCATCGGGGCGTGGCTTCTCGCCCGGCTGGACTATCGCTGACCGGCGTCAGAGCGTGCGGCCGGCTGCGTGGGCGAACGGACGCAGGCCTTCGACCAAGTCGTGGAACGCGGCCGGGTCAAGTTGCTGCTGGCCGTCGCTGAGCGCCTCGGCGGGGTTCGGGTGGACCTCGATGATGAGGCCGTCCGCCCCGACCGCCGCGGCTCCGCGGCAGAGGACTTTCACGAGGTCGGCCCGTCCGCATCCCTGGCTGGGATCGACGATGACCGGGAGGTGGGATTCCTGTTTGGCGATGGCCACGGCCGCGAGGTCGAGGGTGTTGCGGGTGTAATTCTCAAACGTGCGGATGCCGCGCTCGCAGAGAATGACCTTCGGGTTGCCGTGGGCCAGAAGGTATTCGGCGGCGAGGAGCCACTCCTCCATGCGCATGCTCATGCCGCGCTTGAGCAGCACGGGCTTGCCGCTGCGGGCGCAGGCGACGAGGAGTTGGAAATTCTGCGCATTGCGGGCGCCGATCTGCAGGATGTCGGCCGAACAAGCCACGATGTCGACATCGCGCTCGCTCAGAACTTCCGTGATAATGCGCAGGCCGGTTTCCGCCCTTGCCGCCTCGAGGAGGCGGAGACCCTCCGGTCCGAGTCCCTGGAATTCGTAGGGCGAAGTGCGTGGCTTGTAGGCGCCGCCCCGCAGAATCTGGGCTCCGGCCGCCTGGACCGCGCGGGCCGTCGTCATGAGTTGCTCTTCGCTTTCGACCGAGCAGGGGCCGGCCATGAGGACGAAGCGGTCGCCGCCGATCAATACGCCTCCGCCGACATCGACCACGCTGCCGCCGGGGCGTGACTCGCGGCTGGCCAGTTTGTAGCGCTTCTGCACGCGAAGGACCTGCTCGACTTGGGGAAGCGCGTTGAGGGATTCAAGGCTGGCGTGGGTCGTCTCGTCGCCGATGGCGGCGACGACCGTCTGGAATTCTCCATGGATCGGGTTCGGGGTGTAGCCGAGTTGGGAAATCTCATGGATGACCGCCTCGACGAGTTCGGGTGGGGTGTGGGGACGGATGACGACGATCATGGTGAACGGTGGAGCGTAGCAGCGGGGGCAGGGGACGGCAATGAGGCTGAAGCGAAAATTTCGTGCCTTTTCGCCCTGCTGGTTCATATTGACCGGTCCTTATGAAAGAAAACGAAGAGGCCACGATCAAGACGCTTGTGGCCGAAAGCGGGTGCGTGCACTCCCCCGCTTTCATCGAAGAGATGGTGCAGACAGCGCTGCGTTTGGGGCGGGACAATGCCTCGGTGGCGGACTTGAAGCTTTTTGTCCGCTCGTTCAAGGAGATGCGCTATGCCGCCAAGGTCTTCCAACCTTACGCGAACAAAAAGAAAGTGGCGGTTTTCGGGTCGGCCAGACTCAAGCCTGAAACGGCCGAGTTTCAGATGGCCGAGGAAATGGGCCGACGCCTGGTCGAGCGGCAATTCATGGTCATCACTGGTGGTGGTGATGGGATCATGGGAGCAGCGCAGAAGGGCGCGGGCCGGGACCACAGTTTCGGGCTGAACATCCGTCTGCCCTTCGAGCAGCGCGCCAACGAGACCATCCACGGCGACAAGAAGCTGATCAACTTCAACTACTTCTTCACCCGCAAGGTGAATTTCGTCAAAGAGACAGACGCTTTCGTGCTCTTCCCCGGAGGTTTCGGCACGCAGGACGAGGGCTTTGAGTGCCTGACCCTGATGCAGACGGGAAAAAGCAAGATCACGCCGCTGGTCTTTCTCGACACGCCGGATGGCCGTTATTGGGAAACGTGGGAGTTCTTCATCAAGAACGACCTCCAGCGGATGAGGCTCATTTCACCGACCGATTTTCACCTCTTCAAGATCTACCACAATTGCGACGAGGCCATCGACCACATCCTGCAGTTCTACAGGGTTTTCGATTCCTACCGTTGGGTGCGGGAGCGCATGGTTGTGCGGGTCAAGCGCCGGCTGACCGACCGGAGCCTCGACATGCTCAACGACCAGTTCAAGGACATCCTCATTTCTGGACGAATCGAGCAGCGGGAGCCTTTGCCCGAGGAGGCCGACGAAGCCGAGGTGGCTCACATGCCCCGCTTGGTGCTCACGCCGAAGAAGACAGACTTTGGCATGTTACGATTGTTCATCGACACGATCAACACCTCCGAAACGGAGGCCTGAAACGGCATGCCCTCTGCGCTGCCGCGCTGAAATGACCGAACGGCCGAAAGTCGAAATCTACGACACCACCCTGCGCGACGGAACGCAGGGCACCGGGATTTCGTTCAGCGTGCTCGACAAGCTGCGGGTGGCCGAGCGGTTGGACGAGTTCGGGGTCGATTACATCGAGGGCGGCTGGCCCGGATCGAATCCGAAGGACGCGGAGTTCTTCGCCGCGGCGGCCCGGCGTTCGTGGCGGCACGCGCGCATCGCCGCCTTCGGCATGACCCGCCGCGGCGGGATCAAGGTCGGGGACGACTCGCAGGTGCGGCAGCTTCTCGAGGCCGAAACGCCGGTCATCACCATCGTCGGGAAAACCTGGCCGCTGCATGTCACCGAGGTTTTCCGCGTCACGCTGGAAGAGAATGTGGAGATGATCCGCGAGACGGTCGCCCACCTGCGGGATCGAGGGCGCCGGGTCTTCTACGACGCTGAACACTTCTTCGACAGCTATCGCGACGACCCCGCCTACTCCCTCGCGACCATCGGTGCGGCGGTCGAAGCCGGGGCGGAGCTGGTCATCCTTTGCGACACGAATGGCGGCAGTCTTCCGGGTTTCGTCAGCGAGGCCACGACCGCCGCGATCAAGTCACTCGGCCAACCGGTCGGGATCCACACCCACAACGACAGCGGGCTGGGGGTGGCCAACGCGCTGGCTGCGGTCCAAGCCGGGGCTTCGCAAGTGCAGGGCACGATCAACGGCTACGGCGAGCGGGTGGGCAACTGCAACCTGACCACCATGATTCCTTTGTTGCAGGTCAAACTCGGCTTGCCCTTGGTGCGGAATCTGGAGCGATTGACCGAGTTCTCGCGCTTCGTCGACGAGGTGGCGAACGCGCCGATCGACATTCGCGCCCCCTTCGTCGGGTCTGCCGCCTTCACCCACAAGGGCGGGTTGCATGTGCATGCCGTGCAGAAACTGGCGCGGTCCTATGAGCACATTGACCCGGCGGTGGTCGGCAACGAAAGGGTTGTCTCCATCTCCGACCTCTCGGGGCAGACCAACGTGCAGGTCAAGGCCGAAGCCATGGGATTCCATTTCGCCAAGGGCGCCCCCGAGTTGGCCAGGGTCCTCAGCGAGGTCAAGCGGCTCGAGCATGACGGCTTCGAGTTCGAGGCGGCCGAGGCCTCCTTTGAACTGCTGCTGCGCCGCCTCGCGGGCCATCATGCGCCACTTTTCGAACTGGACGAATACCATTGTGAGTTTCTGCGCACGGGTGGCGACACGGCGGAATGGAACAAGTGCCGCGCCATGGTAAAACTGCGCATCCAAGGGGAGCCAACGCAAACCGTCGGCGCAGGCGACGGTCCGGTCAATGCGCTCGACGCCGCGCTGCGTCGCGCGCTCGAGCCGTTTTATCCTCCGATCACGGGCGTGCGGCTCGACGACTACAAGGTCCGCATCATCAACGGGCGCCGCGGCACGGCGGCCCGCACGCGGGTCTTCATTCTCTCGACCGACGGACTGGCCCGCTGGGGCACGGTCGGAGTTTCGGACAATATCATCGAAGCCAGCTGGCAGGCTCTGGTCGACAGTTTCGACTACGCCGTCCTGCAAGCCGGGCGCGAAACCTGACAGGTCAACGCGCCTGTTCGCCGTAGCGGTTCACACGGAAGTCCCCCCGCTGCTGGGCCGGGGAAGGGCTCTCCGGGCGGGAGGTGCTGCCTCCGAGTTGATCGACCACCCGGGCCTGGAGTTGGAACGTGTTGATCGGAACCTGCACGCGGCGGTTGCCGCCCGAGAGTCGGCGCCGGGGGAGGATGAACTCGTAAGGCTTGTAGTAGTTGGTCAGATCCTTGCGGTAGGACCCTTGGTTGATGCCGATGCGGAGGTTCTTGCGGATCTCAAAATGCAGATGGGCCACATACATTCCGCGGTTCGTGCCGATGCTCCCGACCAACTGGCCTCGGCGGATTTGCTGGCCCTCGCGGACAAAGATCTGGTGCAGGTGAGTGTAGAAAGAATCAACGTAGTTCCATTTTCCGCCTTCCCAGAAGACGTGACGAACAATGACCGTCTTACCCCAGCCCATGCGGGCATCGCGCGCGTAAATGCAGAGGCCGTGGGCGGTCGCGTAGACGGGAGCCCCCAGATCGCTGTTGCCCATGCCGTTGCCGTTCCAGTCATCGCCCATGTGCCGCCCGACGATGAGTCCGCGCGAGCGGTAATACCCGACCGCATCCGGCTTTCCCACCGGCATGTCGAAACCATCCGCACTGCGCGTGGGAGAAAACTTGACGCCCTGCGGCAGGCCGGGCCCGTCCTGTTGCGCGAGGATGAAGCCGGTGCAAACCAGGAGAGCCAGCAGACACGCGATGAGAAAACGCATCATGAGCCCCCATTTTAGGGGCGAGGCGACCCGCGGGCAAGCGCTCGCGGCGGCTTGCCTGCGGGTCCGGTCGCCCCTATGAACAAAGGCATGAACTCCCTCCTCTTTCTCGGCACCGGCCCGGGCTCGCCGGTTCGTGGTCGCTTTTGCAGTTCCTTCCTGCTGCGCACGGTGGACGCATCGGTTCTGATCGACGCCGGTGAGCCGTGCAGTTTGAGGCTGTGCGAGCAGGGGGTTTCGCCCGCCTCGCTCGATGCGGTGCTCATCACGCACGCACACTCCGACCACACGGCCGGCTTGGCCATGTTGCTGCAGTCCGCGTGGCTGGCCCCGCGGGAGCGGGCGCTGGGATTGTATCTTCCGCCCGAATTGGTCGCACCGCTGCAGGCCTGGCTGGAGGCCGTCTACCTGCCGACGACCCTGCTGGGTTTTCCCCTCAACTTCATCCCGTGGGTCGTTGGCACGCCGGTCAAGGTCGCCCCCGGGGTCCGCGTGACGCCGTTCGGCACCACGCATCTGGATGGTTTGCGTCAGATCATTGATCCGCAGGCGACCGAACGATTCAAGACCTTCGGGCTGGCTGTGGAGTGCGATGGAAAGAGGGTGGTCTTTTCCTCCGACCTCGGATGCCCGGAAGATCTAGCCGGGGTGCTCTCGACCCCGTGCGACATCCTGGTTTGCGAGCTTTCGCATTTCACCCCGGATGAACTCTTCACCTTCCTCCGCGACAAGCCCATCCAGCAGCTGGTGCTCACGCATTTGAATCCCGATCTGGCCGGACGCGAGGAGCAGGTCGCGGCGCAGGCTCTCCAGATGTTGCCCCGCAGCATTTCGGTGCGGTTGGCCCGGGACGGCGACGAGGTCGAATTTTCTAGGCGTCGGCCGGGGGCGACGTAAACGGCGCGGGAGCGGAGCCCGGCGGGGGTTGGGTCACGCGAACAACCGGAACCGGAAAGCGCATGCGCATGTCTCCATCGAGGCGGATTTCGACGTGGTGCACGCCGAAGGACTTGATCTGCACGCCGCCGAAGAAGTGCACGTTGGTCGCGCTGCCCTCGATCTCACGCAACTCGAAGTCAATCCCGGCCTCCGCGACCGGTTGATCCTCCGGATCGAGAAAACGCGAATCCTGATGAAACCGACCGATGCCGCCGCACCAGCGCGACCAGAGGCAAAGTTTGTAGAATCCCACCGGCAGCTGCGGCACGGGAATGGCTCCAATGACACCGACGAGTGTCTGCGTGCCGCTGACCTCGGTGCGCACATCCTCGCAGAGAATGACCGATTGCAGGTCAGGTGAAATGGGGTCCATGGTGCGGGGAGGTCTAGTGCAGCCAGAGAAGCCACGCTGTGACGGCGATGGCAAGCAGAACCCGATACCAACCGAAAATCTCCATGCCGTGACTCTTGAGGTATCCGACCATCCACTTGATCGCGAGCACCGCGGAGAGCCAGGCCGAGGCGAAGCCGACGGCGAGGGGGACCGGGCCATAGGCTGCGAGCATTTCGCCGCCGTGCTTGAGCAGGTCCTTGGCCGTGGCCGCGGTGAGGGTGATGACGCCGAGAAGAAAGCTGAGCTCCACGGCGGCTGGAAGCGAGAGGCCGACGAGGACGCCGCCCACGATGGTGATGAGGCTGCGGCTCACGCCCGGCCACATGGCCAGGCATTGGGCCACGCCGACGATCACCGCCATGCGAATGGTCAGTTGTTCGAGATCCAGGCCCGCTCCGGAGTTGGCCCCGCGGCGCCGACGCACCAGGCAGACAACCAGGATGGCCACGCCGCCGACGAACCACGCGGCGACAACGGGCCAAAGGCCCCAGGCATCGCCGCCGAAGAGGTATTTCTTGATTGGTTTCTCGAGCAGGAGCCCCAGAACTGCCGCGGGGATGAAGGCGGCGACAAGGTTGAAGGCAAGTCGCCGACCCGGCGGGTTGCTGCCGACCAGACCGGAGAGCATCTGGGCCACGCGGCCTCGGTAGAGCCCGAGGACAGCCAGGATGGCACCGGCCTGGATGCAGATGGCGAAGGCATCGGAAACCTCGCTGGATTCAATGCCCATCAAACGCTGGGCGAGCAGCAGGTGACCCGTCGAGCTGACGGGAAGGTATTCGGTCAGGCCCTCGACCACTCCGAGGATGAGGGCTTGGAAAACGTCCACGGTGGCAAGTCTGCTCCAGCCCCGGGATCGGCCGCGCTAAATGGCCTGATCGCCGGTCTCGTCGGTGCGGATGCGGATCGCATCCTCGATCGGAAGGACGAAAACTTTGCCGTCGCCGATTTTTCCGGTCTTGGCCGCTTGGACGATGGTCTGGACGGCGCGGGCGAGGTTTTCGTCGCTGACCACAATCTCGACTTTGACCTTGGGCAGGAAATCGACGGTGTATTCACTCCCGCGATAAATCTCGGTGTGACCCTTCTGCCGCCCGAAGCCCTTAACTTCCGTGACGGTCATGCCTTCGATGCCGATTTCCGCCAGCGCCTCTTTGACATGCTCCATCTTGAAAGGTTTAATGATGGCTTCAATTTTTTTCATGACATGCGCGTTGTAGATCACTGGGCGGGGAATGCAAGCATGGAAAACGTGCGTCCGGTTGTCTTGCCGCAATGAGCATCATGCGTTTGCGCCGGTCGCGGGTGCGCGGCTGGCTGAAAAAGATTCCCCGTCGTCGCCATGTGCGGGACACGTGGCTCCATCGTGTGCTGGGTGACCGGGTTTTTTCGCCAGACTTGTGGCGTCCCAGTCGTCAAGGCGTTGCGGCCGGCGTGGCCAACGGGTTGTTCTGGGCCATGATGCCCATTCCCTTCCAAATGCTGCCCTCGGGCATCACGGCCTTCCTCTTCCGCTTCAATCTTCCGGCGGCCATTTCCGTCGTATGGGTGACCAACCCGATCACCTGGCCGTTCATTCTCTACTGGCAATACCGGCTCGGTGCGTGGTTGCTGCGTGACGAGGCTCCGAAGGTGGAATCGATTGAAAGCATGCTGACCATGCTGGGCCATGTTCCGCTGCCCTTGCTGCTTGGTTGTTTTGTTTGCGGTGTGCTCATCGCTCCGGTCAGCTACGCCGTCGTCCTCTTTCTCTGGCAAACCGTGGCCGAGCGCTGGTGGCGGAGTCATGCGCGACCCTCGGCCCCATCCATTGTCGAATCGTGAACACGGAAAAAAGCGATGGAGCGACGCCGGTGGTCTGCCGGTTCGTCCGCGGTCGCAATGTTCTGCTCTGCGCGGCCGACTTCGGTCCGCTTTTCATGGACCTCTACCTGCAGCTCGGGCAGAACGGCACCGTTCTGCCCGGCGGCGAGGATGAACGGCTCAAGGTGCTTCTCGCGGCGCTGACCCTGCACGCCGCCGCCCGCCCCCATGCGGAGACCTGCGCTTGGACGGTGCACCTCGGCGAAGAGCGTTTGAATTTGTTCGCCGTGGCGGAAAATCCGACCGGTCACGTGACGGGCCAGGTTTTCCTCGACCGCGTGAAACCGGCTGGCCGCAACGTCCTCCATGCCGAAACCTCCGATGCGGAAGGAGCGCGGCGGCGCAGCTCGGTGGATTTCGATGGCGCGGATCTCCTGCGAGCGGTCGAGCAGTTCTACGCGCGGAGCGAGCAGCGGGGCGCCCGCTTTTTCTTCCTCAGCGGCGATCGCTTCGCTGCGCTGGTCGCGCAACCGGATGCGGACCTGGCGTGGCTCGAGTCGGTCGGGGCGGACGAGGTGCATGCCCTTGCTGACGACCAAACGCGGCCGCCGCTGGAAACGCGGATTTATCGCTTCTCCTGCGGTTGCACGCCCGAACGTCTGGCCGGAGCCATTGGTGCCGCCGTCCGTGCGGACATGGATGGAGTCTTCGCCGGGGAGGAGTTCATTCGCGTTTCCTGCCCCCGCTGCGGGACGAGGCACGAGATTGCGCGCGGAATGTTCGGCGAGGCGGAGCCGGGTTAGTCACGGTCGCGCCAAGGGGCAATGAGCTTGAACTCCTCCGCCGTGACCACATGGCCGGGGACGGTGCGGGCGAGTTGGCGCGCTTCCTCGGCGCGATCGTTGGCCCCGAGGACGGCCGCCAACACCGCCCGCTGGTAGGGTTGGATCTGGGCTGGGTCGAGCGTGATGCCATCGAAGACTTTGAGGGCGTCGCCCGGCTGGCCGCCCTTCAGCAGTGTCAGGGCGAAGGTGATGCGGTAGGCGAGCATGCGAGGCTCCAGCGCCACCAATTCGCGCGCGCCGGCCGTCTCCGGCGGCCGCCCCGTCAGCGCGGCAAAATAGCGGCGGTCGTTTTGCACGACGCGCTCAGCCGGCAGGGCCTTGATCATGCGATCGTAGAGCTTGTAGAGCTCCTCTGCGTCCTGCCTTTTCTGCACCAGTGGCACCAACGCTTGGAAGGCCTGCCGGGCGGTGGCGGGGTTCTCGGTCAGCCGCTTGAGTTCCTGTTCCAGCACCACATCCTCGCCGAGGCGTTGGAGGTAGTTGATCACATACCACATGACCTCGGGAGTGGGAGCCGCCTCGATCACGGCGCGCTGGTAAAGCGAGGCCGACTCCTCCGGCGAGCCGGTCTCGCGGGCGGCCCGGCCACGGTAGAGCAGGACAATGGGGGATTGCAGCGGAAGATTGGGGGACGAGAGCAATTCGGACACAACTTTCCAGTCGCCCCGGCCGGCCAGGGCATCGAGACGGATGAGAAAGAGGTCCGCGCGGGTGGCCGCCTCGTCAGCGGTCACGAGCTCGAGCACCTGCCGGTATTCGTGCCTCTGGTTGAGCCAGCGGGCCAATTGCAGGCGCTGCTCGATAGGGCCATCGCGGTATTCCTCGATGACCCGCGCGACCACGGCGGAGTTCGATGCCGGGTTGATTTGAATCTCGGCGCTGGCGGCCGCGAGCTTTTGGTCCTGGTTCGCCAGCGGGTGGGTGCGCACGGATTCAATCCATTCCTTGGCCTCCGGTGAGTTGATCGCCGGGGAGGAAAGCAGAACCATCAGCGCCTCCAACCCGGCCTGGTCGCCCTGGCTGGCGAGGGGCCGGATGAGACTGACCCCGGCCTTGATCGACTCGGGGGTGTTCTGCGCGAAGCGGAGACGGGCGAGCAAGAGGGCCGGCGCAGGTCCGCCTCCAGCTTCCAAGCACTCCTGCAGGATCTGCATGGCGTCGTTCGCGCGTTGCTGCGCCACGCGGACGCGGGCCACCACGAAGAGAGCCTCGGGTGTGTTGCCGCCCTGCTGCAAGAGGGCCGACGCTTCGCGTTCCGCCAGTGTCAGATCACCGAAGGCCAGCCCCGCCTCGGCGAGGCGCAAGCGGTCCCCATCCGTGCCAAGCCCGCTGTCAACTAACTGCTGCAGCACCCCCAGGCCTCCCGCTTGGCCGGCGGCCAGCAGAACCGTCGCGAAGGACCGCTGAGCCTCCGGCAGACCTGGACGCAGCTGCAGGGCGGACGAGGCGTTATTGTAAGCCTCTTGGACTTTTCCCTCGGCCAAGAGCAGGTCGGCTTTGGCGGCGAAGTCGCGTGCCCGCCACTCCTTGATCCGCGGCAGGGCCAGGACGAGAGCAACGATCACAACGGCCAGAACGGGCACCCCGATGGTCAGGACGCGGCGAAGGATGCGGCTCCTCAGCCGTTGCCGCATCTCCTCTCCACTCAGGTCGTCTTCGTGCGCGTCGGTTCCGGGGATCATGGCTTGGACTTTTCCCCGTAGGTGCGCAGATACTCCCAAGCCTCCTCGTGCTCGCCTCGTTCGTGGGCAGCGCGTGCGGCCAAGTGCCAGATGTAGGGCGGGGCGCCGGGGATCTCCATGATGCGCTTGAGCTGAAAGAATGCGTCGTTCGGGCGCCGGGCTGCCTCGAGGGCCTGATAGTAGGCGATGGCCGTGGCGATGTCCATCGGGGCGAGGGCCGCCGCGCGCTCGATGGTGCGAAGGTCTGACCGGCTGAGTGCCGCGGGAAGAATGGGCCGGGGGCCGTATTGGAAATGAAGTTCGAGCGCCTCATCAAGCCGTCCGCCTTGCGCCGCACGGTCGGCCAGCACGCGCCAGCCGAGCTGCCGTAGTCGTTGGCTTCGTGCCGTCAGCCGGTCCAGCGTATCGCCTTGCCCATAGGCCAGCAGGTGGCGCATGACGGGATCAACCAACTGGTCCGGGGCGGTGGCCAGATTTTCGGTCAGGGCGAGGAGCCGCGGCAGTCTCTTCGCGCCGCTAGTTCCGGCCGCTCGGATGCGCGCAAACTCGAACTCGGGGTCATTGGGTCGAATGCGTTGGACCAACACGCTCAACGCCGGCTGGTCCTTCGCCGCGCGCAGGTAACCGCCATAAAGCTCTACCCGCTTGGCGGCGGGCGCGCGGTTGAGGGCCTCGATCCACGCATAGACCGCGCGCGAGGGGCTGACGCTCAACCAGAAATACCCCTCCTTCTCGATGATCCAATACATGTAGGGCAGGAGGGCGGCCGCGGCGCGAAATTCGTTCCACGCGGCTTCCCCATCGCCCTTGGCCAACAAAAAGGCGGCGAGCGACCAGTGGATGCTCCAGTCGAGCGGTTGGAGGTGCTCGGCCTGGCGGAGGAGGTTGATGGCTTCGTCCTTTCTTCCCTCGCTCTCCGCCGCTCCGGCCGCGACGCGCAGAGCTGACACTCCTTGCACGGCAGGCAGCAGAGGGCGGCCGAGGGGGGCCGTCATCCAGATGAGTCCCGTGGCCAGCAGCGCCACCGCGCCGACCCGCAAC
>JBGSSV010000147.1:0-3764 GCA_041736875.1 Chthoniobacterales bacterium | reverse complement strand
CGAGGCCGCCGCCGTGGTGCGGGCCAGCCGGTCGAGCTTCGCCCCGGCCTTCCGCCTCCTCCCCGCCGGCCCCCGGCACGATCTGGAAATCCTCTACGCCTTCTGCCGTCTGGTCGATGACTTGGCGGACGGCGAGGAGACCCACTCCGCAGAGCAGCGGTCGGAGGCGCTCGCAGCTTGGCGCCGCGGGTTCCGCGACCCGGCGATGAACGGACTGCCGGAGAACCTCCGCCGGATGATCCAGCGGCGCGGCTTGGATCCCAAGGTTTTCCTCGAACTCCTCGACGGCGTGGCCACCGATCTTGCTGCACCGGTGCGCATGCCCACACGGGCCGACCTCGACCTCTACTGCCACCGCGTGGCGGGGACGGTCGGCCTGCTTTGCCTGCCGATCTTCGGCGCGAACCCGACCCGGGCCGCCGCCTATGCCGAAACGCTCGGCCACGCCCTGCAATACACGAACATCCTGCGCGACACGGCGGCGGACCTGGAGCGGGGCCGGCTCTACTATCCGCTCGACGAGCTGGCCGCAGCCGGGATTGACGCCAAAAGTTTTGCCCGCGACGGGGACAAGCGGCAGGCGTATCTGCGGCGTTTCGCCGGCGAGGCGGGCGAGCTTTTTGCGGAGGCGTCGCGAAGGCAACCGCCGGAGGACCGGCGCGCCCTGCGGCCCGCGCGCCTGATGGGGGCCGTGTATGGGCAACTGCTCCACAAGATGCTCCGCGACGGCTTGCGCGTGATGGATGAACGCTACCGTCTCTCGGCGGCGGAAAAATTGCGCGCCGTGGGTGCGGCGTTGCTCGGACGTCAGTAGCCGGCCTTTTTCAGCAGGGTCGCGATGCCCTTGGTGTTGTCGGCCAACGTGCCGAGCCGGAAAAACACCTGTCCCGACGGGCCCTTGCCCACCGTGCGGGAGAGCGCCACCTGACGGAGAATTTCCTGCGGCGGCCAACCCTGCTCGCTCATGCGGTAGGCGGCAATGCCCGGATAGATCGGCACGCCGCGCGGGTTGGCCTCGGGACCGCGCCACCATTTGAGAAGTTCGCTGAAAGACTGGGCCGAGCCGTCCTTCCAATAAAGCTGCGGCACCAGATAGTCGACCGAACCAGCGCGCATCCACTGGACGGGATCGGCGAAGATCTGGTTGAGTTGGTCCAGGCCCGCCTTGACCGTCGGCGGTTGCCCCTTCGTGTAAATGCCGAACGGACTGATGCCGAAGACCGCACCCGGCCGGGCCGACTTGACCGCTTGGTGCACTCGCGCGACGAGGCGGTTGACGTTGTCGCGACGCCAATCGTCCAGTTCCAACTTTCCGCCCCCCGCGCGGTATCGTTGGTAGGTTTTTCCGTCGGGAAAGGTCACTTTGCCTCCGGCCGGCGGGTAGGGATAAAAATAGTCGTCAAAGTGAATGCCAGCCACGTCGTAGCGACGCGCGATGTCGGTGACCACCTTGACCACATGGTCCTGCACCTCGGGTGCACCGGGGTCCATGCAGACGACCGAGCCGATTTTGTAAGCGTAGGAATTGAAGCGCCGCGCCATATGGTTCGAGGCCAGCGGGGCGCCGGCTTTGACCGAGGCGCGGTAGGGATTGAGCCAGGCATGAACCCGGATGCCGCGACGCCCGGCTTCGTCCAGACAGAAGGCGAGCGGGTCATAGCCGGGATCGTTGCCCTGCGCGCCGGTGAGGAAGCGGCTCCACGGCTCGAGTGACGAGCGATACAGCGCGTCGCCTTCGGGCCGCACCTGGAAAAACACATCGGTCAGACCCAACGACTTGGCCGCATCAAGGAGGCGGATCAGCTCCGCCTTCTGCTCCCCGGCGGACGAGCCCTTCGAGGGCCAGTCGAGGTTGTGCACGGTCGAAATCCACGCCCCGCGGAATTCCGCCTGCGCGCAGACCACCGCCGCGAGGAGGAGGAAAAAAACCTTAAGCCACAATTTCGGTGCCGACGCCTTCATTGGTGAAAATCTCCAGCAGCAAAGCATGAGCCAGCCGCCCGTCAATCATATGTGTCTTGCCCACGCCTTTTTCCAACGCGGCCACCGCGCCCTGCACCTTGGGGATCATGCCCCCCTCGAGGACCTTTTGCCGGATGAGCGTCGCGACCTGCGCGGCGCGGACCGTGGGGACGAGCGACTCGGGATCCTCGCGATCGCGCATGATGCCGGGGACATCGCTGAGGAAGATCAGCTTGGCTGCCCGCAGGGCGCCGGCGATGGCGGCCGCGGCTTCGTCGGCATTGACGTTGAGCGTCTGCCCGTCCGCCCCGCAACCGAGCGGGGAAACCACCGGCACACGCTCCTCGTGGAGAACCCTCTCCAAATCGGCGGTGACCACGCCCGTAACCCGGCCGACAAATCCCAGGTCCTCCGTGCCACCCTCGCCGTCTTCAACCGGCGCGAGTTTCTCCGCCTGCAAAACCTGGCGTCCGGAAAACCCTTGGGCGCGACCACCGAACTCGCCGATGGTGGAGACCAGCCGCGGGTTGACCTCGCGATCGAGGACGTCCTCGACGATGCGAATGGACGATTCGTCGGTCACACGCAGCCCGTGAACGAACCGCGCCATCAGGCCGGCTTCGCGCATCCGGGCGCTGATGGCTTTGCCGCCGCCATGAACCAGCACGGGGTTGATCCCAACGGCTTCGAGAAAGACCACATCGCGGAGCAGACGTTCGACCGCGTCGTCGCTTTCCATCGCGCTGCCGCCGTATTTGATGACGAACGTGCTGCCGCGAAACTTCTGCAGGAACGGCAGGGCCTCGATCAGAACCCCGGCACGGAGCGTGGAATCAGGCAGGCTCATCGCTATTCGCTCAGGTTCAACTCGACGTATCGTTCCGTCAGGTCGGTCGTGTAGACCGTGTAGAAGGCTTTGCCCTGATGCAAATCGAGGGTGACCGTGAACCGCTTGTTCGAGACAGCGGCGACCAGTTTTTCCTTCGGCGTGGGCGCCGCCGTCCCGCCGCGCACCGCTGCCAAGCCATCATAGTAGATGTCGACGAGTTCCTCGCGAATGCGAACCCCGCAGTAACCGGCGGCGTCAAGGATGCGGCCCCAATTCGGGTCGTTGCCCGCCCAGGCGCACTTGACCAAGGTGGAGTTGGCCACGGCCTCGGCCACTTTCCGGGCAGCCTGCAGGCTCGAGGCCCCGCGCACCTGCACGGTGACGAATTTCGAAACCCCCTCGCCGTCCTCGACGATCATGTGCGCGAGCTTGAGGCAGACGTCGGTCAGGGCTTCGAGAAAAAGCGTGTGGTCGGGCGTTCCGGTCTTGATGGCGGAACCCTCGGCCGCCCCGTTGGCCAGGGCGAGCACGGTGTCGTTCGTGCTCATGTCGCCGTCCACCGTGATGCGGTTGAAGGTTTTCTCCACCGCGGCGTGGAGCGCGTTTTGCAGCGTGCCCTTGGAAATTTTTGCGTCGGTCGTGAGAACACACAGCATGGTCGCCATGTTGGGATCGATCATCCCCGCGCCTTTGGCCATGCCGCCGACGCGGAACGATCCGCCCGCCGCACGCACTTCCAGCGCGCATTGTTTGGGAAAAGTGTCGCTGGTCATGATGGCCCGCGCGGCGAGAAGACCGCTCTTGGCGGAAAGGCGCGCGGCCAGATCGGGGAGTTTGGCCGCCATTTTTTCCACCGGCAAAGGCACCCCGATCCGCCCGGTCGAGCAGACCAGCACCCGCCGCACGCCGCAGTCGAGGGCGTCGGCCATCTGGCCCGCGAGCGACTTGGCCGCCGCGATGCCGCAAGGGCCGG
>JBGSSV010000137.1:0-3435 GCA_041736875.1 Chthoniobacterales bacterium | reverse complement strand
TGCGCGCCGGCCAGGCGGGCGGCGAGGAGAATGTCCCCGCCGGGCAGCAACTGACGCGCCGCCACCGCCACGATCCGCGGCGAATCGGCCGCCTCGATCCAGTCATTGAAATAAAACGCCTCCCCGCGGACGTCCACGTCGCCGACGATGAATCCTCTGGCCGTGTAAGTTCCAGCCGGCACCGGCTGACCCGCATCATCCAAGCCGTCCCAGGTCGTAGCCAGCCCGTCCAAGCCGATACGGAAGCGGTTGAAGGTCCATTCGTCGGCCAGCACGCGCACCAGCCTTCCAGAGGAATCGTAAAGCCCGAGACTGACCGTGCCGTCGCCGACTGCGGGAACAAAGCGAAGCTCCACCGACCGCGCCGCCGGATCCTGCGCCCGCAGCGGAAAGCCGCAGACGCACAGAGCAACCGCAACCAGAGCTAGATGTAGTAACGCCATTCGAGATCTGGAAAAATATTGTCACGTTCGCGGCAGGCAGCCAGAAAATCCCCATCGACGCGGCCGGCCTTGAGATCGTCGTAAAGTCGGGTGAAGCGCAACAGGTGATCTTTGGTTCGCTTCGACGCGTAGTCGGAGGCTGTGCCGGTGCGCATGAGGAAAGCCCAGTCGCTGGACTGCGCCAGGAGAAGCTCCCGAGCCATCTGCTGGAGCGCGTCCTTCTTCGGCTGTGATCTCGTCTTGGCATGGGCGCGCGCCATCTCGGTCATGCGTCGCGCGGCCGCGTGGAGATGCGGATAGATCCACGCATTCGAGCGGTCGAGCCAGACCTCCCAGTAGCCCTTGTTGCCCCAACTCGAAGCGCAGGGCTGGACGACCTGCAGGACCTCGTTGTCGGCCAGATACCGCGACGGCGTGGTCAGTTCGAACACGTTCTGATCGTAGGCGGCCTTGCGGAGGAACAGGTCGAGGAAATCCGGGCCCTCGAACCACCAATGACCGAAGAGCTCCGCGTCGTAGGGGCTCACGACCACGGGGTCCACCGGCATCTCGCGGCAGAGCGGCTCGAACTGTTTGATCCGGTTGGCGAGAAAATCCGCCGCATGCGCGTCCGCCGCGCCCTCGGCCCACGGACGGTGATAGAGCTCCTTGTGCTCGGTCCGCCCGGTGATGCGGTGATATTTGAGGCCGGTGAATTTGCGCTGACCGTCCGCCCCGAGAAAGGGCCGCAGGTAGTCGAGGCCGAGGTCGTAGCCGAGATCGCGGTAAAAATCCCGGTAGGCCGGATCGCCCGGATAGCCCTCTTCCGCACTCCAGACCTGCCGGCTCGAGTCGCGGTCGCGGGCGAAGACCGCTGGTCCGTCCGGCGTATAACACGGCGCGTAAATGGCGAAGCGCGGTTGCGGCTGGCCGAACATCACGCCGTGGGCGTCGAGGACAAACCACCTGAGGTCGGCCTCCCGCAGATAGTTTTCCACCCCGGGAAAATAGGCGCATTCCGGCAGCCAGATGCCGACCGGCGCGCGGCCGAAACACTGACGGTGGTAATCCCTCGCAATGAGAATCTGCGCGCGCACCGCCTCGGGGTAGTCGGCCATCAACGGCAGGAATCCGTGGGTCGCCGCGCAGGTGATGATTTCGAGAAAGCCCGCGTCCTGCAGTTCGCGGAAAGCCGGGACCAGACGGCGCTTTCGCCGCTCGAAGTAATCCCGGGCCGCGCGGAAGCGGTCATGGTAGAACCGCGCCAAATCATGACGGGCCGCGTCACCCTCGGTCCGCCGCAGTTCGCTCGCGGCCAGCGCCACCGTCCGCTCCAGATGCCTGGCCGCCCGCTCCTGCAAAAGCGGATCTTCCATCATGGCACAAAGTGTCGGGGTGACCGACATGGTCAGCCGCACCGGGGCGCCGGCGGCGGAGAGGCGCTCGAACATGACGAGCAACGGCACATAGGTCTCCGCAATGGCCTCGTAAAACCAATCTTCCTCGAGGAAATCCTCATGCTCCGGATGCCGCACAAAGGGCAGGTGCGCGTGGAGGAGGAGGACAAGCTTTCCCTTTTTCATCGATAACCTCGGGCGGCGGCTACCATCGCCAGCCAGCCGCTGATCAGCAAGAGCGCCTTTCGCCCGGGAAGCCTCGCGCGGCGAGGACAAACCGCCGCATCAAACCGCCGTCCTTCACCCCGGGGGAGACCTCGACCCCGCTGGCCGTATCGACTGCGACCGGCACAACCTGCTGCACCGCCGTGGAAACATTGTCCGGATTGAGCCCGCCGGAGAGCACGACCGGGCGCCCCGCCGCCTGCGCCACGCCAGCCGCGAGCGTCCAGTCGATGGTCTTCCCCGTCCCGCCGAAAACCCCCGGGGCGTGGGCGTCGAGAAGCAGGGCCGGGGCGGGATCCGCCAGGATGTCGCGCGCCGAATCCTCATCGGTCAGCGCCCGGGCCCGCAGGTAAAATGCCCCGCCCCACCGCGCGCAAAAGGCCGGATCCTCGTCGCCATGAAACTGCACCGCATGAAACAGTCCTGACCCGAGCAAGTCCTGCATCAGCGCGTCGTCGCCATTGACCACCACGGCGATGCGACCGATCTCCGGCGGCAGCTGCGGCAGCCACGAAGCGATGGCCTCGAGGCGAACGAAGCGTTTTGATTTCGGATAAAAATTGAACCCCAGCGCGTCCACCCCGGCCTCGACCGCCGCGAGGGCATCATCCCGGCGCGTGAGTCCGCAAACCTTGACCCCCATGCGCTCCCCACCGAGCCACCGCCGCAAGCCCGCTGGAACCATGCTCAATTGATCGTCCGGCCGCGGGCCTGCTTGATCACCGTGTGATGGGTCAGCGGATAAATGTGACCGTCACTGCCGCGGAAGAACGCACTGAGGATCCAGCTGACAATGCTGATGACCAGCGCGCCCCAGAATGCGGCCCCGAACCCGGCCACGGTGAAGGAGCTGCCGGGCAGGATGCCGGAGACAAACCAAAGGAGGAGGGCGTTGAGCACGAGGATGAAGAGACCCATCGTGACGAGAATGAGCGGAAGACAGAGAATCAGCAGCACCGGCCGAACCAGGGCATTGACGATTCCGAGCAACAACGAGGCAAAGGCCAGGCCCGTCCATGTCGTGTAGTCGATGCCCGGCACGATCCAGGCCGCAACAAACACCGCCACAGCCGTGACGAACCAGCGGATAAAAAATTCGCCCAAAGAAATGCCCATGGCTCCACCCTAAACCTGTCGGCCCGGCAAAAAAGCCGAAAAAGCGCACCAGCCACGTCAGGCAGAACACGAAAAAACTTGGCCGCGCCGTGTGCGGCAACGTTAATTGGGATGGTCAAGAAACCCCATATTATGCCCAAAGCCACGAAAAAATCCGCCGCCAAGTCGGCCAAACCCGCCGCGAAAAAGAAAAGCTCCGCGGCCGCCCCGGCCAAGAAGTCCGCCCCCGTCCGCAAAGCCGCCGCCGTTCGGAAGCCCGCCGCGGTCCGCCCCCG
>JBGSSV010000124.1:0-6902 GCA_041736875.1 Chthoniobacterales bacterium | reverse complement strand
GCTAGCTCAACTTCAACTCACCGCCCGGCGGTTCCACGTGTGGAGCCGCCGGGCTCTTCTTTTTGCGGCGGAGGCCGGGCCGGGAGTCCCCTCGCCCGCAAGGCAGGGCGAGGCGGCGGAGCAACTGGTCATTATCACGCGACGGGACGAGGTCGTCGGCTACCTGATTTTACCCTAACGCTTCGAGGCCATGCTCGAGAAGATGGAGATTCTGGCCAATCCGGAGGCGATGAAGGCGATCCGGGGCTATGAGCAGGGAAAGACGAAGTTTTATCCTCTCTCGGTGTTGGGCGAAGCGGATGAAGGTTAACGTTTCGGCTCAGGTCCGGGATTACGTTTGTCGCCTGGCCCCCGACAGCCGGAAGCGGTTGCGGGGCGCGATCCGTCTTTTCGAGTCTGAACGGGGCGACATCAAATCCTCGGAGGAAGACCTCCGTGGCTATTGTCGTCTGAAAGTGCGGGCCTACCGTGTCATTTTTGCCTACCGAGGCACGAAGCGCCCTCCCTCCCTCCCCCGAAATCGACTGCCTTTTTTGTGAGCACCGCTCGATCGTCTGCGAGGCCTTCACGAAGATTGCCTCCGAGAGACTCGAACCCTGACCGAGCTCACTCGGTCACATCCGGACCTTTGCCCACGTAGTCGCAGATGCCGCGCTTTTTAGCCTCGCGGACGAACTCGAAGAAATGGGCGCCCTCCGGACCCCATGATTCGTGGCCCGCGGCCTCGAGCGCCTGGGACGTGTTGAGGTTGGAGAGGTAGAGCAGCTTGAATGCTCGCTTGAGGTCCATGCGGGCCGCGGCCGCGAACCCGGCCCGGCGGAGGCCGATCGAGTTGAGCCCAATGGCTTGGTTGGTCCCCCCGGCCACGCAATAAGGGGGGATGTCCTTGCTGAACATGCAACCGCCCCGCGCCATGACCAGGCGCCCGATTCGCATGAACTGGTGAAACACCGCACCTCCGCCCAGAAAAGCGCCGTCACCGATTTGCACATGGCCGCCCAAGAGAACCGTGTTGGCCAAGATGACCCGTTCACCAAGGACGCAGTCATGGCCAAGATGACAGCCGGTCATGAGAAGGCATCCCTCACCCGTGGTCGTATCCCCATTCTCCACCGAGGCACGGTTGACCGTGACGTGTTCGCGAATGATGTTGTTGCGGCCAATGAGCACACCGGTGTCGTTGCGCCGTTGGTCGAAACCGAGGTCCTGCGGGTTGCCGCCAAGGATCGTGCCATGGCCGATCTGGGTCCCCTCGCCGATGACGACGCGGTGTTCGAGAATCACGTGCGCTCCGAGCACGCAGCCCGGGGAGATCACGACGTCCGGACCGATGACAGAAAACGGCCCGATCTCGACATCGCCAGCCAACTGGGCTCCATCGGCCACGATCGCGGTAGGGTGGATATTCATGGAAGTTGAGGGCTGAAAGTTGAGAGATGAGGGAAAGAAAAACGGCGAACCACTGCATTTTCATCTGCCCGCCTCGCAACTCTCAACCCTAAACCCTCAACCCCGCTCACAGCAGACCGTGCTCCTTGAAGCTGAAGTAGGGCGGCGCACCCTGCCTTTCGCGGCCGATGATGACGTGGTCGAGCAGATGAATCTGCATCAATTCGGCCGCCTCGCGAATACGGCGGGTCAGGGAACGATCGGCCTCGCTCGGCGAGGGATCGCCCGAGGGATGATTGTGGACAAGGACAAAAGCGTAGGCGCCGTGGCTGAGGGCGGGGCGCAGAATCTCCCGAGGATGGGCGAGGCTTTCGTTGAGCGTGCCGAGGGAAACCTCCTCCGCGTGGATCAAACGGTGCCGCGTGTCGAGGAGCACGACGCGCAGGGACTCGCGGGGCAGGCTTTGCAATTGCGGACCCATGAACTCGTAGATTTTCTCCGGCGTGCCCAACGGCTCGCTCTGGGCCGTCTGGCGGGCCAGGCGCTTGCCCACCTCGAAGGCTGCAGCCAATTCGCAGGCCTTGGCCGGTCCGATCCCTTTGGTCAGCTTCCGCAACTCCTTGACCGTCATGGAGGCCAGCCGCGAGAGCGATCCTCCGGCCGCCTTGAGCATGTCCGAGCCAACCGTGACCGCGCTGCGCCCGCGGGTGCCCGTGCGGAGAAAAATGGCCAGCAACTCCGCGTCGCCGAGTGCCTCGGCTCCGCGGTGCATCAGTTTCTCGCGCGGACGCTCTTCCTCGGGCATGTCCTTGATAATCGACGCGTCCATCAGCCGCGGAACCTAACCCGGGCGGGCGACGCGCGGAAATGGAAAAGGACGGGCCGCGGGCCGGGGAGGCAGGCTCAGACCGTGGCGGCGACGCGATGGATGAGCGCTTGGAGGTATTCGGCCACGCCGCGGAGGCCGGCGGAAAAGCGGTTGTCGTCGAGCGGTTCCAGCGCGACCAGGGCTTCGTCCACCAGTTTACGCGCGGCCTCGGCCGTCTGTTTGAGGGCACCCTGCTCGGCCAACAGGGCCACAATTTTCTCGTGATCGGCATCCTCACCGCCGAGCAGGAGCGCGCTGAGTTCCTGGTGGGTGCCCTGGCGACGGGCGGACTGGAGGAGGAAGATGAGCGGCAGGGTCAGCTTGCCCTTGCGCAGGTCGCTGCCGAGCGTCTTGCCGATTTCCTCCTCGTCGCCGACCAAGTCGAGGCAGTCGTCGTAGATTTGGTAAGCCGTGCCAAGTTTGAGACCGAACTGCTTGAGCGCACCGATCTTTTCCGGGGTGGTCTCGCTGAGGAAGGCTCCGAGCTCGCTGGCTGCGGCGAAGAGCGCCGCCGTTTTCATCTCCACGATGCGGTAGTAATCGGCAACGGAGAGCGTGAGGTCGAAACGGCGCTGGGTTTGGATGGTCTCGCCGGTGCAAACCTCGGCGGCGGCATCGGCGATGCGGCGGCAGATCTCGACGTCGGAAAAGTTGGTGGCCAAGCGCAGGGCGTGGGCAAAGAGCGCGTCGCCCAGCAGGACGGTGATGGCATTGCCCCACTTGGCATTGGCCGTGGGCTGGTCGCGGCGCAGGTCGGCGCCGTCCATGATGTCGTCATGCACCAAAGTGGCGATGTGGATCAATTCGACGATGACGGCCAGGTCCACATGGCTGGCGGTGATCTTCCCGGTGGCGCCGCCGGCCAAAAGAGCCAGGGCGGGGCGGAGACGTTTGCCGGCCGAACCGCAGACATAGCTGACATAGCCCTCCATCGCCGGGTCGAAGGCGCGGGCTTGGGCGCGAATCCGCTCCTCCGCACTGTAAAGGTGCGTGTTGATCAACTCGAACGTCTTCTTGAACCGCGCGAGGGCACGCGGCTCGATGGGGATTTTGTTGGTTTTGGCAGGGTTCACCGCAAATCAATTACGCATGGAGTGGCAGGACAGATGACCGCTTTGTCTAATCGCGGCGGTTTTGCAGCGCAATCCGCAGGAGACCGAGCGGCAGGGCCACGGCAAGCCCCATGAGGAGGGCAACCTTCCATCCGGGAATAACCCGCGCCCGATCCTGAGCCACGGCAGTCAGGGCCGTCCGCACAACCTCCTCGACCGTCATGGTGAGACACTCCGGAGAACTCCAGCCGGTTTCACCGCTTTCGCGCGAGGCCACGCGGACAAATTCGGTCTCGGCCGGGCCGGGCAGAACCGCCGTGACAGTGATGCCGGTGTCCCGCAATTCCATGCGCAGGGCGTCGCTGAAGCTGTTGACGTAGGCTTTGGTCGCAGCATAGACGGCCATGCGGGGCAGCGGAATGAGGCCGGCGATCGAGCTGACGTGCAGAATGGCCCCGCGACCACCCTCGCGCAGCATGGGGAGGAGATCGTGGGTCAGACGGGTCAGGGCCACGATGTTGAGATCGAGCATGGCCCGCACCTTCGGCCACTCGCTGGTCGCAAAAGGCCCCTTGTCGCCCATGCCGGCATTGTTGACCAAAAAGTTGACGCGGATTTTTTCCTCCTCCAGCCAGCGAACGAACGCGGGGATGGACGCATCGTTGGTCAGATCCGCCACGTAAACCCGCACCCGCAGGCCGGGGTAGCGGGCCTCAAGATCCTGTTTGAGTGCGTCGAGCCGGTCCGAGCGCCGGGCCACGAGCACGATGGTCTCAGCCACGGGGGCGAGCTGCAGCGCGAACTCGGCGCCGAGCCCGGACGAGGCTCCGGTGATTATGGCGGTGCAACCTTCGAAAAATCGCATAAGTTGAACGCATGATAGTCCAGCAACTGGAAAAACAAAGGCCGTTTACCACCAAGGACGGCTCGACCATCCGCAGCATCCTCGACCGCACCAACGCTCCGGTGGAAAAGCAAAGCTTGGCCGAGGCCACCCTACCGGCCAGCCGCGCGACCGACCGCCACTATCACAAGCAGAGCGAGGAGTTTTATTTTATCCTCGCGGGGACGGCCCGGATGGAAATCGACGGGGAGGCCACGGAGGTCGGGCCCGGGGACGCCATCCTCATCCCGGCGGGAGCATGGCATCAGATCACTGCCGCGACGGACGTGCGCTTCCTTTGTTGCTGTGCCCCGCCTTACGACCACGGGGACACTTATTTCGAGTAGGAGCTCACTCGCGGAGGCGGGAGTCAAGAATGAGGGTGATGGGGCCGTCGTTGACGGACTCGACTTGCATCTGGGCACCAAAGACGCCGGCCGCGACCGGCCGGCCGAGGAGTTCGGCCAGACGGGTCAGAAAGTTTTCGTAAAGCGGCCGCGCGACTTCAGGCGGAGCCGCCCGGTGCCACGAAGGCTTGGTCCCCTTGCGCGTGCTGGCCAGGAGGGTGAATTGGCTGACGGCCAGAATCCCGCCACCGGCCTCGACCACGGTGAGATTCATCCGTCCGTCCGCGTCGGGGAAAAGCCGCTGCTGGACGATTTTCCCGGCCAGCCAGGCGAGGTCTTCCGCCGTGTCATCGACGGCGAGGCCTACGAGGACGAGGAGGCCTCCGTCGATGGCGGCGGTGATCTCACCTCCGACGGTCACGGCGCCCCGGGAGACGCGTTGGACGACGGCCCGCATGGAGCTTGCGATCATGGGGGGTTTAGCCGTGGTTGTCACGCCGCAGACCCAATGCCCGCTTTACCGTGGCGGCGGTCTGCTGTAATGCCCTGATCAATTCATGGCCCACGAGCACTCCACCCGACGAAACCTCTTCATCGGCACGGGAGAGGGAATCCTGGCCATGCCGTGGGCGTTTCTTTCGCTTCCGGGCAACTTCATTCTCGCCGCGCTGCTGACCCAGTTCTACGGCTTGGACAAGACGTCCTACGGATTGATTGTTTCGCTGCCAGCGTGGAGCAACGCAGCGCAGATCTTTTTCCTGCCATGGCTGGCACGTTTTCTGACAACCAAAGACCTGGCGCTGGGCATGGGATGGTTGAACATCGGGCTGTGGACGATGCTGGCCGCGGTGCTCGGTTATCTTCCGACCGACGATGCGCCCGGGGTGGGTCGGCTCTTTGTGGTGTTTTTCATCATCGCAAGCTTGAGCCAGTCCCTCATCGGGGTGGGATGGACATCATGGGTCAGGGTCTGGGTGCCAGCCCGGCTGCGCGGCGGGTATTTCGGACGTCGCAACCGGTGGCTCAACTTGTCCACGGTCGCATTCCTCCTGCTCGCCCTGTTGCTTTTCGAGTGGCAGGAGGACGAACTGTGGCCTTACCAACTGATGATCGGGGTTGCGGTGGTGATGCGCTACGGGAGCCTGATCTGGCAACACGGGATCCGCACGCACGCCGAGCATCTCGACGTCGTGGGAACAGGCTGGTGGTCGCACCTGCAGGAGTGCTTCGCGACACCCGGGCTGGTGCGGTTTATCCTCTTCGCCGCTTGGGTCAGCTTCTGGCTGGGGTTCGTCTCGCCCTTCGTGCCGGTCTTCAGCTTCGAGGAACTGGGACTGCAGCCGGGGCAGTTTACACTGCTGGTCATCATCGGCACGGTTTCAGCGATGTTCGCCTGGCCTTTCTGGGGGCGTGAGGTCGACCGGCGGGGGTGCCTGCCGGTCCTTGTCCTGGGTCTGGCCGCGTGGGAGGCGCAGAACTACCTGTGGGTCGTGCTCAACCGGGACAACACCTGGCTGCTCTACCCGATGTGGGCGTTCGGAGGCTTCTTCAGCACCGCGTATCTGGCCGCAAGCTTCAACCTCCTGCTCAAACTCGTCCCGCCGGGGGCGAAGCTCGCCGGGGTCAGCCTGCATCTGGCCCTGACCTCGCTGGCGGCCGCGGCTGCGCCGATCGCGGCCGCGCTGTTGCTCACGCATTTCCTCGAGGCGGGGGCCGGCATCGCCGCTTACCGCGTGGGGTTCGCGGTCAAATCCACGGCGGTGCTGGCCGGACTGTTTTTTCTGCGCGGCCTGCGCGAGCCCCTGCGCTCGAGCGGAACCTCCCTGCCCGGAGCCTTCCGCACCTTGCGTCAGCTGCTGGGCGCGCAAAGCGCGGCGTTCCTCGATAGTTGGAACACGCGGCGGACCAAAGCCCGCAGCCCGGGGGAGGAGCCGTGACCAACCCACTCCCTCCCCGCTTGCCGTCCCCGGCCGACCATGCAAGAACGAAGCCATGGCAGTGTTAACCATGGACGACGTCGCCGGGGGCTCGCACCACTTCACCTGGCGCGGGGCGGATGGCACGCCCTTTCCCGGCCTGGTCTGGGAGCCGGCGAGCAGGAGCGCGACAGCCAACGTGCTTTGCATCCACGGGCTGAGCGGGGCGGCGGCCGACTTCGGTCCCCTCGCGCGGCACCTTGCGGCGGAAGGCTACGCGGTGCGCGCGGTCAACTTGCGCGGGCAGGGCAATGATCCGGATCCGCAGCGGCGCGGGCATTTCCTTGATCCGGCCGCCTGGCGCGAGGACCTGGCGGTGTTCGCCACGGGGTTTGCGCAAGACGCGCCGCTCTTTGTCGTGGGCGAAAGCATGGGGGCGCTCGTCGC
>JBGSSV010000190.1:0-7418 GCA_041736875.1 Chthoniobacterales bacterium | reverse complement strand
CGTGATCGGCGCCGTTGATGGTGATGTGCGCCGTGCGAGGAGCAACCGGGAAGACGGCGCGCGCGGCCGCTTCGAGGTTCGGCACCCCGTTGGCGCGCATCTCCGGCCAGCGCGCCCACCGGTTGTCGAAGAAAAAGTCGTGGTGGTGCAAAAGCAAAGCGGCCCCCGAGGCGCGCGCGGCCGCGGACCAAGCCAGCGACGCACGCGCGTTGCGACCGAGGCCAAGGTTGTGGGCCCACACGGCGACCTCCGGCCCGCCAAGCCGCCCGAGTAAACGCGTGCATTCGTCCCCCAGCCCGTCGCGCTGGAGGGGGGAACCGGCGATCTCGGAGCAGTAGACCAATCCCGGGTGGACCACGACGTCGAGGGGCACACTGGCGACAGCCTTCCGCAGACGCTCCAACCACGCCGCCTCCGGGGCTTCGCCTGTGGCCAGGGTCATGCGGGAGATCCCGCCATGAGCCGCCAGTGCGGGCAGAGCAGTTTCCATAATCCGGCGCACACCGCCAGGCCGCATATGGTAATGCGCGGCCACGATGTGACGAAAAGCCGGTGCGCGCGTCATCGGTCCGGACGACAGGTCGGGTTCATTGGGGGTTGATGATGAGCGGGCGCGGGGCAACAATCAAAAACTATGGCCGATTTTTTCCAAACCGGCGCCATGGCCACGCTGCATCGCCTAGGTGGGCCGGGGTTAGAGCGCCTAGAGTCAGAGTTGCGTGAGTTTGTCCGCGACATGCCCATCGCCCTCGTCTTGCCCTGCCACGTGAACGAACTCGGCTCGCCGGCCCTGCGGAAGATCCTGCGCGAATTGGAGGGGGTCGATTACCTCGCGCAGGTTATCGTCGGCATTGACGGCGCCTCCCCCTCGGCGTGGCGGCAGGCGCGGGAGTTTTTCGGCAAATCGCGCCACCGGCCGACCCTGTTATGGAACGACGGACCGCGCATGCGGCGGCTTGTCGGCAAGTTGGTGGCCGCGGATCTCGATCCCGGGAAAACCGGAAAGGGGCGCAATATGTGGCTCTGCTACGGTTACGTGTTGGCCACGGAAAACGCTCAAGTCATAGCCTCGCACGACTGCGATATACTGACCTACGAGCGGGAGCTACTCGCCCGCCTATGCTACCCGGTAGCCCACTCCCGCCTGGGCTTCGACTTTTGCAAGGGCTACACGGCCCGCTTCACGCACAAGCTCAACGGCCGCGTGATGCGGCTGATGTTCACCCCGCTCATTCGCTCGCTTGAAAGCATCATCGGCACGCACCCATTCCTTTCCTACATGGACGCCTTCCGTTATCCTCTTTCGGGCGAGATCTGCGTGGATCTCGATGTGGTGCGCCGCACGCGCATCCCCGGGGACTGGGGCGTGGAGGTGGGCATGCTCGCCGAGGTGTTTCGCGTCACGTCGCCGAAGTCCATTTGCCAGGTCGAGTTGGCCGACCGCTTCGACCATAAACACCAAGAACTCTCCCCACGAGACAGCAGCAAGGGCCTCAACAAGATGGCCACCGACGTCGCGCGCTGCATTTTCCGAACCGTCGCCGCCGAAGGGATCCGGATGGACAGCGGTCTATTCGACACGCTGTTGAGCGCCTACCTACGCAAAGCGGAGGACACCATCCGCTTCTACCACGCCGACGCGGAGATCAACGGGCTGACCTTCGACCGGCACGAGGAAGCGCTGGCCGTGGCGACTTTTGTCCGCGGCATCCGCACAGCCGCCAGAGCTTACATGAACAACCCGCTTGGCGAACAACTTATCCCCAATTGGAACCGTGTGGAGTCCGCCATGCCAGAGTTTCTGGATGACCTGCGCGAGGCGGTGGCGGCAGACAACGCTTGAGACAGACACCGAGTTGCAGCGCGGCACCTCTCTAGGCCCCCCGCCATCACCGCAAGTCACGCGTCGGCCTTGTTGCCACGCCACCATCGCGCCCACCGGAGGGACATGGCCTGTCTCCTGAGGTTTGCTCATGATCCCGAATGCCGCCGCCGGGTAGCAAGCAATGACGCGCAGGCTCTGGAGAGAGCCCAAGCTGCCCGGAACTTGAACCTCAGCGCGGCTGGCAAAGCCGATCCGCCGTGGCTTCAGCCTTCTCATTTCCCTCACTGGCGGGGACGCTGGCGATCAGGAACGTAGGGATTGCCACACATTGGATAATGCGCGTGTCACGGCTAATGCCTCAGTCTATTGGCGGATAACTGACCCTGTCAGAGCAGTATTTGAGGTAGACAACCTGCCGCTAGCAATCGCTGACGTGGCGCTCAATGCCTTAAGGTCAAATCTCGGCGGCATGAATCTTGATGAGGTCTTGTCAACCAGACAGGTCTTGAATGAAAGGATATCCAGCCAACTCGGGGAAACCGCGAAGAAGTGGGGAGTAGTGTTCACTCGAGTTGAAATCTAGGAGTTAACCACCGACGATGAGACTTCGGAAGCGATGCTTCAGCAACTCGATGCTGAGCGCAGAAGAAGAGCAGTCATTTCCGAGGCGGAAGGAAAATCCCACGCTGAAGTAATGCTTGCTGAGGCGCAGAAGACAGCGGCGATTCTCAAAGCCGAGAGGCAGGCGCAAGCATTGCTGCTAGCTCGTGACACAGAGTATGCCTACTTAGAGTATTTGAAACTGTCCGTCGGCGAGAGCAAGGCAACCGAGTTGCTTCTAGCTGAAAAATATTTGGCGGGTCTTGAAACCATCACAAGAAACCCCGCGGACAAGGTGTTTTTGCCCAACACGTTCCCGGGGCTTCTGCCTGTTGACACCACCTCGCGAGCGCATACCTAAGACAGCACTGCTAGGGCTCGAATTTGCACCCCCCATGCACCTGAGTCAGCTGTGGCACGGCTCGGACTGACTGCGGAAGGCTTCGGGCATGAAAACGCCCACCACCATCTTCACCCTCGCGCTGGGGGGAACGAGCCTCCCAAGCCCGATAAACGAGCTAAACGGGCCAGTCCCGATGCCCATCGGGTTGCAGGACTGGCTCTGCATGAGGTCTGAAGGAGGACTTAAGGCGAACCTTCCAATCGGCCTTGGACCGTGTAATCGGGGAGAGCTTCTACTTGCCAGAATTGTCCGGTGCGGGCCCGTTGCTCGGGCTGGCTGAAGGTTAGATTGTCGAGCCGGATGCGGAAATACAGCGGGCGCGGCGGGGTTCCGGTGTTTGCCTCGAGCAAGGCAAGGACGGGTGGTGCCTCCTCCTGCAAGCGGCCCAGCAGCTGCATCATCCACGCGGGAATCCTCCCGGAGGCGCGGAACTCGAGGGCGGCAAACCACATCTGCCAGTCGAGCCGAGGCATGTGTGGCGGAAGAAAGGGCAGGTCGTCCTCCGCCTCGGGCTTGTGGCGAAAACGATAAGGCGTCCAGTTGGTTCCGTCAGTGCTCGCCTCGATGCTGATTTCCGGACGCTCGGTCGTCATCACGCTGAAGAGGCCGTAGGAATTTGCGCTGCGCAGCGGCATGAAGGGCGTCAGGACGGGATGAACCACTAAGGGCGGCACAGCACGCAGAACCAGCAATAGTTGCAGGCTGGTCAGAACGAGGAGCAGGGCGGCGATCCACGGCAGAACGAGATCACGCAGGCTGCGAGGCAGGCACCGCTGGGCGGCGGGGAACCAAGCGCGGAGGCCGGTCGGCCACGATGCGTCGTCGACCAGCGAGACGCAGAGCACGATGGTCAGGAGGTTGAAAAAACCGAAATGCCCGGAGGCGGCGATGAGGACCATGAAGCCGGAGAAAGCCCAAAAAGCTGTCATGCGCATCCTCCGCGGGCCGGCCAGGAAAAATGGAACGCCCAGTTCGATGGCGAAGACGAGCACGAGGGAAAGGCCGTGGAACCAACCCGGTGCCTGCGCCATCCACCAACTCGTCCACACGGGGATGGGCTGCGTGAAGTAGTGATAGTCCAGGGCGGTTCCGTCCAGCCACGTATTCCGCCCGGCCGCATCGAAGCCGAAAAGTTTGACCACCCCGGACTCCAGCATGAGCCGGAAGAGCAGCCACCAGACGAGGAGGCGGCCGAGGCGGGATGGAGCGGAAGAATGCCGCCCGAGCCATCGCTGCCACGGCACGTAGAAAACAGTCAGCAGGCCTGCTTCGAGGAGCAGCGCATCCCATTGGTAATTGAGGAACACCGGAACCGCTGCGACGAAGGAGAGGTAGCACAACCAGGCGACGAAGGCGCAGAGGGCCGGGCGGATGCCGATGAGCAGAAGCAGCGAGGCTAGAGCGCCGAGCCCCAGCCATCCGTGAAGCCAGCTGTCGGAGGCGCCGAGCCACAGCAGCGAGGGAACCTGAAGCCAGGCGTCCCAAGGCGCACCTTGCGACGCAAAGTGGCTGCGCACGTTCTCCAAATGGGCGGCCACCGGGAGGATGCCCTGTGATCCGGCTAGTCCATCGACTTGCGTCAAGAGAGAGAGGAAGGCCAGAAGAAATATCAGCCCGATGAGCCGAGGGAAGATCCATCCGGAGATCGCGTAGGTCGGGGGCAGAGTGGAGGGGCCCCAGAGGAGGACGGTCATCTTTCCGCAGAATTCGCGGTGCCGAGCGATCCACCCGTAACATAGTTCGGCCACCGGGGCGACCCCTGGCACCGCGGCATAAAGTTGGAGCAGCAAGCGTGCTCCGAAGGAATCCGGGGCCAGGACGGTCAGTCCCGCTGCGGCCCCGGTGACGAGGGGTTGGCCGGGTTGGGCGTAAACCACACGCTGGGGCGGCAGGCCCCCTGCGGCGGAAATGACCTCGGCTGGAGCCTCTTGCAGGAGTTCATAATCCACCCGGTCGCCCGTGGTCGCGTGCCAGCGTTCGACCCAGCGGCGGCAGAATGTGCAATCGCCGTCCCAGTAGAAAACCGGCTTGGCGGAGCGTTCAGGTGTGTCCACAGTGGCAATCAGGGTGCAATGGTGTAGAATCCGTGTCGAGTCGTTGCGGGCCCCGTGCCCCATGGCATTGACGTTGCCAAGATGACGCGATCTGTGGAAAAAGTCTCAAGGCGAATGCCAAGCAACAAATACTCCTGGGAAAAAGAAAAGCCGCCGCGCCGCCGCAGGCGGTCCTTGTGGCTCTGGCTGCTGATTTTGCCGGTGGTGTTCCTTCTGCTCGGCGGAGTCACTGGTGTGATCGTGTTTTCCATGGTGCGGGCCGAGTTCACCGAGATGGCCAACCAGTTCGACCTGGGTCGGTTGGAGCGAATGGAGTCCGCATCGTTGATTTACGACCGGGATGGCGAACTGATGGGGAAAATCTTCATCCAGAACCGAGACCCCGTGCCCTACGAGAAGATTTCCAAGAACCTCATCGAAGCCGTGGTCTCCGCCGAGGACCAGCAGTTCTGGGCGCACGACGGCGTGGACTACCAGGGGGTGGGACGGGCCGCGATCGCGAATTGGTCGGCCGGCCGGATTCGTCAGGGCGCGAGCACGGTGACCCAGCAGTTGGCCCGCAACTCTTTCGACCTCAAGGAGCGCACCTATCGACGCAAGTTGCTGGAAATGGCCCTGGCTTGGCGGATCGAGCAGAAGTTCCCTAAGGAGCAAATCATGGAGCTCTACCTGAACCGCGTCTACTTCGGCGGAGGTCTCTACGGTGCGGAAGCGGCGGCCCGCGGCTACTTTGGCGTGCCGGCGTCGGAGTTGACCGCCGCCCAGTCCGCCGTGCTCGCTGGCTTGCTCAAGAGCCCGAACAGTCTGTCACCTTGGACAAACCTCGAAGCCTCGAAGGCCAGCCGTGACTATGTGCTCAAACAGATGCGTGAAATGGGATTCCTCACGGCCGACGCTTACGCCAAAGCTGTGGCCGAGCCACTGACTGTGCGGGGGCGGCCGGACCCCGTGAAGACGTCCTACGCCATGGATTACGTGCGCCAGCAAGCGATCACATCTCTGGGCTACGACCGGGCCATGAACGGCGGTTTCCGCATTTTCACGACCATCGATGCCGCGATGCAGCGCGAGGCCGAGAAGGCGCTGTCGCGGCGCCTCGATTCGGTGGAGAACCGTCCCGGCTACGCCAATCAGACCTATGCGCAGTTCCAACAGCGATTCAGCGCACGCCCGCCCAAACCGGGCGATTCGAACACCGTGCCACCCGGCTACCTGCAAGGCGCCGTGCTGGCCCTCGACAACAAAACCGGCGGTGTCCTCGTCATGGTCGGCGGGCGCGATTTCCGCCACAGCGAATACAACCGGACCGTGCAGGGGCGGCGTTCGCCCGGGACAGCCTTCACGCCGTTGGTCTATGCGGCAGCGTTCGAGAAAGGGATTTTTCCGGGCACCGTGGTCCAGGACTGGGCGCTGGACAATCGGTTGGTCGGCATCGGCGGCTCCATGGGCATCCTCGGCGAGTGGGGTGTGGAGCGGGCGGACAACGAATACGAGGGAGAGGTGACCTTGCGCGACGCGCTGGTTCGCGGAAAGAACGCAGCGGTCGTGCGACTCGGTTTCCTCACCGGGCTCGATGCGGTGACCAAAGTCAGCCGCGATGCCGGCATCGAATCGCCGCTGCGGCCGTATGCCAACAGCTACCTTGGCTCGAGCGAATTGACCCTCGAGGAAACCACCCTCGCTTACACCATGTTCCCCGGCGGCGGCACGCGACCGGAGCGGACCCACATCATCGACCGGATCGAGGACGGCGAGGGACAGGTCATTTACACCCGGGCGAATGAGCGGAAAAAGGTCATCAGCGATTCCAGTGCCTGGCTCGTGCACAGTCTCCTGACCGACTCGCTTTTCCGCGGCACCGCGAGCAAGGCGACAACGGAATACGGCCTGGCCGTGGCCGGTGCGGCGGGGAAGACCGGGACGGCCTACAATTTCACCGATGCGTGGTTCCTCGGCTACACGGACGCCGTGACGTGCGGCGTCTGGGTCGGCTACGACCAGCCACGGCAGATTTATCGCGGGGCCTTCAGCTCCGATCTGGCGCTTCCGGTCTGGGTGGACGTGATGAATTCATCGCGCCAAGATTTTCCCTCCACCCCGCTGAAGGCGCCGCTCACGGTCGAGAAAGTCAACGTCTGCCGCCTCTCCGGCGAACTCGCCACGGACAAATGCCTGCTGCAAAATGCGCAGACGACCGCAGGGGAGCCGAATGCCGAGCCGACGGCCTACTCCGAGTATGCCGCCATCGGTCACGCGCCCACCGTGCAGTGCAGCGTCCATGCGGGTGGCATCAAGAGCTACCTCAAGGAGTTCGCGGAGGAACAATGGCCTCGCGCGGCGGTGGCGGTCGATCTGAGCTTGGTGCGGCCGGTCAATGTCTCCTCCTCGCCCCTCGTCGGTGCGGCCGATCCATACAATGCCGTCTCGGCGACGCCGAACATGGAGGGTGTCCAAGTCGCCCAGGCGGTGGCGGTCAGTCCTGTTCCCGGCGAGCCTTCGGGTGCGGCCCAGGCGGGCGGTGGCGAGGGCGGTGTGC
>JBGSSV010000115.1:0-15765 GCA_041736875.1 Chthoniobacterales bacterium | reverse complement strand
ACAAAATGGACCAGATGCTCCGCCGGAACCCAGTCCCTCAGGTCCGGCGGTAACAAGAGCGGCGTGTCATGATCAACGAGAACAAATCGGGCAGCCATCCCCACACTCTACCAGCTTGGACAAGTCCGACAGGCTGCTAGGAAAACACAAACCGTCCTATCGGTTCGCGGATTGCCTGATTGTTTCATTTCCGCTATAAACTTACTTCTATGAAGCGATTCTCTCACCGGCCAACGCGTTTGAAGCGGCAGGAAGAGAGTAAGATTTTTGCCTCCTTCCTCATGCCGTTGGCGTGGATCTGCGGTGCGGTCGGGTTGGCCGGATTGGGCGCGGTGTTTCTCGCCCATGCCGTCAGCGACCAGTGGTCCTATCGGGCTTTCTCCGCGTGTCTCGGCCTGACTTTCATTCCGGTGCTCATCCTTGCCCTGCGTCTGGTCCGCGGACATTACAGTCAGGATTTGAAGGAGCCGTAGCCGCGCGGCGGGCGGTTCAGGCGGCGAGCAAGTCGCCGCAGAGCAGTTGGAGGCGTTGCTTCAAATCATTGGCCGGGAAAGGCGCGACGAGGAAGTCGGCCATGGGCAAAGCCGCGGCATCGAGCACTCCCTTCGTATCCATGGTCGTGGCGATGAAAATGACGGGTGTGGCCACCCCACGCTCGCGCATGCGGGCCATAAATTCCGGGCCGGTCTCGGTTTGGAAGTAATAGCTGCAAAAAATCAGGTCGTAGGAATTTTCCGCCAGGTCCGCCTGCGCGATCTCGACATCCGCCACCACCTTGATGTCGGCCTTGAGTTCAGCCAGTTCGGTGATTTTGCTCCAGACGCTCACCGGCCGATCGAGCCGGTCGATGATGAGAAGTTTGAGGTCCTGAGCCACGCTCGCATCATACCCGGCGGCCGTCCTTTTGTCGCCCGTTTTTACAAGCCCGCAGTGGATTCCTGCCGGGAACTCATCTATGGTCGGCCCGTGTTACGCTCCGTTGTGTTCAGTCTGATTCTTGGTGCGGGTCTCACCCTGACCTCGCGAGGGCAGGAACCCCCCGCGGCCCAGCCGACGGCGCGGGATGTCGAGGCGGCGATTGCGTCCATCGGCGGGTTCCTCAAGCAGCACATGACTGACCCGGCCACGGGGGCGGTTTACGTCAATGCGACCAACGACCGGCCGGTCGTGGCGGGCGAGGCGAGGAACCACGATGCACTGAGCGAGGCGGTCGGGCAGGTGATGGAACTGGCACTGCTGCGTGGAGACCGTCGTCTGTTCGAGCAGCAGTTCGCGCTTACGCGGGACAAATTCCAGGAAAAGCCCGGGGGATTTCTGGCCTGGAAGATCACGCTCGATCCGCTCAAGCGGGCGGATACCAGCGCCACGCTGGACGACTGGCGGGTGGTCTGGGCCTGCCGCCTGGCGGCCAAGCGCTGGGGTTTGGGGGAGGTGGACAAATTCGGCCGGGCATTGGCGGCCGAGCTGGCCGCGAAGGCCGAGGGTTACTTCATCCCACCGCCCGCCTTCAACCTCGGTGATGGCAGCCCGGGTCAGGGGGCCGTGCTTTTGTGCTACCTGCATCTTCCGGCCATGCTGGCCTTCGCGGACGATTTCCCGGCTATCCGCGCCTTCTACGACCACAGCTTGGAGGTGCTTGATTCCATTCCCCGGCCGCCGGGCGTGGTTCCGGCCAAGTGGGATCCGCAAACCCGCAAGTTCTCGCGCGGGGTCTCCGACGAAGTGCTGGCTCTCATCACCCTGCGCTACCTCCGTGAGGTTCGCCCCGATGCGGCGTTGGTCAAAGAGGGGGTGGAATCGCGCCTGCGCTTCTTCCGCGAGCACGGTCGCCTGCCGCAAGCCTTCGACACCGAGACGGGTGCGGGGGTAGGTGAGCCGGCCGGCGCGGCTGTTTACGCGCTCTGGGCGCGGCTGCTCATCGAGGTCGGGCAGCCCGAGGAGGCTGGGCCGGCCATCGGTAAAATGCTCGAGTTCCAGAACGGCCCGGAGGCGAAGTTCGCCGGCGCGATCGGCGGGTATCCGGTGTTTTCCTTCGACCAACTCGAGGTGCTCCTGGCCCTCGAAAGCTACCGGGCCGCGGTCAGCGCGGGCGCGCGGCCTGGTTCCCGCTGAGGGATTTTTCGAGGATGCGAACAATCCGGCGGGCGGATTTCCCATCGCCGAAGACCTGCGATCCACGCGCCATGGCCGCCCACGCCTTGGGCGAGCGGAGGAGTTCGTCGGCCAGGCGATAGATGCGGGTTTCATCCGTCCCGGCCATTTTGACCACACCGGCTTCGATGCCTTCGGGGCGCTCGGTTTCGCGCCGGAGCAGGAGCACGGGCTTGCCCAGCGAGGTGGCTTCCTCCTGCACGCCGCCGGAGTCCGAGAGGACGAGATGCGAGCGCACGAGGTGCGCGAGGAAGTTGTCGTAGTCCATGGGCTCGGTCAGGTCGATGTTGCCCGACTTGCTGAGAATCGGCGTGACGACCTCGCGGACGGCCGGGTTGGGGTGGACGGGGAAGACAAAATCCGTCCCGGGGTATTTGCGGGCCAGACGGGCGATGGCGCGCGCGACGGCGGCCATGGGCTCGCCGATGTTTTCGCGGCGATGGCAGGTGATGAGCACGAGGGGGCGGCCACGGGTCGGGCCGCGGGGGATGCGACCGCGTGTTTTGAGGCGACGGATCATCCAGTGCAGGGCATCCACGACGGTGTTGCCGCAGACGTGGATGGTCTTGGGATTGGTGTTCTCGGCCAGGAGGAGATCGCGCGAACGTGTGGTCGGGGCGAAATGCCAGGTGGCGAGGGTGCCGATCATGCGGCGGTTGAGTTCCTCGGGAAACGGCGAATAAAGGTCGCCCGAGCGCAGGCCGGCCTCCACGTGGCCGACGGGGATCTTGTGGTAGAAGGCGCTCAGCCCGCCCACGTAAGCGCTGGTTGTGTCGCCCTGGACGAGGACGGCATCGACATGGTGGTGGGTGAGAAAATCCCCCATGGCTTGCGAGACCCGGGCAGTCAGGCCCCAGAGGCTCTGGCGCGGGCGCATGACATCGAGGTCGAAGTCCGAGGAGATGCCGAAGTCGGCGAAAATCTGCGCGACCATCTGGCGGTGCTGGCAGGTGTTGACCGTCAGGGGGGCCAGCTTGGTCGAGCGCGCAAGTTCCTGGATGACGGGGGCGAGTTTGACCGCCTCGGGGCGGGTGCCCACCACGACGGCGATGCGTTTTTTTCTCGAGCGGGGAGCCGGTTTCTTTTTCATGCGGAAGGCAGGCGGACAAAGCGCACCGCGCAGAGCATGAGCCGGGTGCAGACGTGGGAAAAATCACGGGGGGCGAGAAGATTGCGCAGGCCGATGGTCACCTGGCCGTTGTGCGCCTCGAGGATGCGCGACCCGGTGGTCTCCTCGAAGTCGGGCCGGAGCACGCCCTCGGGCACATCGCGGCTGGAGGAAGTCTCGGCCTCCGGCAGGCGGGCCACGTCGGTGAAGGCGCGGAAAGTATCCTCGCTGCTGGCCAGGCCGAACTTCGGAATCAGCACGTGAGCCGGATCGCTGACCACGGCTTTGAGGGCGCGGAGCTCCTCCGCCTTGGCGGCGGTGAGGGTGCCGTCCGAAACCATCCGGTCGATGAGCATTTCCTCCGGATTCATCGTCCCGAAGACGCCGCGGAGGAAGTTGCGCACGGGTTGCGCGAGGTCGGTCACCGGAGTCGGCTGGTAGCCGAGGCGGGCCTCGATCTCGCGCAGCGCCGCCGGATGGACGCTATCCTGAAAGATCAGTCGGCGTCCTTCGAGCGGGGCGAGTTTGTGCAGGCTGCAAAAGACCGGTCCGAGCGCCTCGTAGGCACCCCGGTCGAGGGTTTCGTTGGCGATGACGCACGGTTCCGCGCGGAAGAGTTCGCTCCAGACCCGGCGGACTTCGTCCGGAGGCACGAATTGCAGGTCGACGACCAGATCGGAGAAGCGCCGCCCGGTGCGGAACTGGATCTTGCGGGCTTCGCTGCGTTTCTCCGCCTCGAGTTCGGGGAAGGCGTTGCTGGCCTGCGGCCGGTAGCGGCGCATGGCGCGCGTCGAGTAGAGCCGCTCGCGGAGCATGCGGAGGTTGGTCGGAGTGATGAGGCGCACGGTGATCGGCCGGGCGTAGCGCTGCTCGACGGCCTGGCGCAGCTCCGGGCTGGGCGGTTCGATGAAGGCGACCTCGATGTGACCGTCGTCCCGCGTTTTGACCGGAATGAAATCGTGCTCGATCGAAGTCTCCTCCGGCAGTTGGTCGAGGAGGCGTGCGTCGGTCTCCTCGATCGGGATGGTTTTTTCCGGAATGGCGGAGAAGCGCGACCAGATGGCGGTGAACTGCTCTTCGTCGAGGAGCCGCAATTGGAGGAGCTTGAGGGGGATCGAGCCGGCGGTTTCGCTCTGCATCAACTGGGACAGCCGGCTGCGCGGGACGGTGCCTTCCCGCATGATGAGGTCACCGACCGAGGCGGCGAACTCGGAGAGCTCGGACGTTCCGGGGAAGACGTGCGTGGTCTTGAGCCAGACGAGCTGACGGCCGAACAGGCGGCTGTTCGCATACATCCAGAAGGCGCGACAGGTGGCGAAGAAGTTGATGAAGTTGGCGATGGGGTAGCGGATGATCGAGATCAGTCCGTGCCTCCACCCGTAGACCTGCTTGACGTAGTAAATCTTGATCAACACGCGGTAAAAGAGCAGGCACGTGTCGATGAGGATCAGCGTCCAGAGGAAGGAGTCCGGGGTGAAAAGCGGTCGCCAGTAGGAGGTCGCGGTGGAGGGAAGCGCGCGGAAGATCAACTCGATGAACCACGAGCAGATGACGATGTAGCCGATGATGTTGATCAGGTGGACCAGAGGTGCCTTCCGGTCGCGGAACAGCGTGTAACGCACACCCATCGAGCCGGACCAGCCGGCGAGCTCCCAGCACTGCATCGAGATGCCGAGGATCCAGCGCGACCGCTGGCGCACCGCGGCCCAGAACTTGGGCGGAAAGCTCTCGCGCACCGCGACCAATTCGGTCACGTGTTTGCGGGAAACGATCTCGCCCTCGGCATCGCGCTTCACGACGAGTCGGTCGATCGGGTAGTTGATGAAGCTGCAACGGAAGCCGGCGCGCTTGAGCTGGATGCCGATGAAGTAATCTTCGGTCAGGTTGCCGACGACGAAAGGGTCGCCCTCGTTGTGGTCCGCCAGCCAGTCGAGGGCGCTGCGGGCGAAGGCCGTGCCGACGCCGGCGGACGGGACGACGCCACCGATCTCCTGACGGGCCAGCATATCCTTGAGGTGCAACTCGCTGAACTCGTCCATGTAGCAGTTGGCCACCCAGTTGCCGATGGGCGGCAACTCGAGCGGAAACACGGGGATCTGGCCCATGTCGAACTGGTCGGGGACGAAGTAATTGTAAACTTTGAGGGTCAGCGGATGGAGGACGTCCTCGGCGTCGTGTAGGGCGATGATCCCGTATTCGCGCACGCCGGGGATTTCGCGCAGCTTCATCGTGCGGTAGATCGCGTTGAGGCAGTCTGCCTTCGAGGTCGGCCCCGGGTTCGGGCACATGGCCTTGTGGATGCGCGGGTTGACCCGGCTGAGTGCATCCACGCAGGCGATGGTTACGGGGTCATTGGGATAAACGCCGATGAAAATGTCGTAGCGGTCATACTCGAGGATTTTGACCGCGTAGTCGGCCATGCGGTTGACCACGTCGCCCTCGCTCCAGGCGGGGACGAAGAGGGCGATGTGCTTTTCCGGCTTGGCCCGCAGCTCCTCAATCGTCGTGTGCCGCGCCTTGCTCGTTCGCCGGGCGTAGCGCAGGAACTGCAGATCGAAGAGCAGGTCCTCCACGCCGAACACGAAGAACCCGATGGCCGCGATGTAGGCCAAGACGATGAAAATCTCGGATAGCAGTTCCATGGACTGGTCTTACCACTCCCACCAGAGTGAAAAGATCACCCGCAGATCCTCGTAGGTCGAAGGCAACGTCCCGCGGCTGTTGTCATTGTTGATACCGGAATAAGCGCCGCCGATACCTTCCACCCGGGTGACGAAGGTGGTGCGCCGGCCGATGCGCGCGGTCGCGCGGAGGCCGCCGCCGATTTCGCCGAAGTTGTTGTAATACAGCCCGAGCGAATCGGTGGTGCCTTGCTGCAAGGCGTAGAGGTCGAAGGCCAGCCATCCACCGGTTTCAAGGAACCGCACGCCCTCGCGGACGGAGCCGTAGGCGATGAAGTTCTCATAGAGCGACCAGTAGGCCGCATCGCCGCCGCCTTCGACGAACCAGGCGGCGCGGGGCTGCCAGTCCCACTTTTTGGCCGGCGGCTTCGTATACCAGTTGTTCGAGAGGAAGGTGAGCCCGGGGCCGATGCCCTTGTAGCCGCGCAGGCCGACGCGCCAATCGAGGAACCAGTCGCCGTTGTAGCGCGTGGTGTCGCGGAGGTCCTTCTGCACGCCGACCAAGCCGTAGGCCCAGATGTTTTCGTTCGGGATGAGGCGGGCGCGCAGTCCGAGGTGGCCGCCGGCGAGGTTGTTGGCATAGACCTGCGGGACGCCGTTGATGCCCGAGCCGGAGTTGGTGTCGAGGGTGAAGTCCAGCTGGACAAACGGCTGGAGCCAGCGCGCCCCGGGGACGAACGTGCCCTCGCGGATCTCGCCGTAGAAGATGGTGTCGGGGAAGCGGGCGAGGTAGGCCGCGTCCAGTTGCAGTTCGCCCCAGGCGTTCTTGTTCAGGTTGGCCTCATTGGGCAGTCCGTCGATTTCCTCCTCGATGACCTGCTGGAGCGGGGTGCCCTCGGCCTCCTGGGCCGCGGCGGTGATGGCCTCCCAAGCGGCTTCGTTGCGGCCGAGACCGCGCTCGGTGTTGGCTTGGGCGAGGAGCCACTCCGGCGAGGTCCGGGTCTCGGTTGGCATCGCCTCAAGGACGCGGCCGGCATCGGTGAAGCGGCGCATGCGTTGCAGGCCGTAGACGCGGGCGTATTGCAGATCGACCGGCACCGGGTTGGCTTCGGCGTAGCGGTCGAGCTTCGCGATGGCTTCCTTGTCGTCCCCGGCTTGGAACAGGTCGTAGATTTCCTGCCGGGCCTGCAGGTCGGCTTCCTTGGCGGCGTAGGCTTTTTCGCGTTCGGCTTGGAGGCGTTTCTGCTCGGCCGTGCGTGCTCCGGAGGCGACGTAGGCGCCTTGGGCCTCGGTCTGGCGGCGTTTTTCCTCGCCGAGGGCTTGCAACGAATTACGGGCCAGGGCGGCCATGGCCGAATTCTTGGATTCGGCGAGCCCGCGGTAAATCGCCTCAGCCTCATCGTAGCGCCGCTGGTAAACTTGCACGGTGGCGAGGCGGAAGCGGAGGGACTCGACCTCGGGCGCAGCCTTGACCGCCTGGCTGAGCAGTTCTTCGGCCTTGCGATTCTCGCCCCGGGCGGCCAGCTCCTCGGCTTGGGCGACCAGCGCCGCCGTGCCGCCGTCGGTCTCGGACTCCGCCGCCATGAGCGGCAGGCCGGTGGCCAACAAGGCCACGAGCAGCAGCGCGGGGGCTGAAATGTGAGGCCTCAGGGTTTCCATGGCAAAAGACTGAAAAAGCGTGCGTCCGCGGGTGATTCAATCACGGCGGCGGCGTCAGCGGTAACTTCTTTTTCGGAGAGCAACTGGGCATTGAAGTCGTAGGTGCGCAGCATGGCGCGACCGGAGAAGTCGGGTTTCGGGGCTCCGGCGGCGGCGGTCCACATGGCCCCGCCGGGTGACGAGATCGACGCAGCAGCCTCGCCCGGGTCGACAAACGGAGCCGAGAAGGCGCCGGCTTGGTCCAAGAGGGGGGACATTTTCTCGAAGGGCAGCCAGGCCGGGACCGACACATTGAGGATTGAGCCGGGCACAAGCAGGAGATTGCGGGCAAAATCCGCCGCAGCCGGATTGTCGTCGCCCAAGGCCGATCCAGGGGGCACGAGGAGCAAGCGTCCGGCCACGCGCGTGATGGTCGCGGGAATGAAAGTGGCCGTGGCGGTGGCCTCGGACGGCAGCACCGCGCCGATGCCGAAGTCGAATGACCGGGCCACACGGGCCGCAGCTTCGATGCTCACCCCGGAGTCCGGCAGCCGGACGCCGAGTGGGATCACCCCGTTCTCGAGGCAGAGGGCGACATCGGCCTCGGCCGCGTTGCCGGCCGCGTCCATTTCCTCCGCCGTGGGCGGCTGATCGAGCTTCGTGTCCCAGAATTTTCCAGCTCCCGGAATGAGGAAGACCCGGCCATGGCGGGCTTGGGCGTAACGCAGGGCGGTGACAAACTCGCTGACCTTTGTGGCATTGGCATCCGCTGACGGCATGCGGACCGTGATGGCGAAGGGAACGTTTTTTTGGGCGAGATAATCCGCAGCGCGGCGCAAGGCCACCGGGTCGCACCCGAGGTGGAAATCCTCCAAGGTCACCAACACCGAACTGGGGCCCGGGGTGACGCCGTAGAATTCCGGCAGGATGCCGGACAACGCCACGCCGACCGTCTGCTCCAGGGGGAGGGCGGCGAACCAGAAAGTGTTGGTGTTTTGCCACGAAAGAGAATCAGCCCGGGCCGGCCCGGCGATGCTGGCCAGCAGGCGGTTCTCCGGCTGTTTGACGTCCGCCGGAAGAACAAATGAGGCCGGCGAATTGAGGACGGCGGGTCCGATGGAAAAACGAGCCGTCCGCCAGGACTCGGCGATGGGCGGGAACTTGCGGAACCCGTTGACTCCCGGCCAGGCGGCGGCTTCATAAGGAGGCATGCCGCAAACCAGCACGGGCTTGCCCGCCTCGACCCAACCGAGCTTCGCGTCCGACGGCCGCCGGTCGGTCCCGAGCCAGACAAGGTAATTGGCCGAACGGAGGTCATCCGGCCGCACCTCCTGGGCCGATTTCGTCACCACGCGGGTGTTGACCCGGGTGAGCAGGCGGGCGACGACCGCGCGCAGGTCCATGAGCGAAAATGGCCGGGCCAGCGCATCATAGACAAGCAAAGTGACCGAACCGGGGCCCGCAGCGGGGTTCTCCGCCGCCAGCGGACTGGCCGCAACAGGGAGAAGCCCCGCCGCGGTCGACCAGGCGACCACGGCGGCTGTCAACCACGGTTTAGACATCCTTGGATTTTTTATCGACGCGCCGACGGTTCTCCGCCTTCAACCTGGCCAGCCGGACTTGGGTGCGGACCATAAAGGCGACGATGGCAAGCCCAACCGCGCCGATGGCGATGTTGCGCAGGATCTTGTTCGTGCGGGTGCTCTTCTCGTCCTCGAGCTTCTTGGCCGTGTCCTCGGCGGAGACGCCGCTGGGCAGGGAGTGGAGGATTTCTTCCGAGAGCGAGCGCGGATCGGATTGGCGGACGTCGTAGTTGAAGACGCGGCCTTTAGCGTCGAGTCCGGCCACCGTGCCGTCCAGCTTGGAGAGAATGTCCTGATCGGTGAGCATTTTCACCGCAAGTTTTCCATCCAAGCCAGTGGCTCCACCGATGGCGACGACGCAATTGTCCTTGCTCCAAGGCGAGGGAATGAACTCGGCGAACACAGCATCCGCCGGGATCTGCTCAAGCGGAACGACTTTCCCCTGCAAGCGCAGGGCCTGCTCACCCGGCACCGGATCGACGCTCAATGGGGTTTTTTCGCCCAGCACCATGCGCCAGTCCGAGGGGCTGCCGAGGAGGACGGACGAGGTGGATTCGACCACGGCGGAAGGCACCGGCTGGCCCTCGGCGAAGAGGGCGGCGTCGGGCCAGAGCACCGGCATGGACGACAGGTAGCGGCCCAAGTAAAGCGAGAGGTCACGCACGGGCTCGAGGCCGCCGGGCAGGGAGGCCTTGGGCAGGAGAATGCTGGCCCGGCGCAGGAACGCGTCGCGTAGCAGCACATAGCCGAGGCGATCAAGGCCCTTGATGGTGAGAGGGCGCGATGTGATGGCCAGGGCCGAAGCCGGGCTGAAGGCCACCCAGGCCCGCTCTTCGTTGCGGTGGGCGCAGTCGGTCGTGCCGATGTCGAGGTAGGCGGTGATGGCCAACGAGTTCGGTGCGCGTCCGGGAATACCGGCCGGAACGTTCAAGCGGACCAGTTTCCGCTCCTGGGCCACACTGTCGAGGGCCACGCCAGGGAGGAGGCGGTTGTTCATGGTGAACATGAGGCTGGAGGCGTCGGCAAACCCGGCGGCGTGCGACATTTCCAAGAACATCTCGCTCATTTCCGCCGTCTCATACCCGGGGGGAAGATCCCACGCGAAGGAGGTCTGGCTGCGGAACACGCCGCGGAGCGCGAGTTCGCCTCCATAGAGGCGGGCGAAAGTTTGCGGACGATCCGGCGGCTGCGCGATCCGTTCGGTCAGAGGAAGAACCTGCGGGGTTTCGCGAATCACCCAAGGGTTGGTCGCGGCGGCACCGAGGGAGTCATTGCTACCGAGGGCGAGTGCGGCCTTGATCAAGCCGGCTTGGTCCGCTCCGCCGACCACGATCCAGCGGCGTTGGGAACCGGCATTCTCGCCGATGATGAATTCCGAGATCACTCCCTCGCCGGGCTGGAGGGCGCTGACCGCCGCGCGGGTCTCGGCCGGAAGGTCGAGGGCCGTGAGGTCGCTGGTCAGGCCGATGAGAACACCGTTGCGCTCGTTGCTCTGCGCCTGCCAGTCGGCCAAGACTCCAACACGCAGCCCCTGATTCGGCAGGTAGGAGGGTTGTCCGAGACGGGCCGAGGTGATGACGAAGGTGCGGAACGACTCGTTGCCCAGATCAGCGGGGAGCAGCACGGCCGCAACGGGCTTGATGCTGTCGGCCGGGAATCCCTCGACCAGTTCCTCCTGACGGAGCAGTTGCTCCTCCGTGATGGTGGCCGGGAAACGGCCCAGTTCGGGAAACAGCTTGAGGCGACGGTAGGGGACATTGAGTCCGGTGCCTGTCTCCAGCACGAGCCAGCACGCCGGGTTGTCCACGTCGCGGCAATGCACGTCGGTCGTGATCATGAGGCAGCGCACGTTGACCCGGTTGAAGCCGGCGCGCAGCAGGCCCGCCGGGACGGCCAGTTCGAGCTTCTGCGTGGCCCCGTCGGTCTGACCCGGAAGCCGAATGCTCTTGAGGGGGACGCCGTTGAGTTCGAATGTGGCCGTCGAAATGTCGGCGATGAGGAGCTGGGAGGCGCGGAAACTCAGGTTGAGTTTCGGCTGGCCCGTCAGCTCGACATGCGCGGGGAGCTGGAAGAAAAATTCGGCGGAAGCCAGCGGGCCAACCAGTTTGTGCTCCGCGGTCTTGAAGAGCGGGACAAAGGCGGCGGATTCCGGGGTAGGTGCCGTCGGGGCCGGGGTGGCGGCCGGGCGGGTTTGGGCCACGGCCATGGTGGCCGAAGCCAGCAGCAGGGTGAAGATACGTTTCATGGGCAATGTGGAGTCAGTCAGTTTTTTCAGCGGGCTCGGCTATTCCCCGACCAAAAACGCACACACACATGTGCGCGTTATCAGTTTTGCATGGTCCGGCGTAGTTGGTTTGCGCAACGTGCCAGGGCTCGGGAGTTTCATGTTTAGCCGATAGGAATCACCTGATTCCGCCCTTTCTGCTTTGCAACATAAAGGGCGCCGTCGGCGCGTGCAATAATAGAATCCACGCCCTCCCCCGGCTGCGCCAGAGTCACGCCGATGCTCATAGTGACCTCGATCTGGGTGCCGGATATCGTGATCGGACGGGCGGCCTCTTGGCGGAGTTTTTCCGCGATCATCAGCGCATTCTCCAAGCTTTGCACCCCGTTGAGCACAACGAGCATTTCGTCCCCGCCGAAGCGCGCGGCCAGGTCGTCGGTCGTCCGCAGGCTCGCCCGAACGCGGTCGGCCGTGGTCTTGAGCACCTCGTCGCCGACTTGGTGGCCGTGGGTGTCGTTGACCGATTTGAACATATCGAGGTCACAAAAAAGAATGGCCACCGCCGTGCCGGTCCGCGGGGTTTGTCCCTCCATGGACTTGATGCGCTCGAGGACCTCGCCGCGGCTGAGCAGGGAGGTCAACTCATCGGTGCGGGCCCGTCGTTCCAACTCTTTCTCGGCCGCCACCTGCTCGTCGATCAGCCGGCACGAGCAGACCAGCCCGTCCGGCTGGCCGTCGCCCCCGATGTACCGCACGAGGTGATTTTCCATCCAGTGCCACGCCCCATCCTTGGCCCGCACCCGTCCGCGGGTCACGGCAGGCTGGCCCTCGTTCACCGGGGCCACGCTGGCGCCGAATCGCTCCCGCGAGGGCCGGTCGAGGAATTCGGTGAAGTCGCGGCCGATCCATTCGGCCGGCGCGTAGCCGAGGGTGGTTTTGAGCGAGGGGGAGGCCCAGAGGATCGTCTGGCCCCGGATATGGACGACCACATCGGAGGAGTTGTCGGCCAGCAGCCGGTAGTGCTCCTCGGAGGCGGCGACTTTGCGGGCCGCGAGGTAGCGGTTGGTCACGTCGCGCCACGTGTAGCTGATCGCGTCGCCGACCCGCACGGCGCGGACGTCGTAACGGTGCTCGCTCCCGGCGGATTCCCCCAGGTAGACGAAGTCATTGAGGATGAGCGGCTGCCCGGTTTCCATGACCTGGCGGTAAAGATCCAGCCGCGCCTCGGCGGCTGCGGCCGGGAAGAGGTCGCGCAGTTTGCGGCCGACCAATTCTTTGCGGGTGGACTGATGATGCGCGCAGGCCGCGGGGTTGGCATCGGCCAGCGCGAAGTCGACGATCCGGTGGCGGTCTTCCCGCACCGGCTGCATGATGACGTGCGGGTCGAGCAGTGAGTCCAGCGTGGCCCGGAGCTGGATCTTGTCCATCACGAGCTGCTCTTGGGCGACAACCAACTGGGAATTCAGCTCCGCCAGCCGGTGCTCGCTGTGCCGCAGGCTCTCCTCGGCCAGCCGGTTGGCCGTCACATCGGTGACGACGCTGTTCCAGGCTGTTTTGCCGTTGGGCAACTCGCGCGGGACCGATTCGATGACCATCCAGCGGGTCCGCCCTTCGATGATCAGGCGGCCTTCCCAGTAAAAATTCGACCGGGCGGCGAAGGCCTCCATCGTGGTGCGCAGAAACTGCGGGTAATCATCGGGGTGGACCAGGCGGTAGGCGGCCATGGCATCGTCTTTCACCGCCTCCTCCGAAAGGCGCAACATCTCCAGCAGGCGTTTGCTGACGAACTCAAACTGCGGCACCCCTTTCTCCCCGGGCACAACCACGTAGGTTCCGACCGGGATGCTGTCGGTCAATTCCACCAGCACGCGGCGGCGCAGCTCCCGCAGTTCCTCCCACTCGGTCTCCGCCCGCTTGCGCTCGGTGATGTCCGTGCGCAGTCCGACCAGGCGGTCCGGCTGGCCGGGCCGGCGCAGACGCACCTTTTCCACGAGGAAGAGCCGGGCGCGTCCGTCGGCTCCCGGCACCAGCTCCTCCGATTGCAGAGGCGTGCCCGTTCGCAATACCTCGCGGTCGAATTCCTCGATGCGGCTGGCCGCTTCGCCCGGAAGCAGTTCGCGGGCCGTGCGGCCCAGAATTTTCTCAATCGGCCGCCCGAGATGCTGCTGCAGGGCCGGGTTGGCGTAGAGGAAGCGTCCCTCCTCATCCTGCATGAAAACATGAACCCCGGTCTGCTCCAGAATGGTGCCGAGCGTCTCCTCGCCGGCCGCCATCTGCTCGACGTGGCGGCGCAAAATCTCCTCGGCCTCCTTGCGCGCGGTGATGTCCAGCTGGGTGCCGACCTGACGCAGCGGGGCTCCCGTCGGGTCCCTTTCCACCACGCGCCCCCGGTCAAGGATCCACCGCCACGAGCCGTCCTTGTGCCGCAGGCGGTATTCGAGCGCGAACTGCTCGCTCTGCATCTTCCGCACGGCCTCATCGGCCGCCAGCACGCGCTCGCGATCCTCGGGGTGGAGGCGCGCCGTCCACTCGTCCTCCCGCCCCGCCCACTCGCCCGGTTCGTAGCCGAGCGTGCGGAGGTAGCCGGGCGAATAAAAGACCGAGTCGGTGCGGCAGTCGCGGTCGTAGATGCCGAGGTCGGCCGATTCCGCGGCGATCTGCCATCGCTCGGAGACCAGCAAGAGTTCCTTTTCCCGGCGGGCCAAGTGATCGCGCTCCGCCCTTCGGAGCCGGTCGCCCGCCTGACGCTGCCAGGCGATGACCACCGCAACGGCGGAGACCACGGTGAGGGAGATGAGTTTGAGCGGATACCCCCACGACGCGTAATAGTCGCGGGCGGCAGGGAATCCGGCCGCCACCCCGAGCAGCAGCGCGGCCGAGGCCAGCAAAGCCACCTGCCGCGGGGTTGCGAAGGTCGCCGCGAGGAGGACCGGAATCCAAATGTAAGACAGCAGGACGATGTTCTGCGCGGCAACGGCGTCGGCGGCGAACAAGCCGAGCAACACGAGAATTACCGCGGGCCACAGCCAGCGGGAATCAAAAGCCGGGGAGGAGTTTTCTGTGGTCTCTTGGGGCAAGCGGCAGTCCTCCGGATCCTGTAGATTATGCCTGCCCGGGGGAAATTGCTCCTCTTTTTCGCGCCCGGCGGGGCGGACATTTGCGGATGGTCGTGGAGGGATCTTGCGGTAAGATCAAAGTCGGCATGGAACCCGCCCCTTTGCCGCCGAACGAGTCGGCGCGCCAGCGCGCCCTTGATGACTTGCTGATCCTTGATACGCCCGACGAGCAGGAATTCGACGACATCACGGCACTGGCCTCGTTCGTTTGCCAGACGCCCATGGCGCTGATCTCGCTCGTCGACCACGAACGCCAGTGGTTCAAAAGTCGCCTCGGGGTTGGTGTCACAGAGTTGCCGCGAGCGATTTCCGTCTGCGGTCACACCATCCTCGGGGATGATATCCTCGAGGTTCCGGACACGCTTGCGGACCAGCGTTTCGTCGACAACCCGTTGGTCGTCGGGGAGACGCAGATCCGTTTCTACGCCGGCATGCCGCTGCATACCGCCGACCATCACAACATCGGCACGCTCTGCGTGGCCGACCGGCAACCGCGGCAGCTGAGCGAGGAGCAGAAGTCCGCGCTGCGCTGCCTCGCCCGCCAGGTCGTCCGTCTCTTCGACCTGCGCTCGCGCACCCGCCGCGAGCAGGACTTGCGGCGGAAACTTTCTTCCGAGACCGAATTGAACCGCGCAACCATCGCCTACGCCGGGGTTCCGATCATCACGACCGATTTGCAGGGGATCATCCGCTCATTCAATCCCGCTGCGGAGGAAATGCTGGGTTGCGGTGCCGCGGAAATGATCGGCCGGGCCGCGGTGGAGACGTTGCAGGATCCGGACGAACTGCAGCACTTGGCCGACAAGATTTCCGCCGAGGTCGGCCGGACGGTCGGCGGCGGCGAGGCACTGGTCTGGTCCTTGCGTGATCGCGAGTTGCTCACGACCGAGGCGACCTACCTGCGCAAAGACGGCGGCCGGGTTCCGGTGCTGCTGACCATTTCGAAGCTCCAGGGCGAAGCCGGTCAGCCCTTTGGTTATCTTGCCGTGGTCCGTGACCTCACCACGGTGCGGCGTGAGGAGAGGGAGGCGCTCCTGGCTGCCCGGGTCAAGGATGTGAGTCGTTCCGCGCAGGAGGATTTCATCGCCGGTCGGGAGACGGCGGCCCTCATGGGCTCTCTCCTTGCGCGGATCATGGAGGTGACTGGCAGTGACTACGGTTTCGTCGTCGAGGTCGCACGCGATGCAGGAGGACAGCATCGCCTGCGGGAGGCGGCGGAGTTCAACGCGGTGCGGGGCGAGCAGGGCGGACGGATCTTCGGGCCGAGCCGGGACGCGGGCTTCATCCGCAGCCAACTCGAGCAACTCCTCGCCGCCGCCCCGCG
>JBGSSV010000188.1:0-5085 GCA_041736875.1 Chthoniobacterales bacterium | reverse complement strand
CGTGCTGCGGGCTCCGCGGGTCAGGACATGGACTTGCGGCGGCGTGCCTGCGCCCGCCTGCGTGGTGGCGAGGACGCGGTAGAGCGCGAGCAAACTGTAGGTGCCAGGGAGCGTGCCACCGTGGTCCGCTGGTGATCCGGCATCAAGGTTCCAGCAATGCACGACCCCGTCGAAATGCTCCTGAGCGAGGGCGCGGCGGAGCGTTTCTTCGATGGTCTCCGGCGGCGGCATGGTCAGCGAAGTGGACTGCGCCCCGTGGGCGGCCAAAACCTTGATGAGCTCCGCGGCCGTGCCGCCCTGATCGGACAACACGAGGAACTTGCGGTCGGCCACGCTAGCCGGTGCCGGGGCGTCAGCTTCGATCCATTGCTCCTCGTAGAGCGCATTCTCGAGGAGTGTCCCGGCGTCGGCCGTGGCCACGGCGCGGGCGCGAAACCCCTTGAATTCGGCGAGGCACCGCCCGTCAGCATCCATGATGGTCAAGTCCCCGGTCAGGAGGTGCGAGTCGGCCGAGGTCAAGCGGGCGTGGACGTGCACCTCGGGCCCGGGAACGGCGTGCAACCGCACGCGATCGAACGTCACGGGCAGGAACAAGCTCCGGGCGGCGATTCCCCGCCAACCTGGAAAGGCGCAGACCAGCGTGCCGAAGCAGGCGTCGAGAAAGGCGGGGTGGAACAAATAGCTTTCTGGCTCCTCGCCGAGAATTTCCGGGCGGCGGATCACGCCCAAAGATTCACCCTCCCGCCACGCGGCGGAGACCAGTCCGGTGAAGGTCGGGCCCAGCTTGAGTCCGCGGCCGAGCAGATTGGCCCGCAGTTCGTCGCCGTCGCACATGTCCGGCAGACGGCGGCGCAGCGCGGCAAGATCGGCCGGCGCTGGCGGAATGATCCCGATTCCTCCGGCCAGTCGCCCACGTGCGTGCAACACCCACGGCGCACCCTCGTCGCGGGCGGAAGTCGTGACTTCGAAACTGGCTCCGTCCAGACCGAGGGCGAACCGGAGGTTCAGCGGCGGGGCGTCGACACCGAGGGTGAGGGCTTTGACAAAATCCAGATTCTCCACGCAGAGCGGAAGATCCATGCCCCGCTCGCGTCCGGCGGCCCACGCCATATCGAGGTAGGCGGCGGCCGGAAAAATCGGCTGCGCGTTGACCGCGTGGTCGGCGAGGAAAGGCGTCTGCGCCACTTGGACCTGGCCGTGCCATACGCCGGGCGCGCCGCTCAGTTGTGGTCCGAGCAGCGGATGCTCGCGCCCGCCGAGGCGACCGACCCGGCTTTCCGGCAACTCCGCCCAGGGGGACTCCAGATTCCAGGGGTAACGCGGCAGATCGATGCGGCGCCCCGAGGGGTAAAGGCGGGGCCAATCAGGTTTCTGACCGCTGATCGCGAGGGCACCGAGGGCGGCGAGCATAGTCTGGCGCTCCGGTTTCTGCCGACGGATGGAACTGAAGACGCGGGTGTCGGCCCCCGCGGCCGCTGTGTGCAGGCATTCCAACAACGAACCTCCCAGCACGGGGTGCGGACCGACCTCCAAGAACGTGCGGTGCCCGCAGGCCAGCATGCGGGCGATCGTGGCGGAGAACAGCACGGGTTGGCGGATGTTACGCCACCAGTATCCGGCATCCCACGCGCCGTCGGTGGATTCCTCGCCGGTGACGGTCGAAAAAAGCGGGAGGTCCGGTCGCTGCGTGCGGATGTGAGCCAGTGCTTTTTCCAGCGGGCCGCGGGCCGGATCCATGAGCGCGCTGTGGAAGGCATACTCGACCCGGACCTTGCGCAGGGGGACGCCGCGTCCGGTGAGTTCCTCGCCGAGGAGGGCGATATCGTCGATCTCGCCCGAGAGCACCGCCGAGCGCGGGCTGTTGATCGCCCCGATGGCCACCCGGCCGCGGCGCGCGGAGACCAGCGCCTGCAACTCCTTGACCGGCAACGCCACCGACAACATCGTGCCGCGCCCGCGGCAGACCGCCATTGATTTGGCGCGGTGGCAGATCACGCGGGTGGCCTCCGCGAGTGAAAGCACTCCGGAGACGCAGGACGCGGCGGCTTCGCCCACGCTGTGGCCGACGACAGCGGACGGACGGATGCCCCATTCTTCCCACAACGCAACCAAAGCCATCTGAATGGCGAAAATCGCCGGTTGCGCGATCTCGGTGTCGTTGAGGCGGGTCGTGTTCTCGTCGCGTTCCAGTTCCCGGAGAAGAGACCAGCCGACGTTCGCCCGGATCAGATGGTCGATCTCCACCAGTTTGGCGCGGAAAACCGGCTCCGACTGTTGCAGTCCGCAACCCATGCCGGCCCACTGCGAGCCCTGACCGCAAAAGACAAAAACCGGCGCCGCCGGGTGTTCTTCGGCACGCCCGCGCGACGCGCCCGGCGGGCACCCCCCCTGCGCCGCAAGGGCGAATGACTCCTGCAGTTGGGCCCGGTTGCCGCAGACCGCGAGGCGGTGCGGGTGCAACGACTGGGCCAACCCGGCACTCAGACCGAGATCGTCCAGCGAGAGGCTCTCCGGCCCGCGTTCAAGCAGTTCGGCATAACTTCCCGCCAGCTGGCTCAGCACGTCGGGACGGCGCGCCGAAATTACGAGGAGGCGACTGCGGTCATCATTGGCCGGGCGCTCTTGCGCTGGGGCTTCATCGACCCTGGAAAGGATGGCGTGCGCGTTGGCCCCGCCGAACCCGAAGGAATTGACGCCGGCGAGCAGTCTCCCCCTCTCCGGTTGCAGGCGCTCGGTCTGCGTGACGACGCGCAGGTTTCCCCCGGCCAGATCGAGCGCGGGGTTCGGTTCGTGGAAGTGGAGGTTGGGGGGCACCTCTCCGTGGTGGAGGCAGAGGGCGGCCTTGATGGTTCCGGCGATTCCTGCCGCCGCCTCGAGGTGACCGATGTTCGTCTTGACCGATCCGAGGAGGCACGGCGTCTTGCGCCCGACGCCAACCGATGCGGCGATGGCCGCCGCTTCGCTCGGATCACCCACTTGGGTGCCCGTGCCGTGCGCCTCCATGTATTGGATTTCGGAGGGATCGATGCCCGCTTGGTGGCAGGCGGTGCGGATCAGCGCGGCTTGCGCCTGCGTGGCCGGTGCGGTCATGCTCGGCTTGCGTCCGTCTTGGTTGACCGCGGTGCCGAGGATCTCCGCGTAGATCCGCAAACCCTGGGCCCTCGCCTCTGAGGTTGGCAGGAGGAAAACGAGACCGGCTCCCTCGGCCCGCACAAAGCCGTCAGCCGACTTGTCGAAAGCCCGGCAGCGGCCGGTCGGTGAAAGCATGCCCGCGCGGCTGAAGGTGACAAATCCGCCCGCATGATAAAGCGCGTTGGCGCCGCCAGCCAGGGCGCCCCGGCATTGGCCGCGGCGGATGGCCTCACAGGCGAGGTGGACGGCGACGAGGGACGACGAGCAGGCGGTGTCGACCGGGAAACTCGGTCCGCTCAGGTCGAAGGCGTAGGAAATGCGGTTGGCCGCGAGGGTGGCCGCGGTGCTGTTGAGGGACCACGCATCGAGGTGCTTAAGGTCCTGCGGTGCGCTCTGCAGCTGGGAGTAGTCATGGGTTGAGACGCCGACGAAGACGCCGATCTCCCGCGCCTGCCCGGTCGGAGCGGCCGGTTGCCGGGCGTCCTGCAGCGCCTCCGCCGCGGTGAGCAGTAGCATGCGGTGCTGAGGATCAAGGGAGGCCGCCTCGCGCGGGGACAAGCCGAAAAATTCGTGGTCGAAGGCGGCCGGATTCGCGACAAAGCCGCCCCATTTCGAGATGGATTTTCCGGTCCGTCCCGGCGTCGGGTCGTAGTATTTTCCGATGCTCCAACGGTCGGCCGGAATTTCCGTGATGGCATCCACGCCATCCTTGAGTAAACGCCAGAACGACTCCGGACCCGTCACCCCGCCGGGAAAGCGGCAGCCGATGCCGGCAATGGCGATGGGTTCCAAGCTCTTCATCCACCCTGTTGCCTAACACGCGGTAGCGGGTCCGTAAACGCTGACCGGCTGGCGAGCCGGTTCAAAATCAATTCCACGCTCCGTCGGGTGGCCCCGCGGTGGCGACGCAACAAGTCCGTGGCCCGAGCCGCCAGGGCTCGCCGCTCGTCCGCCTGTCCGAGCAATGCTCCCACCACGCCGCTCAATTCCTCCGGGCTCGTGACCTGAAGAACGGCGTCGGACGAAAGGAAAAGCGCGGTCGCCTCTGCAAAGTTTTCCATGTGCGGGCCAAGGACCACTGGGCACCCCGCCTCGACCGCCTCGAGAAAATTCTGTCCGCCGCGCGCGGTCAGGCTTTTGCCGACAAAAGCCACGGTCGCCTGGGCAAAGAGCCCGGGGAGTTCGCCGATGGTGTCCACCACCAGGCAGTCGCCGCGCACATCCGTCGAAGCCGCGGAACTTCGATTCACGGACAAGCCTCGTCGGCGCACGAGTGCAGCAATTTTCTCCGCCCGCTGTGGATGGCGAGGGGCGAGGATCAAGCCGAGGTCGGGGAATTTTCCCCGCAGCTCGGGAAGAAGGTCGAGCAGGATATCTTCCTCCCCTTCATGGGTGCTGGCACCGAGCAGGATGAGTCGGGTCGAGGACGCTTGTTCCCGGGTGGGAACCTCGTTGGGCGCGTCGAACTTCAGGTTTCCCGTGGCTATCACCTCCCGCGCCCCCAGCGCGGAAAATCGTGCGGCATCCTCGGCCGTTTGTGCGCAGACCAATTGCGGAATGGCGAAGGTCCGCCTCATGAACTCGCCGGCGAGGCGGTAACGGCCGGCCTCGGCGTCGGTCAATCGGGCATTGATGACGAAGACCGGAATACCCCGCGCCTCTGCCTCCCGCAGGTGGTTTGGCCACAGTTCCACCTCGACGAGGATGACCAATTCCGGGTGGAGCCGGTCGAACGCCCGGCGCATTGCTTGGAGGGCGTCGAACGGAAACCACTCCACGGTATCCGGCACCGCCACTCGCGCTGTCGCCAGTTGGTAGCCCTCCGGTGTCACGGTGGTGAGCGTGAAGACGAGCCCGGGTCGGGCCGCGCGCAGCGCGTCCATGCACCGCAGGGCCACCGCCACCTCGCCAACGCTGCACGCGTGAATCCAGCAGCGCGAGCCCTCGGCCGCG
>JBGSSV010000073.1:0-2063 GCA_041736875.1 Chthoniobacterales bacterium | reverse complement strand
CGGGCGCTCATTGTCGCGCCAGTCGATCCAACCCCCGGCTCCCTTCACTTCTTCGAGTGTGTCGAAGACGCGGGCAATGGCATCACCGCCATATTCCACGTTCTCGATGTAGCGCTTTTTGAGCCGCAGCACCGTGAGGTTCACGGGCGTATTGCCGTCGGAGAGCACGACCTCCTTGTTGTAGACAAGGCTGCCGGGCGCGAACTTCTCCGAGAGCGGTCCCACGCTCTGGACTTGGTGAAAGCGCGGGATGACGATGTCGTCGCCCGTGATTTCCCCCTCAATCGGGTTGCGGGGAAACCCCAGGGCGCTGGCTTCGTCGTGCTCCGGGCTGACCGCCGGGACATTGTTGCTTTGAGGAGTGACCACCTCGGGTTCCGCGACAATTTCCGGTGTCGCGGGGGCCGGTTTGGCGAATGAAGTCTTCATTGGCTTTTGGTTATTTTCGGATTTTGGCGAGGTAGAGTGATTCTTTCGCCGTCTCGACGATGCCGAGATCGGCCAGGGCCTCGCTTAACTCCTGTTTGGCCTTGGCTTTCGCGCCACGCGGCGCGGCCTCGGCAAAAATGTTTTCCAGCTTGGGAAGGCTGACTTCGGTGCAGCCGATGAACTGGTCAGGTGAAATGCGGTCACGCACCGCCGCCCAGGCGGCCAGCGGGTCGCTTATCTTGCGGGTTCCCGCACGGGACCGGAGTTCGTGGGCGGGGATTTCCTGCCCGCCCAAGCGCATTTGCAGGGCGTGGTGCTTGACCGAGTCACACCACTTTTCCATGACGCGTGCCACGACGAGCGCTCGGCTCATCATGGTGGGGTCAACAATCTGGCCCGGGTGAAATTCGTCGGGCAGCTTGAGCTCGTCCTCGTAGCCCGCAGCAATAGTGAGCGCATGCTTGTGCAGAGCGGCGCAGGTGGCCTGCCGCGCACACCAGAGGCAGTTCTCCGTGGGACGGAGCTCCGGCTCGGGCGCCTCACAGCGGGCGATGATGGTGGCGATGCGGAGGCGAATCCGGGGGATGTCACTCCGCGAGTAGGTGGCGCGAGAAACCTCGTCCCGGCGTGGCAGGAGGATGTGGGCCGTAAGGGTTTCGATGAACGGATACTCCTCGAGAAGCCCGAGCACGTAGGCTTGGAGCTGCGGGTTATCCTCAGCGTCGGGAACGGAGAGCCTCCCGAATTTGAAATCAACCAGATCTGCCCGGGAGAGGCGGCTATTGAAGAGGGCGTAGTCGAGCGTGCCAAAGGTGGCTCCATCGCAAATGGCCACCCGGTGCTCGCGGAGGATTTCCAAGGTGGGCTCGCCCTCGCCATAGACCTCGTCCTCCAGGTCCTCGACATAAGCGCGGCACATTTCCACGCACTGACGCTGCTCGTCGGTGAGCCCATCGAGATTGCCAGTCTCGACGGCCTGGTGGAGCAGGGTGCCTTCCTCGGCGGCGGGACTAGATTCGTCGCGGTTGAGGAATCCCGCGCAGATTTCGCGGTAGGCAAAGCCGCTCGGGCTGTATTTGGCGTGGGCGGGTTCGTCGGATTTTCTGCTCATGTCCCTCCCATGCGGAAGGGTTTCCAAAATTGGCCCTAAAAAATCTCCGTCGTTCAAAAGATCGATGCAGGCGAGCTTCCGCTCCACCGCCTCACAGACCCGCTCCTCCACCGTGCCCGCGGCGAAAAGAATGCGCTGGATGGAGTGCGCACCGCCTGTGCGATGCACCCGGCCCAGGCATTGCCGCAGATCCTGCGCCGAATAGGTGGGCGAGATGAGAGCCAGCCGCGGCACCCGCCCCTCGGGATCGTGCAGACTCACGCCCACGCCGCCCGCCTTGATGTTGGCGACGAGGAACGGGGTGCGGTTTTCCTGGAACCGCCGGATGGCGTCGGCGCGAACCGCGTCGCTTTGGCCGCCAACAATCAGGCAATCGGTGCCAAGGCGCTCGGCCACCTCCGCCACCGTGGCATCGAAATTCAGGAAAACCGCAACCGACAACCCTTCTGCGGCGGCATCCTCCGCCATCGAAACAATGGCGTCGGCTTTGAGGGCTTCGATTTCCTGGCGCGCCCGCAACAGG
>JBGSSV010000057.1:0-2229 GCA_041736875.1 Chthoniobacterales bacterium | reverse complement strand
GCCGGCGGCGGCAGCAGACCGTCCACCACCCGGCGGGGCATGCGCATCGTGCGCTCACCCTCCGCCAGGGCGGCGGCATCCGCCCGCAGCTCGTCATCGGTCACCATACGCGCCTTACTCGCCGTCGGTCACCCCAGGGATGAGAAAGCCGTTGATAGTGACCCGTCGCTTGTCGCGGATACGCAGGCCCGTTTCCACGCCGTTGACCCGGAACCCGCCGAAGAGCGTAAGCACATCGCCGTCCTCCGGCAGCTCCGTCGCCGCGGTGAGGATTTCCAGCCGCGCCGTGCCCTCGTAGTCGTAGACCACTACGGCCACGATGGGAGAGCCCTCCTGGTCATCGTCCTGCGTCTCGTCGAACTGCACGCTCTCCTCGATGGCGAGGCTCTCGACGATCCCGGTGAGCCCGGCCTTCGGCACGCTCTCCGTGCCCCACCAGATCTGGTCCGCCGGAAACTGCAGTGCCTTCGCCGTCCGCGAGAACGTGAGCGACCCGGGCGTGATGCTGCCCACCCCGCTCCCGAGCCCCGGATATTCATTCGCCGTCGCGTCGAAGGTCAGCGGCTGCCCGCGCCGCCAATTCGCGCTGATCCGGGCGGCAATGATCTTGCTGCCGGAGATGCCCGACACGCTCATCTCCGCGCCCGCGCGGATCGGCAGCGCCGTCACCGTGCCGGGAGGTTTCGAGGAGAAGTTCAGCTCGCCCTTGCGGCCGTGCAACACCGCCCCGGCGATGTCCGCCTCGCCCGGAACTTTGAAGAGTTGATCGCCGATCCGGCGCGTGAAGTTTTCGCAGATACCGGTCAGCGGGTTCGGTGCCCCGACCGTGCTCCATTCGATTGGTCCATAGACTTTGCTCATGATGTTGTGTGTGTTGGTTGGTTGAAAGCTACTCCGCGATGACCTCCTCGAAGGTGTGTGGCGCGGGCGGGAACATGGTCTGGCCAGCGATGGCCATGCCCTGCACCGTCTCGAACCAGGTGTAGAGGGCGACAAGTTTGGGATGTGCGGCGAGGGCCTCGGCTTCTTTGACGCTCAGGAGCTTGTTGAGCAGGATCACTTTTTTGTCAGCGTCGAATCCCTTGGCCGTGACGTAGGCCGCGCCCTGGGAAAGACACTTGGCAACGTGCGCCTGCGCCGCCGCTTCGATGCCCTCGGCGGGCCAGTCGCGCTCGCTCGCAGTGTCGGGGCCGTGGTTGCGGACGCGAGTTACGGTAAAGTTTGCCTCGGGAACCTTGATCCGGCAGACGACGCGGAAGCCACTGCCAGTCGGGGCAACGTAGGTGTCGGTTTGCAGGGTCACGTTCTCCGCGATGACCTGTGGTGTGACGCGCTGCGGGTTGGTGAGGGCTGCTGCGAATGCAGCATCGATGGCTGCGTTGAGTAGTGTGAGGTCCATAATTCTTTAGGGTTCCAGTCCTGCCCCCGCGTTATAAACCAGCGCGATCTCTGGAGCGGTCAGGGCGCGGCTCCAAATACCCACCGCGTCAACCTTGCCGTGGTAGAAGTTCTTCCCGATGGCGACGTTGTCGCAGTTTGAGGAAGCGCCTCCCGACTGCGTGGTGTATGAAGTGCCATCAATATAGAGCGTAAAAAGATTCCCGCTGCGGGTGACTAAGCAGTGAACCCACCCCGCATCCACAATGGTTGGTCCGTTCAGTTGGATCGATGCCCCGCCGTCGTTCGCGTAGTAGATACTGGTGCTGTTTTGAAAAAGCGCCGCGCCTCCAGCAAAATTACCCACCACCTCGGATTGGCCTGTCTCTTGCGTGCAATTGACCCACGCAGAGATGGTAAAGTCTCCCTCTGGAATGTCCGCCCCACTGGAAAGATCATTTGATCCGTCGAACACTGCGGCGTTGCCCACTTTGCCAGCGGCGAACGTCACGGCATTGTTATTCGTCAGGGTATTGGCGTTGCCACTGGCGTCCGCCAGGTCGGCTAGCTTCCAGAAGGCGATCATGCCTGTCGTTGGGAAGTCAGGGACCACGATAGCTGCGGACGCCGCGGTGAAAACTCTCGCGCTCGGCCCGTTGGCATTGCTAGCGATCACACCGCAGCGCACGAATTTTCCTTCGTCAGCCTCGACAGCGAGGTAACTGGAAGCTGCTTCGTCGGTGATGTTGGTCCACCCCGTTTCGCCGTCGTCGCTGATTTGCCACTGGTAGGCGTAGCTCGTCGGGCTTCCCGTCCACGTTCCAGTTGTGGCACTGAAAGAGTAGTCTCCTG
>JBGSSV010000036.1:0-34771 GCA_041736875.1 Chthoniobacterales bacterium | reverse complement strand
GCCGCATCGTCATGGCCGTCGGGGCCTACGACCGCATCGCCCCGCCCGACCGCGTCCATGCCCTGGCCGCGGCGTGGGACGGGGCCCGCGTCATCACCAGTCCGCAAGGCCACTTCGGCTACGTGGCCGAGCGCGAAATGTTCGCCGCGGTGCGGGAAATGATCACGTGATCGACCGGCGAACCCGAGTCTGACATCCTTCCCCTCCGCTCCATGCCACTTGCCATCGTCACCACCGGACCATCCTCGGCCCCGATCGACGCGGTTCGACGCATCACCAACTTCGCCACCGGCGAGATCGGCGCGCTGTTGGCCGCGGCCCTGCTTCGCTGCGGGTTCGAGGTGGTGCTTTTTCGCGGTCGCGGAGCCACGCATGACGGGGGGCTCGCGGGCCTCATGGCACGGGAATTCGAGACCAACCACGAGCTTGCGCGTGCCCTGGAACAACTCGCGGAGGCCCGCGGCCACGAGGTCTGCGCGGTGTTCCACGCCGCGGCGCTGTCCGATTATGCGGTCGCCGGCGTGCGCGGTCCGAACGGCGCAATTACCCACGCGCAGAAAATTCCGGGCAACCTGGCCCGCATCGAACTCGTCCTGGAGCCCGCCGCGAAGGTCCTGCCGCGCTTGCGCGGATGGTTTTCCCGGGCGCGGATCACCGGATGGAAATACGAACTCGAAGGCGCGAGGACGGAAGCCTTGGCGGCCGCCCAGCAGCAACTCGCTGCAGGCCGCACCGACTGCACAGTCTTGAACGGCGAGGCCTACGGACCGGGATTTGCCGTCCTCGAGGAGGGAAAATCGCCGACCCATTTCTCCCACAAGAGCGAATTGGCTGATTTTCTGGCTTCGCAGGCCACGACATTCGCGAAGGCTTCTCTATAAAGGATTCGCGCCGCATGACCTACGGAATTTCGCCCAATTTCCCGACTGATATTCAATCCGCATAATACTGTAATTCACTTGAGTAGAGTTGGTTAAAAAAATTCCGTCATTGTCACAATTTTCTTCTTCCCCGACCACATTGGGTTGTGGTCTGTTTGTCAAACCTGTCCACGTATTGTGGTGGACGGGTCGGCCGGTGATCTTCCCCAGGGTTGACCGGTTGGCGCAAACCTCAGACGAAAATTGATCCAATGATCGCAAGCAAGACTTCATTCCGTTCCGTGTCCCGTAAAACAGACTCCTCACGCTCCGCCCAGCCGCGGCGCAAATCCGCCACAGCCGACCGTCCCCGCACGGCCGGTGAGAAAAAGTCCATCGGCTTGAAGTTCGAGCCGCGGTTTCACACCCAGGCTGGTTCGCCTTTCGACCACGTCGAGTGGGACAAACGCACGGCCGAGATCAACGACGACAGCGGCAAAGTCATTTTCAAACAGGAAAACGTCGAGGTCCCACGCAGTTGGAGCGCCCTCGCAACCAAGATTGCCGTCTCGAAGTATTTTTACGGCGACCTCACCAACGGAACCGATCCGCACAAAGCCGGACGCGAGTCGTCCATCCGCCAGCTGATCCACCGCGTGACCCGGAGCATCACCGATTTTGGGATCGCGGACGGCTATTTCGCCGACAAGGCCAGTGCCGAGGTGTTCTACCATGACCTGACCTGGCTCTGCCTGCACCAGCATGGGGCCTTCAACAGCCCGGTCTGGTTCAACGTCGGCCTGCACCAGCAATACGGCATCGGCAAGAACGCCGGTCTGGGCAATTTCTTCTACAATCGCCAAGCCGGTGAAGCCCAGCGTGCTCCCAGCCAGTATCAATACCCGCAAGCCAGCGCGTGCTTCATCCAGTCCGTCGAGGACAACATGGAAAGCATCCTCGACCTCGCGAAAAGCGAGGCCATGCTCTTCAAATACGGCAGCGGCACCGGCAGTGATCTTTCGACCCTCCGCTCGACCCGCGAAAAGCTCAGCGGCGGCGGCAAACCCAGCGGCCCCCTCTCCTTCCTCAAGGTCTATGACCAGGTGGCCAGCGTGGTCAAAAGCGGCGGCAAAACCCGCCGGGCCGCCAAGATGAACACCCTCAAGGACTGGCATCCCGACATCGAGGAGTTCATCGAGTCGAAAATGCGCGAGGAGCGCAAGGCCTGGGCCCTCATCGAGCAGGGCTACGATGGATCCTTCAACGGCGAAGCCTACGGTTCGGTCATGTATCAAAATGAAAACCTGACCGTCCGGGTCAGCGACGAATTCATGGAAGCCGCCCTGGCCGGCCGCGAATGGACCACCGTCCGCGTGACCGACGGCAAGCCCTGCGAAAAGAAGGACGCCCGCACGCTCCTCCGCAAGATTGCCGAAGGCACCCATGTCTGCGGCGACCCGGGCATGCAGTTCGACACCACGATCGACAAGTGGCACACCTGCAAAGGCACGGCGCGCCAGAACTCGACCAACCCCTGCTCGGAATACCTCTTCCTCGACAACACCGCCTGCAACCTCGCCTCACTCAACCTGATGAAGTTCAAGCGCGAGGACGGCGGCTTCGACGTGGACAAGTTCAAGGCGGCGGTGCGCATCTTCATCACCGCGCAGGAAATCCTCGTCGACAACGCCAGCTACCCGACGAAGTTCATTGCCGAAAACAGCCACATCTTCCGCACCCTCGGTCTCGGCTACGCCAACCTCGGTGCGCTCATCATGAGCTACGGCCACGGCTACGACAGCCCGGACGGCCGAGCCCTCGCCGGGTCGATCACCTCGATCATGACCGGTCACGCCTACGAGCAGAGCGCCCGCATCGCCGGGAACATCGGGGCCTTCCCCGGCTACCGCGACTCGAGGGCCAGCGGCGTGGCCAAGACCGTCGCTCCGGACAACATCGACTCGATGCTTGAGGTCATTAAACTCCACCGCGACGCCGTCGAACACATCGGCCAATCGGAGGAATTCGAGCACCTGCGCGACGAGGCCCGTCAGGTCTGGGATGAGGCTCTCAGCCTCGGCAAAAAACAGGGCTACCGCAACGCCCAGGTCACCGTCCTCGCGCCCACCGGCACCATCGGGTTCCTCATGGACTGCGACACGACCGGCATCGAACCCGACATCGCCCTGGTCAAATACAAGCTCCTGGCCGGCGGCGGCATGCTCAAGATCGTCAACCAGACGGTCCGCCCCGCCCTGCACAAACTCGGCTACAGCGAGAACGACATCGAGGCCATCATCACCCACATCGACAGATACGACACGATCGAGGACATCGAGGAAGACGGCCGCACGATCAGCAGCGGCCTTCGCCCCGAACACGTCTCGGTCTTCGATTGCGCCTTCAAACCCATGCGCGGCACCCGCAGCCTCAGCTATCATGCGCACATCCGCATGATGGCCGCCGCCCAGCCGTTTCTTTCCGGTGCGATCTCCAAGACGGTCAACCTGCCCGAGCACGCCACGGTGGACGACATCGTCGACACCTACGTCGAAGGCTGGAAGCTGGGGCTCAAGGCCATCGCCATCTACCGCGACGGCTCGAAGCGCTCGGCCCCGGTGGTCACGGACAAAAAGAAGCACGGCACCGGCTCGTCCGATCTCGAGGCCGAACTCTCGAGCAAGAGCGAACTCGAGTCGCGTGTGATCGAACTGGAGAACGAACTCGACGGCATGCGGGCCAAACTCAACCAGCCGCCGCGTCAGCGCCTGCCCGACACCCGCGTGGCCCTCAACCACAAGTTCGATATCGCCGGCCACGAAGGCTACATCACCGTCGGCCTGTTCGAAAACGGGCAGCCGGGAGAGCTGTTCATCCAGATGGCCAAGGAAGGCAGCACGATCGGCGGCCTGATGGACACCGTGGCGACACTCACCTCCATCTCGCTGCAATACGGCGTGCCCCTCGATAGCCTGGTCAAGAAGTTCGCCTTCCAGCGCTTTGAGCCGAGCGGCTTCACCAAGAACCCCGACATCCGCAACGCCAGCAGCATCACCGACTACGTCTTCCGCTGGCTCGGCTGCCAGTTCCTCAAGGGCTACAAGGAGGCCACCGCCCCCAACCGCAACCAGCCGGAACTTCCCATGAAGGAAATTTCCGAGATGGAGCGCAAGGCGGTCAATCGCCCGGTCAGCGACCTTCCGCGCACCGGCGAACGGGAGATCATCGACGTGATTACGCAAACCCAAAACTCCGAGGGCACCCCGCGCCACGTGGCCGGCACCGCCACCCACGCCGAGCGCATTCAGGGAGCTCTGGGCACGATGTTCATGGACACCACCTGCTCGAATTGCGGAAGCAACAAGGTCATCCGCGCCGGCGCCTGCGGCGTCTGCACCGAGTGCGGCACCAGCCAGGGCTGCAGCTAAAGCATTCGCGCACCAAGCCAAGGCCCGGTGGAGGAAACTCCCCGGGCCTTTTTGGTGCTTGAACGATTGGACTCGCCTCGTCCTACCGTCCCGCACGGGACCACACCATCACCCGCTCAAACATCCGACGACGGCGGCTTGGACCACTCGCAGACATCAAGACCGTCCACACTGCGGCTGGCCGGGACGAAGCCCCGGCGGTTGGCCACGACCTCCAGAGCCTCCTGCGACATCCAGATGGTGTTGGGCGTAGCGTATTTTTGCAGATGCCCGGCGGCATCGATCACGCGATCGCTGAACTTTTCCAGCGGCAGCGATTCGTCGTAATAGACCCGGCCGGCATTGATGCCGCAGCGGATGGCGAAATCCTTAGAGATGCCCTTGACCTCTTGGTTGAAGTGGTCGAGGCCGCGAAGGATATCCTGCGCCGCCCGCACTGCGTCCTCGCTGGAATTGAAGCAGACCATGACCCCATCCGGCGTCCATGAGGCACGAACCATGCCGTGCTCCCTCAGCCTGATCTCGACGAAATCCTGATAAGCGAGGAAGTCGTGTTCCACCAGGGCGGGATCCTCGCCGGCTTTCATCCCGGTCGAGTCGGCCACATCGATGGCCAGGAAAGCCAGATGACGGCCGATCTTTTCCAATTCCTTTTTGAGCTGGGCAAAATCCTTGAGCAGGTCCTGACGGGTTTTGCCCCCAGAGCCCTGGGCCAGATCCAGCTTGTTCTCGAGGAGGGCGATCTTCTTTTTCTCCTCCGGCGACTTGACCGATTGCTGAATGGTGTGAAGGTCGTGCCGCATCGACTCGTTCTGGCCCGAGTAACGCATCACGGCGATGGCCACCCGCGCGCGGTCGGAGATGAAAATGGCCGCGGCCAGCGTGATAACCCGGGAAAAATCATACCCGCCGAAATCGGTCGGGATCAAACTCCTGACAAGCTGGTTCACCACCGAATCGTAATAGACGACGATGTCAGCGTTGAGAAACGAGCGCAGGTGCGGCACGAAACGCATAACCCAGCCGACAACAGTCAGCAGGATGACCGCGGTGCAGGCCCACCGGACGGCGGTCAAAAGAAAAACGAGGATTTTATTCGTGGTGGTCATGGTCCAACGAGTGACAGAAAAAGAGACGGCCGGCGGCGAGGGTCATGGTCGGAGTGGGGAACGTAATTACTCCCCGCATCGGCCATGACACCGACCTCGGTAACGGCAAGCGGACCCGATGTCCAGTCTCCGACTTGACCGGGCGGATCGGGAAATCCAAGGGGACCACCGCTTCAAACTTGCACCCGCCACCCGCCTCGGCCACCTTAACCCCTCGCACTGCCCTGTGGTGTAATGGTAACACAGCGGCCTTTGGAGCCGTTATTCATGGTTCGAGTCCATGCGGGGCAGCCATCTCTCCACCCGCCAAGGTGGCCGCGGCTTTCTTTGCCGCGCAGGTTGACCTGGGGTGATGCGTTCCTCCGGGTGGCTCGCCCCCGGACCAATTCGTGCTGTTGCTCACTTGGTAGAGCGGTCGCCGCAGCGACAGGCCGTTGAGGCAAAAGACAATTCGTGCAACTTCTCTTGCCGCCTGCCCGACAGCATGCGATAAGTTGCCGATTACGGGCTGTGGCTCAGCTTGGTAGAGCGCTGCGTTCGGGACGCAGAGGCCGTGGGTTCAAATCCCACCAGCCCGACCAATCCCATCTGGGGACTTCCCTTCGTCTTCCGGGTCTGCTCATATCCCGGCCATGGCATCCTCCCCCGGAGACCGCGACTACACGCCGCTGGTCGGTTCGCAAACTGACATCGCCCCGCTCGGACGTGGCGGACCGAAACCCGGTCACGAGCGCACCGCCGAGGAGGATGTGGACCCCGTCCTTTGGTCTGCCATCGCCCGGGACCCGGATTTCGCGGCGCTCGTCCGCGGAAAGATGAAGCTCATCATCCCAGCGACCGTTTTTTTCATCATCTACTACTTCCTCCTCCCCATCGGCGTCGGTTGGTTTCCCGGGTTCATGGAACGCAAGGTCTGGGGCGACGTGAACATCGCCTACCTCTTCGCCCTGTCGCAGTTTTTCATGGCTTGGATCCTCGCGGGCATCTACGTGGTGGCGGCGGCAGTCTGGGACAAACGCGAGCACGCTCTCCTGACCAAACACCATTGCGAGACAAAGTCCTGAAATGATTCCTCTCCCCCCCCTCGCGGCCACCTCGCAGTCGAACACCTCTCTCGTGATGTTCCTCGCCTTCGTGGCGGCCACGCTCGTCATTACGTGGTTCAGCGCGCGCAAGTCCAGCGGCGCCAGCGCCTACTTCGCCGCGGGGCGCCGCATCACCGGATGGCAGAACGGTCTGGCCGTGGCCGGCGACTACATGAGTGCGGCCAGCTTCCTCGGCATCGCCGGGATGATCGCGATGAACGGCTATGACGGCTTCATGTATTCGGTGGGATTCCTCGTCGCCTACCTCACGGTGCTCTTCATCGTCGCAGAGCCACTGCGCAACGCCGGCAAATACACCATGGCCGACGTGCTGGCCTACCGTCTGAAACCGCGTCCCGTGCGCGCGGCCGCCTCCGTCAGCACGCTGACCGTTTCACTTTTCTACATGATCGCGCAGATGGTGGGAGCCGGTGTGCTTGTGCAACAGCTCATCCCGGGCATTTCCTACGAAATCGCGGTCATCGGTGTCGGCATTCTCATGGTCGTTTACGTGGTCTTCGGCGGCATGCTGGCCACCACGTGGGTGCAGATCATCAAGGCCGTCCTGCTGGTCGCGGGCAGCCTCCTGTTGAGCTTCCTTGTCCTCAAACACTTCGATTTCGACTTGGGAAAATTCTTCAGCTCGCTCACCGCGATCACCTCGACCACGGCCGAGGGCCAGAGCGTGACGCGCAATTTCCTCACCCCCGGCCTGATCTTCAAGAACCCGTGGGACCAGATTTCGCTCGGGATGGCGCTGGTTCTCGGCACGGCGGGGCTGCCGCACATCCTCATCCGCTTCTACACCGTGCCCGACGCGAAAACCGCTCGGGCCAGCGTGGTCTGGGCCATGTTGATCATCGGCCTGTTCTACATCATGACCACGTTCTTTGGCTTCGGCGCAGCCAGCATCCTCGGCCCCGACCATATCGCCCAGCATGGTGGCACGAACATGGCGGCTCCCGAGCTGGCACGCATACTCGGGGGTGAGATCTTCTTCGCCTTCATCTGCGCCGTGGCTTTCGCCACCATCCTTGCGGTCGTCGCCGGACTGACCATCAGCGCAAGCACGAGCTTCGCCCACGACTTCTTCACCAACGTGATCCACCACGGCCGGGAGCATCGTCCGGGCGAGGAGGTCCGCGTGGCCCGCATCACCGCTTTCGTGGTCGGCGCCCTCTCGATCGTCATCGCCATCATCCTCGGCCCGACGGTCAACGTGGCCTTTCTCGTCGGCCTGGCTTTCGCCGTGGCGGCCAGCGCCAACCTGCCGGTCATGATTTTCTCGCTCTACTGGAGACGGTTCAACACCGCCGGTGCGGTCACCGGCCTGCTGGTCGGCCTGCTTTCGAGCATACTCCTCATCGCGGTCAGCCCCGACTTCATGAAATCCGCCTGGTTTCCCCTGAAGAATCCCGCCTTGGTCAGCATTCCGCTCGGCTTCTTCGCCGCCTGGCTCGGGACGGTTCTCTCCAAGGAGGTTCCTTCGGCGGAGAAATTCACCGAGATGCACGTCCGCGCCAATACCGGCCTCGGTTCGGAGAAGGCCTCGGCGCACTGAGGCAATAAAGGGCGGGTGGCCGTAAGCCGGATTCTGTCGGTCGCCAAGGCGACCGGGCGGCCATTTCTCTCACCGGTGTTGCCACCGGTGCCCCGCTTGCGCGGGGTGCGACTAATACCCGGAATGTGTCCCGCTCGCGCGGGACGGCCGGGGCGGGCCGTCATTCCTGTTCTGTCTTGCACCGCACGGGGTTTGTCCTGCCCCCTCGATCACTCTTGGGGCGGTGGGCTCTTACCCCGCCATTTCAACCTTACCCTCCGCAAGCGGAAGGCGGTGTATTTTCTGCGACACTTTCCGTGGCGCCGGACTTGCGGCCGGCGTCCCCGCGCTTGCGCGCGGCGTGCTGCCCCGTGGTGTCCGGACTTTCCTCTGCGCGGTTGGACCGCACAGCGGCCGCCGGCCACCCGCCAAGGGAACTCTAAGCCGCGCCCGCCGGTTGGGCAACCGCCGCCTTGTCCGGGACCTCGATCCAGCGGCCGTGCTCTTTGATCAAGTCGACGAGGCGATCGACCGCCTCGGCCTCGGGAATGTTGAATTTCACCGCCTGCTTGCCCACGTAGAGGTTCACCTTGCCCGGCGCACCGCCGACGTAACCGAAATCGGCGTCGGCCATTTCGCCCGGGCCGTTGACGATGCAACCCATGATGGCCAGCTTGACGCCTTTCAAGTGGGCCGTGGACTCCTTGATCCGTGCTGTGGTCTCCTGAAGGTTGAACAAAGTGCGCCCGCAGCTCGGGCAGGCCACGTAGTCGGTTTTGAAAATCCGCGCTCCCACGGCTTGGAGAATGTTGTAGGCCAACCGCAAGCTCTGGCCCGGCGCATGCTCGGTGCGCAGCAGGACCGCATCGCCGATCCCGTCGCAGAGCAGCGAGCCGAGACGGGAGCTGGCCCCGAGGAGGGTGCGGACAAACGGGGTCTGCGCCTCGGGCTGCGGATCGAGCGAATCCTTGAGGAGAATCGGATGGCGCGGGTGCACGGCGGCAGCAAGCAGGCGGAAAGCGGCGATGACCGGAAGGTCAATCCCGTCGCGCACGGTGACGAGCGAGACCCCCGGGCGGGCGTTGAAATCCGCCACAGCCGCGTCGTCACGCGGATCGAGTTCGACCAACGGAAGGTCTTCGTAAACCAACTCGGGCTGGAAGTCCCCCAGCCCGGCCAATTTGTGGGCCACCGCATCATAGTGCCGGCGCGTCACCACCACGCGCGGCACCTCGCCGCCCCCGAGCGGGATCCCGGCGCAATCGATTCTTTCCGTGGGACGCCGCGCGTAGGCGAACGGGTCAAAGGAAACCTGCCCCCCCGTCCACCCCTCGCAGGGACCGGTGAAAAGCTCCACCAATTCCCGCGCCACCGGAATCTCATGCACGCTGTCCTCGGTCAGGCTGACCCGGATGGTGTCGCTGATGCCGTCGGCGAGAAGCGAGCCGATGCCGACCGCGCTCTTGATCCGCCCATCCTCGCCGTCGCCGGCCTCGGTCACCCCGAGATGGATCGGGTAGTTCCAGTCCGGCCCCTCTGCGGCAAGGCGCGAGACGAGCAGACGGTAAGCCACGATCATGACCTTCGGATTCGAGGCCTTCATGGAAAAAACAAAATCGTGGTAGTCCAGATCCCGGGCGATGCGGGCAAACTCCAGGGCGCTCTCAACCATGCCGAGCGGGGTGTCCCCGAAGCGGTTCATGATGCGGTCGCTCAGCGATCCGTGGTTCGTCCCGATGCGCATGGCCACGCCGCGCTCGCGACAGAGCAGGACCAGCGGCGCGAATTTATCCCGGATGCGCCCGATCTCGGCCGTGTATTGCTCGTCGGTGTATTCGCGCACGGCGAATTTCTTCGAATCAGCGTAATTGCCGGGATTGACCCGCACTTTCTCGACCCAACGCACCGCTTCCATTGCGGCATCGGGCTTGAAATGGATATCCGCCACCAGCGGCACGTCGCAACCGCGGGCGCGGAGTTCATCGCGGATGGCTTGAAGATTGCGCGCGTCCTTCACCGTGGGCGCGGTGATGCGGACAATTTCGCATCCGACGTCAACAAGGGCGATCGTGTCCCGCACGCAGGCCGCGGTGTCCATCGTGTCGCAGGTCAGCATGGACTGCACACAGACCGGCGTTTCGCCCCCGACGACGACCCGGCCGATCCTGACCTCGCGGCTGCGGCGGCGCTCCGGGTAGAACGGTGCCGGCAGGGATGGGGTCATGGCTCGGTGGTGGACGGCGTCGCAGCTGGAGTGAACTTGAGTTCGGCCACCGGTTCCACCGGCGCGCGTCGCCACGGCAAATCGAGCACATCGAAGAAGGTGATGTAGAGCATGTAGCCGATGAGCAGCATGGCGAAGGCACCCTGGACCTTTTCGAGGATGCGGACGTTGATCGGCTTGCGGCGAATCGCCTCGATGATGGCCAACGTGATATGGCCGCCGTCAAGCACGGGAATGGGCAGGAGGTTGAGGAGGGCGAGGTTGACGTTGAGAACCACGCTGAACCAGATGGCGAGGCGCCAGCCGTCGGGGGATTCGAAGAGCAGATAGTAAATGCGCATGATCCCGACGGGACCGCTCAAATGCTCGGCCTTGATGTCGCTGCGCGGGGAGAAGACGGCGGAGAGCGTGTCGACCATGGTCTGCACGCTTCCGACCACGAGTTGCCACGGATTGGGATGCTCGAGGGTGGTCACGCCACGGTCGTCCCACATGATGCCGACCCGGGGCTTTTTCGCCCCCTCCGGGAGCTGCGGGGTCACGTTGAGCGAGAGGGTTTCTCCTCCGCGCTGGACCGTGACTTTAATCGGCACCCCGGCCGCGTGCGTATCCAGGTATTCGGAAAGCGAAGCCAGACTGAGCAAAGGCCGGCCATCCACCGCTGTGATCAGGTCGCGTGGCTGGATACCGGCCTCGGCCGCGGGACTGCCGGGGAAAACGCGCCCGACCATGGGGGTCTGGGCCGGCAGGATTCCAATCTGGCGAAGTTTGCGGCGCCCCCAGCCCTCGCGCTCCGGGGTCACGGGCTCGACCTCGAGTGTTTTAGTCACGCCGTCGCGCTCGAACTTGATCGGGATGAGCGGTTCTTCGCTGCGCACGACATTCCAAGTCACGCTCTGGCGCATATTCCCCATGCCGGCAAACTTCGTCACCGGATGATTGTTGACCTCGAGAATGCGGTCGCCGGGCAGGAGGCCGGCCTTGGCCGCCGGGCCATCGGGCAGAACGTAGCCGATCACGGTGGTGGTTTCGGCCTCGCTGACCGGGCGGCCGATGCCCCAGACGATGACGGCGAAAATCAGAGCTAGCGTCATGCTGGCCACCGGGCCGGCCAGGGCGACCATGATTTTGTCCATCGCGGTGACGGGCAGCAGGGCGGCTCGGTCATGCTCGCTCCGCCCCTCAACCGCCTCCATGGGGGCAAGCTGAGGCAAGGCGACGAAGCCGCCGGCGGGGATGGACCCGAGGCTGTATTCCACGCCGCCGATGGTTTTCTTCCACAGCGGCTTGCCGAACCAGATGCCGAACTTCTCCACGACCAGACCACGCCAGCGGGCCGCGAGAAAATGGCCCAACTCGTGGGCGATGATGATGAGGTTAAAAAGCAGCAGGACTTCCAGAAGAATTCCCGCCATCCGCAAATAGTCAGCCATAAGAACCGGTCAACTTAGCACAAAAGCCCGGCGCCGCAGCAGGCAAAATCCGCGCTCAACCCCGGGCCGCCTGGCGCGCGGCCTCGCGGGCGACGCGATCGGCTTCCAAAAGGGCGGCCAAATCAGGAGCCGGCGCATCGGCCCAGGCGTCCAGAACCGATCCAACCACCTCCCAAATCCGTGGAAAAGCCATGCGGCCGGCCAGAAACTCCTCCACTGCCACCTCGTTTGCTGCATTGAGGACGGCCGGAGCGGCCCCGCCTCGCTCCGTCGCACGCCGGGCCAGGTCGAGCGCGGGAAAGACCCCGTTCCGCGGCTCCTCGAAAGCCAACTGCCCCAATTGAGCAAAATCCAGCGGCGGGAGCGAACCGGCAATACGGTCCGGCCAGGTCAGCGCGTATTGGATGGGAAAACGCATGTCCGAATGGCTCATTTGCGCGAGGACCGACCCGTCGACGAACTCGACCATGGAATGGACGATGCTTTGCGGGTGAATGACCACGGCGACATGGGCCATCTCCAAACCGAAGAGCCAGCGGGCTTCGATCATTTCGAGGCCTTTGTTGAACATCGTGGCCGAGTCGATGGTGATTTTCTTGCCCATGCGCCAAGTCGGGTGACAGAGGGCCTGCTCCCTCGTGACGGTGCGCAGCTGCTCCGCCGGCCAGGTGCGAAAAGGCCCCCCCGAGGCGGTGAGGATGAGTCGCCGCACATGGCGCAATTCACGTCCTTCCAAACATTGAAAAATCGCGTTGTGCTCGCTGTCCACCGGCAGGATGAGGCAGCCGTGGCGCCGGGCTGCGGCCATGACGATTTCCCCCGCGACAACGAGGACCTCCTTGCTGGCCAAGGCGATGTCCTTGCCCGCCTCCAGCGCCGCGAGCGTGGGACGAAGACCACCCGTGCCAACAATGGCCACGAGGACCATGTCCGCCGCGTCCATGGCAGCGAGGCTGGCCAGGCCTTCCTCGCCAAGAAAAATCTCCGTCGGCTCATAGTCGAGGCGCCCGCGCAAAACCTCCCGGGCGGCTTCGTCCGGCACGGCCAGCGCAGCGGGCCGCAGGCGATTCGCCTCGAGGGCCAACTGTTCCATGTTGCGGAACCCCGACATGCCGACAACACGCACACGCTCCGGCAAGTCGAGCGCCACGCGACAGGCGCTGCGACCGATCGAGCCGGTCGCGCCGAGTAGGACGACTTGGCGCTGGCTCATCCTTGAGGCAATCCCAGAACCAGCCGCATGTAAAAAAACAAAATCGGCGCCGTGAAGAGCACGCTGTCGATCAAGTCCAAGACCCCGCCGATACCGGGCAGCAAGGCGCTGGAATCCTTGGCCTCCGTGCTGCGCTTGACGATCGACTCGGCCAGATCGCCGATGACCGCAGCCAAGCCGAGAAGAACACCGAGGACCGCCACATCCGTCGCGCTGAAGAGCGAGAGACGCGAGGGGATGAGCCACCACAGGCCGAAACTGCCGGCCACGGCGAACACCACGGCCCCCGCCAAACCCTCCCACGATTTGTGCGGGCTGATGTGCGGCACGAGCTTGTGCCGTCCGCAAATCGAGCCCGTGACATACGCCCCCATGTCGCTGAACTTGGTCACGAGCAGGAGGTAGAGCACATAATACTGGCCGGTCGTCTCATCGAGCGGACCGCGGGGCGTGAGATAAACGATCTTGACGAGAAAATTGAAGAGCCAGACGACGTAGAGCAGCCCGAAGATCGTGTAGGCCATGGTCTCGAGCGGGTTCTTGTCCCGGGTGCGCCGGAACATCTGGCGCGCAAACACGACCAGCAGAAAAATGACCAGGACAGCGATCTCGAAGTCATACGATGAGTTCGGCTGGGCCGACCGGAAGGTGTAAAAGCTCCCGGCGAAAAAAATCACCGCGCAGATCAGGGCGGTCAGCTTGAAATTCGGCACGCCGCGCCGGTCGAGCATTTCGTAATATTCCCAGAGCCCCAGCAAGCCAATGCCCGAGATGGTGAAGAAAAAGAACTGCTCCCAGCCGGACAAAATCGTCGCGAGCACCAGCGCCCAGAGCAAAAGCGTGCTGACCAGACGGCGGCGGAAAGTGAGCTGGGCGGAATCCATCGAGTTGAGCGCGCCATGGTCAAAAGCCCGGAGGCCAAAGGCAAGCGCGCATTGGCCCCCGGCGGGACGATGCGCTAGAGTCCGGACCGTGGAAACAACCCTCACCACCCGGACACCCGACGATACCGTCGCGGCCGGACGTGCCTTGGGGGCTCGACTCGCGCCCGGTGACACGGTCGCACTCGAGGGCGAACTCGGGGCTGGGAAGACACATTTTGTCCGTGGTTTGGTCGAAGGCTGGGGGGGCACGGAACGCGCAACGAGTCCGACTTTCGCCCTGCTGCACGAATACTCGACCCCGCGCGGTCCGGTCTTTCACCTTGACCTCTACCGCGCCCGGTCCGCCGAGGAGGTCTGGTCTGCCGCTCACGATGAACTGGCGGCGGAAGACGGGCTGGTCGTGATTGAGTGGGCCGGGCGCTTTCCGGCCTTGATCCCCGCCTCGGCCACTCGGGTTAGCATCACGTCGGCCGGCGACGGGCGCCGCACCATTATAGTCAGCGAAGAGCAATGAAGATCCTGGCGCTGGAAACCTCGACCGGTCAGGACAGCCTCGCCGTGGCCGACGCCGGAGAGATCACCGCCGAGCGGATCTGGTCGGCCCCACGGGGCCGCGGAGCGGAGATTTACCGTCTGCTGGAGGAAGTGCGCCCGCGGTGGGCTGGGGCGGCACGCCTGGCCCTCGGGGTCGGTCCGGGATCCTACAACGGCCTGCGGATGGCCTGCGCGCTGGCGGACGCCTTTCAATTGGCCCTCGGCCTCGACGTGGTCACGCTCCCCTCGCCTTGCCTGCTCGAGGTGCCGGAGACGCATTACCGCGCGGTGGGCGACGCGCGGGGCGGTCAGGTCTTCCTTGCAGAGGTCCACAACCGCAGCCTGCAGGGATCGATCCACCTGCTGACCCGGGAGAAGTTTTTCGCGGAGACGGCGGGGGACGGCGGCCCCGTCATCTACCGCGTGGGGCGCCTCGAAGCTGGAGAATCCCTGCCGATGGCTGTTCCCTCCGCCCGCGTCCTCGCCCGGCTAGCTCCCGGGCTCGATCCCGCGGGGACTCCGACGCCGATCTACCTCAAGCCGCCGCACATCACGGCACCCCGTGCCGACGGACCGCGGCTTGCCAGCCTGCCCTGATGCGTGTTCATTGACCGGTTATACCGCGCATGAAACTTTTCCTCGCCCTTCTGGCCACCACCGCGTGGACGGGTCTCGCTTTGGCGCAGCCGCGGATGACCGACGTGGTCGAGGTGCCCCGTCCGACATGGGAAACGCAGAAACAGGCGCGGACTTACCTCCTGCACATTCCGGCGCCCCGCGGGCAGATCACCGATCGCAACGGCGCCCCGCTGGCCCAAACGCGGGTGGCCTACAACCTCGGGCTGAGTTTCCCCACGCCGCTGGAGTTCACGGACAGCCAGGCGATCAACTTTGCCCGCAGCCAGATTTTGACCGCCGAAGGATTGCTCCAGCGCAAGTTCGAGGTGACCGACGAGGTCATCGTGCAGCACTACAAAAACCGCGGCATCCTGCCGTTGATCCTCGCCGAGGATCTGGCGGCCGAGCAGATCAGCGCCGTCAGCCGCGGGCTCGGTGCCGGCCTGGTGCTCCAACCCGCCTACGTCCGGCACTACCCACTCGCCTCGCTCGGCGCCCACATGATCGGCTACGTCGGCCGAGTCGCCCCGCTTTCGGTCAAGCCGATCGAGAACAACGACTTGATCTTCCCCGAGGACGAGGGTCGGGAGGGGCTGGAGCAGATGTTCGACGACCAACTGCGCGGCACGCCCGGGGTTTTGAACCTCACGCTCAACGCCGAGGGCAAGCGCACGACCGAGCGCAACGTCCGCCAACCGGTCCCCGGCTACAACGTCATCACCACGCTCGATCTGAAGGTGCAGCAAGCGTGCGAGGAGGCGCTGGCCAAGACCGGCCGACGCGGGGCCGTCGTCGTGATCGAACCTTCGACCGGCGAAATCCTTGGCATGGCCTCCCGTCCGTCTTTCGACCCGAACGCCTTCATCCCGATCATCAAGCCGGATGTCTTCGCCAAGCTGAACAACGACCCGGAAGTTCCACTTTACCCGCGGGCTTTCCGCTCGGCCTACCCGCCCGGCTCGACCTTCAAGACATTCGTCGGCCTCGCCGCCCTCCAGACCGGACTGATCACGCCGGAAACGAAGATCAACTGCCCCGGCGGCCTGCAGGTCGGCAATTTTTATTTCCGCAACTGGAAGTCCGGCGGCGCGGGAAGCCTGACGCTCTCGCAAGCCCTGGCCCAATCCTGCAACACCTGGTTCTATCAGGCGGGCTTGAAAATCGGCGCGGCTCCCATCATCGAGTGGGCCACCGCCCTCGGCCTGGGTCAACGCACGGGCCTTCCGCTCCGCGCGGAGGCTCCCGGCAACATTCCGACCGACGACTACATGATGCGCGTCCACAAACGCCGCATCCTCAACGGCGACGTGGCCAACATGAGTATCGGCCAGGGCGACATCCTCATCACTCCCGTGCAGATGGCCCAAGCGATGGGCGTGATCGCCGACGGCGGAAAGTTTCACCAAACCCGCCTGGTTAAACAGATCCAGAGCATTGACAACCGGGTGGTCAACGCCTACCCGGACCGCGTGCGGGCCGAACTCGGCATCGCCCCGGAGAACTTGGTCGACCTGACGAAAGGCCTCGTCATGGTCACCTCGCACGGCACGGGCACAGGCCATCGCGCCGCGACGGTCAAGGGCGTGAAAGTCGCGGGCAAGACGGGCACGGCGCAATGGGGACCGGTGAGCAAGCGCCGCAACGCCGCATGGTTCGGCGGGTTCGCCCCGGCGGACAATCCGCTCTACGCCTTTGCCGCCGTCATCGAAGGCAGCCCGGGCGAAACCGTGGCCGGCGGCGCGAACGCCGCGCCGGTCATCGGCGCCGTGCTGGCCAAGTTGCTGAAGGATTACAAACCGCCCAAGACCGAGGAGGAGAAAAAGAAGGAAGACGAGGAATCCGCCCCCGCGGCGAACAACCCGCCAACCGCTGATCCCGCCGCAGCGGCGGAGGGCGAGTTCACCGAGGATGTGATGAATCCCGAGGGAGGCCCCGTGCAGGAGCCGAGCACCGGAGAAAACGCCGCAGTGCCAACGCCCTGACCGGGGCGAGGGGGCCCCGCCTTTCGGGTTTGCGCTCGGCGCGGACCTCCGCGAGCATGCAGGCTGATGTTGGAACTGCGCGAAGTGACGGTCGCGGCGGGCGGGCGTGATCACGACCCCATCCTGCTCTCCGGCGTGTCCGCCTCCTTCCCTCGCGGCGAGGTCTGCGCCCTGCTCGGGCCGAGCGGCAGCGGCAAGACGACACTGGTTCGCGCCATCGCAGGCATCGCGGACACCACCAGCGGCTCGCTCCATTGGGAGGGGACTGATCTGGAAACCGAAGATCTCCCGCCCTCGCAGATCGGCTACGTGCCGCAGTTCACCATCAGCCAGGAAAACCTCACAGCCGAGGAAAACGTCATCCTCGCCCTCCGGCTCCGCGTGGCCGGCCTGAGCGACGCCGCACGGGTGACGCGCGCGGCCGAGCTCCTCGAGTTGGTCGGGCTGACCTCCGCCGCCCCCACCTTGTCGAAGCACCTCTCCGGCGGGCAGCGCCGCCGCCTGGCCCTGGCCATCGAGTTGTCGAGCGAACCGCCCCTGCTGCTTTGCGATGAAGTGACCAGCGGTCTTGATGCGCGGGCGGAGACCGAAATCCTCGAACTCCTCCGCCACATCGCCCGCGAGGGCAACCGCGTCGTTCTCGTGGTGACTCACGGCCTGCGTGACCTCGGGGTCTTCGATCAGGTGGCCGTGCTCGTGGCGGGTCATCTCGCGTATCTCGGCCCGCCCGCCACGGCCGCCCATTATTTTCGCGCGGAGAATCCCGAGGCCATTTTCGACCGGCTGCCCCAGCGCACCGGCGAGGAGTGGCACGCGTCATGGATCAAGCACCGCGGGCATTTTGAAAAAGACCGGGCGCGGCCGGACGAGCCGCCGGCGCAAGATGCGAAGGACGGCGACGAACCGGAGAGCTCCGTTGGGGTGGCCGGTCCGGTCAGCCAGTTTTTCACCCTGCTGGCCGTGCGCTGGAAGATTTTCTTCCGCCACAAAAGCGGCCTGGCCCTGCAGGCCGGACTGGTTTTGGGGTTTCCGCTCGTGGTGGCCATCTTCGCCCTCGACGGACTTCCGGCCGTGCCGAGCCTCGACGCGGGGCTGAGCGGTGACGTGGTGAGACAACTCATCGAGGCCCGCACTTTTGCCGAGGGAGCGAGCAAGGCGGGGAGCGCGGTCTCGGGGTTGGTCCTGCTGCAAGTCATCCTGCTCGGATTGCTCGGCGCGAACAACAGCGCCCGGGAGATCGCCGGCGAACGCGCCATCTACGAGAAGGAAAGATTCGCCGGTCTCAGCCCCGGTGCCTATGTCGCCTCCAAGGCCGCCTTCCTCGCCGTCCTTGTCGTGGTTCAATCCGCGTGGATGACCTGGTTCGTCCGCGCGGTTGCCCAGTTTCCCGGGGATGGGTCACAGCAATTTGTCTTTTTTCTCCTCGTCAACGCCGCCCTCACGGCGGTCAGCCTCGGCATTTCCGCCCTCTCCCGCACGGCCGACCACGCCTCGCTGGCCTCGATTTATCTGGTCGGATTCCAACTGCCGCTCTCCGGTGCGGTTCTCGCGCTCCCGGCGGGGCTGGATGCCGCCCTGCGGCCGTTCATCGCCGCGTATTGGAGTTGGAGCGGTGCGCTGCAAAGCCTGCGGGAAACCCGCTACTACGATGTGCTCGAATTGGTCGTGCCCACCACCCTTTCCCCCCAAGGACTCTGCGCATGGGTTCTCGTCCTGCACATCATTCTGGGGATTTTTATCGCCTGGCTGGGTTGCCTTCGGGCCACTTGGGACAGATAAGTAAGCTTATGTCCCGCCGTGCCCGCAGTGCCCCCCGCTTCGCCTGGCTGCTCGCCACCTTGGCGGCCGTGCTTCTTCTCATCGGCGCCGGCGGTTATTATCTGGGCACCTCGAGCCAGCCCTACCGCACGGCGCCGGAATTTCCGGTCGCGGAATACCTCGCCACCTCGTCCTCCCTGCGGGGCAACACCTACCGCCTGACCGGCTCAGTCCTTAACTCGATTGCCTGGTCCCCCGACGAAGGGCGTCTCATCTCCGTGCAGCCGGCCGGGGCGGACACCCCCATTCCGGTGGTCCTTCCTGTCGAGGTCAGCAAGGACGGACTGCAGAAGGGCCAGCGGTTTCACTTCCTAGTCGAGGTCCGCGACGGCGGGCTTCTTTACGCCACCAGCCTGACCAAATCATGAAAGCCCGCACGCTCCTTCTCCTCGGCCTGCTGCCCGGCACCGCCCTGGCGCAAGAACCGGGCATGGGTGACTCCAGCGCCGCCACGGGCGGAGCCCGCCCCCCGCAGATGAACGAAGGGTTCATCGGACGGGATGTCCCCGCCTTCGATCCCGGCTCGGATGTGGCCGCTTTCGACGGCAAGGTTTGGAACATCAATGACAACCGGCTGTTCCGGGCACGGTTTGAAAAATACCTCAACTCGTCCCCGGCCACGAGCAAGGCGGATGTGGCCTACCGCGAGACGATCGACCGGATCCTCGACCTCATCTCCCCCGGCAAGGCCACCCCGCAGAACATCGAGGCCGCCTTCTCGCTGCTCAAGCAGGCGTCGGACTACAAGGATGATGCTAATCTTTGCCGGACCATGTCAGACGCCGTTTACGCCGCGCGGACGAGCCTCAAGACGGTGGAGCGGCTCAAGGCGGAGAACGCGGTGCTGGAAAAAGAACGCAAGGCGGCGGAGTGGAACAACCAGATGGCCGCACGAACCTCGACCCTGGGGATCAGCACCAGCGCGAAGGATTCCCCCGTCCTGCAGGAAAACCAACGGATCGAGCGCGACGCCCGGCTGGCCTCGACCCGGCGGGTGCTCTCCGACATCACCCAGACGATCGAAAACAACAAACTGCGGATCGCCGGAACCGAGCTCACGACCAAGGCGCACCTGCAGGCGCTCATCATGCAGTATTTCGCCACCCGCCGCTTCGAGCACGTCATCATCGCCAACCGCTTTTACCGCGCACTCTACGCCGACGGCGACAATTCCATCGACGTCTACAAGCAGATGATCGGCACCATGCCGACCAACCGCGATGCCGGGCAGGCCAAAATCAACGCCGAGTTCGATCCGAAGGTTTCGGCTGCGGGCGGGTCGGCTGACAGCGGCACCTCGGTCGGAACCAGCGCGGGTTCGAACGGTGCGTCGGTCGGAGTCGGCCAGCAAACCCAGTCCCCCGGCGGCAACGCCGGGGCCTTCGCGGCCAGCGGGGTCAAGATGGGGATCGAGAACTTCAGCATCGAAAGCCTGACCGGCGGCGCGGCGGCCGCAGCGCAGAGCATCAGCAAACTCGTCAGCTCGCTCAGCCAGATCGACAGCCTGGCCAACGAGGCCATCCGCGACATCAACGAAGGCGTGGAAGCCTACAAGTTCCTCCTCGAGCAGGGCGAATTGAACAGCGCGACCGAGCGGTTGGCCGAAACCTTCGCCCTCGGCGAATACATGCCGAGCGTCCGGCTCCTTTCCCGCGAGGACAAACGCCGCGCGCTCAAGTTCACGCAGATGAAAAACGAACTCCTCGCCGCCCTCGAGGTCAACGACCTGACCCGGGCGGAGAAACTCGTCGGCGAGATGAGCGAAACGGCGAGCGACTTCAACACGAGCAAGCCGCTGGCCAAGATCGAAACGGCCAAGACCATCAGTGCCATGCACCTCTCCAAGGCCAAGAACGCCGCGCTCTCGGGCGACCGCGCGGCCATGGAGGCCGAACTCCGCGCCGCCGCCGAGATCTGGCCCCGCAACCCCGCGCTGGCCGAGGTCGGGAGCAACATCTTCGCCCAGACCGATGTGCAGCAGCAGGCGCTGAACGAGCTCGACCGCCTGGTCGAGCAGGGCGACCACCGGGCCATTTTTCGTGACAACGCAAAATTCATCGCCGCCACCGCCCTCTACCCCGAGCGGCAGGAGAAGCTCGGCATGATCCTGGCGCAGATGACCGAGATCGAAGGCTCGCTCCAGCGGGCCCGCGAAATCCAGCAGCGCGGGGACGCGGCCGGCGCGTGGGAAAGCATCCAGCTCGCCGCGGCCAAATACCCGGAGGATCCGGAAATCAACCGCCTGCGGGCCGACCTGGCCAGCGGCGGGGCAGCGACTTTCGTCCAGGCCCTGAGCCGCGGCGGCGACCTCGAAGCCCGCGGCGAATACGGCGCCGCCCTTGCCTGGTATCTCGACGCCCACCGCCAGTATCCGCCGAGCCAGATGGCCCAGGAACGCATCAATGCCCTTGCCGCCCGGATCCTGCCGGGGTCCTCGCCGGATAAGCCGTAATCAGCGCAATTCCGTTGCGGGCATCCACTTGAGGGCTTAACTTCCTGTAGATTTCACTCCGGCCAGCTCGCTCATGATTCGAAGTGCCACTCCCACAGACCTACCCGTTGACGCTGGGGAGCCGCATGAGCGGACAGTTGAAATCGGCAGCGTCGGCATGCGGGGCAGTGCGTTGCAGAACATCGCGCGGCAACCGTGGTTCACCAGCCTCCTCCTCTTCGTCGCCGACGTCGCCCTGGTCAGTGGAGCCTACGCCCTCAGCCGCGCCGTGCGGGTCAACCAGGCCCTCATCATGTCACCCGGCTACCTGCTTCAGGTGGGGATTTTCTTCTTCTGCATCCTCCTCGCCGTGGCCTTGATCGGCGGATACAAGGCGCGCCGGACCTTCCGGCTGGCGCAGTTTGCCGCGGAGTTCCTCCTCGCCGTGGTCGTCGGCGCAGCCGCCGGGGCGTTCGTTCTCTTTGTCTTTTTCTCCACGACCGATTTTTACACCGCCCAGAGCCGCGTGGTGCTTTTCTACACCACGGTGGGCTACGCCATCCCGGCGCTGGCGCTGCGGCTGGTCGCAGCTGCGGTGTGGACCCGCCGGGCCCGCCGCGTTCCGTATCTGGCCATCGGCACGCCACAGGATCTGGCGCAGTTCGAGAATTACTGCGGGGCAATGGGATTCCACAATCCGGTCGTGCTGGCCGACCACAACCTGCGGGTGGTCCGCGAGCTGATGGACGCCGAGGCGCGCGCTCTCGAGGTCTCGCCGCGCACGGTTTTGCAGGAGGCTTCCCGCCTCGAACCCTCTGCCGCCCTCCGGCCGGCCGCCCAGCGGGCCCAGAATTTCGAGGGCATCGTGCTGACCGACCAGCCGGAGAGTTACCCGGCCGCCCTCCTGGAAAAACTCGCCCGCGTGCATTTCCTGCGCATCCCGGTTTACAGCACCGACACCTTTTTCAGTGAGATCTGGCGCAAGGAATCGGTCCAGCGGCTCGATCACTCGTGGGCGCTGCGGCAGAGTTTCCAACTGGCCCGCCACTCGGCCTACCGGTATTTGAAAACCCTGACCGACTACGGTCTGGCTCTGCTGCTCCTGCCGCTGGCGCTGCCCCTCATGGCTCTCATTGCCATCGCCGTGGCCTTGAACAGCGGCTTTCCCGTCCTTTACCGCCAAGAGCGGGTGGGCCGCGGGGAGACGCGCTTCATTCTCTTCAAGTTTCGCACGATGGTCGTGCGAGAGGCGGCGGACTACCCCTACACGCGGGACCATGATGACCGGATCACCACGGTCGGACGCCTTCTCCGGCTCATCCGGCTCGACGAATTGCCCCAGATTTTCAATGTCCTCCGTGGCGAAATGAGCCTGGTCGGCCCGCGGGCCGAGTGGTCGCGCATCGTGGCCGAGTATGAAACAAAGATCCCCAGCTACCACCTGCGGCACCTGGTCAAACCCGGCATCACCGGCTGGGCCCAGGTCAACTTCCGCTACGGCACCGGGCTGGACGACGCGGTGGAAAAGCTTCGCTACGACCTCTACTACATCAAGAACTACTCCCTCGTGCTCGACGTTGAAATCCTGCTCAAGACCATTTTGAAGGTCTGCTCGTTCGGGGGCAAGTGAGGCGGAGGAGGAGACTTGAGGCCGCCGCCGTTTTCAGTGTTCCAGTTTTCAACGTTTCAGTTTTTGCTGTCTGGGGCGCATTGACGCACCCGGCCTGAAACCCCCAATTCTCTTGCGCTTTCCGCTCAATCTCTGGCCCTGGGTCGCCGCCGCACTGAGTGGCGGGCTGCTCGTCCTCTGCTTCGCCCCGTTTGATCAAGCATGGCTCGTCTGGATCGCGCTGGCCCCGCTGTTGGCCGCGATCTGGTTCGGCCCGGTCCCGGCGAAACACGCTTTGCTGCGCAAGGCGGAACTCGGCTACTTGACCGGTCTGGTCTATTTCCTCGGCTCGCTCGCGTGGGTGACCAACGTGACAACGCCGGGCTGGCTGGTCCTCTGCCTTTACCTCGCACTTTACCCGGCCGTGTGGGCCGGCTTGGTCTTTGTCTTTGCCACCCCGCGCGATGCAGGCGGCGCCACGCGCTCGGTCTGGCTGAGTTCGTGGCGCAATCTGGCCGCCGGTTTCCTTGCTGCCGCCGCCTGGGTCGCCCTCGAGTTTCTCCGCGCCACGGTCATGACCGGATTCGGCTGGAATGCGCTCGGCATCGCCCTGCACGAGAACGTTCCGTTCATCCAGATCGTCTCCCTCACCGGCGTGGGCGGACTCTCGTTCCTCGCCGTCCTGTCTTCTGCCATTGCCGTGGCCACCGTGCGACGCCTCATGCTTGAAGCCCAGAGCGGCCGGGTGCGGGCGCATTTTGATTTCACCCTCACGCTGGCCCTCATCGTCATCACCTTCGCCTACGGCCTGCGGCAGATCTCCGCCAAGATCGAAACCACACCGCTGCGCGTCGCCGCGGTCCAACCGGCCATCCCGCAGAACGAAAAATGGAACAGCGCGTTCGAGGACCGCATCTACGCGACCCTCGAGCGGCAGACCGCGGCGGCTGCGGCCCTCCAGCCGGACCTCATCCTCTGGCCCGAAGCCTCCACCCCGCGCGGATTTTTCGAGGACCCCGTGGCTCATGCCTTCGTCAAGAAGTGGGCGGAGCGTGGCGATTTTTCCCTGCTCTTCGGCACCCTCATCCTCGGACCGAAGGCTGATTACAACGCCGCCGTGATGGTTCGCGGCCCGGGGGACGAACCGCAGGTCTACCCGAAGACCCACCTTGTCATGTTCGGCGAATACATCCCCTTCCGCCAAAGCTTCCCGCTTTTCGCCATCATGGTCGGCCACCTTGTCCCGGCCGATTTCGATCCGGGGGAAGGCCCGGTGGTTTTCCAACTGGCCTCGCCGCCGATCACGCTCGCCCCGCTCATTTGTTTCGAGGACACCCTCAGTCACCTCGCCCGCGAGGCGGCGATGCTGGGCGCCCAGATTTTCATCAATGTGACCAATGACGGCTGGTTCCTCCGCAGCGCGGGCTCGCGGCAGCATCTGGCCCACGCCATTTTCCGCAGCGCCGAGACCGGACGCCCGATGGTCCGCTGCGCCAACACCGGCGTGACCTGCGTGATCGACCACCTGGGGCGCGTCCGGCAGAAACTGACGGGGCCGGACGGCGACACGTTTGCCGAGGGCATGATGATGGCCGAGGTCGAAGTGCCGGTGGATCCACCGACCACGTTTTATATGAAACACGGGGAGGCCTTTTCAGTCCTGTGTCTTGCCCTCACCTTCGTCGCCGCGGCCGTCTCGGTCGGGCGACGGAGAAGTTTACTGGCAGCGACAAGTGACGGGTAACAAGTGACGAGGTGTCGGCGACCGATTCTGTCCTGCCGCTTGTCACCCGTCACTTGTCACTCGTCACCCCGGCCTTCCAAGCCCCCCTCTTCCGACTTTTCAAAAGCCCGCGACTTGGCCAGTCTCTGGGGCGATGAAAATCCGCGTGACCGTCCTGCCAAAATCCTCCGTTCTCGATCCTCAGGGGGTGGCTACGGCCGAGGCCATCAAACATCTCGGCTGGGCGCAACCCGGACGGGTGCGCATCGGCAAGGTCATCGAAATCGAGGCTCCGGAGGGCCGTCCGGATGACGACAAGCTCCACGCGATCTGCCGCGACCTGCTTTCCAATCCGGTCATCGAGGACTACACGGTCGAATTTCCCGCCTGATGAAATTCGCCGTCCTGCGTTTTCCCGGGTCGAACTGCGACCAGGATTGTCTTCGCACCCTGCAGGACACTTTCGGCGCGACGGCCGAGCCGGTCTGGCACAAGGAGACATCGGTCGATGGCTACGATGTGATCATTTTACCCGGCGGATTTTCCTTCGGCGACTACCTGCGCTGCGGGGCCATCGCTCGCTATTCTCCGGTCATGGCCGCCGTGCGCGAGGCGGCGACGCGCGGAACGCCCGTGCTCGGGATTTGCAACGGTTTCCAGATCCTCTGTGAATCCGGCCTGCTCCCCGGCGCCCTCGTCCGCAACCGCGGCCTCCATTTCATCTGCCGGCAAGTGCACCTGCGGCTGGAGAACACCGCGTCGCCCTTCACCCGGGCGGGCCAGGTCGGACAGGTTCTCCGCCTGCCCATTGCGCATGGCGAGGGATGCTATCTGGCTGATGAGGAAACCCTCGATCAGTTGGAGAGCGAGGGCCGGGTGGCCTTCCGCTACTGCGCGCCGGATGGAAGCCTGACGCCCGGGGCCAACCCAAACGGCTCGCTGCGCCACATTGCCGGGATTCTCAACGGCCCGGGCAATGTTCTCGGGCTCATGCCCCACCCCGAACGCGCCTGCGAGGAGCGCCTGGGCAGCACCGACGGACGATTCGTCTTCGCCAGCCTCCTCGAATCCGCCCTCGCCGCTGTGTCATGAAAGACCCGACCATCACGCCGGAACTCATCGCCAAGCACGGCATCACGCCGGACGAATATGCGCGTATCCAGGGGATTCTCGGGCGCGACCCTAACTTCACCGAGCTGGGCATTTTCTCCGTCATGTGGAGCGAGCATTGCTCCTACAAAAATTCGCGGCCCGAGCTGAAAAAATTCCCCACGTCTGGCCCGCGCATCCTGGTCAAAGCCGGCGAAGAAAACGCCGGCGTGCTCGACGTGGGCGACGGCTGGGCCGTGGCTTTCAAGATCGAGAGCCACAACCATCCGAGCGCGGTCGAACCGTTCCAGGGCGCCGCCACGGGCGTGGGCGGGATCATCCGCGACATCTTCACCATGGGGGCGCGTCCGATTTTCCTCCTCGATTCCCTCCGCTTCGGCCCGATTGAAGCCGGCGCCCCCGGGGCGGCGGCCAACCGGCATCTGCTCGCCGGCGTGGTCTCGGGCATCGCCCACTACGGCAATTGCATCGGCCTTCCGACGGTGGGCGGCGAGACCTGGTTCGATGAGACCTACGCGGGCAACCCGCTGGTCAACGTCTTCTGCCTCGGCGTGCTCCGCCACGACCAGATCGCACGCGGCGCGGCCCGGGGCAGCGGCAATCCGGTTTTTTACGTCGGCGCCGAGACCGGACGCGACGGTCTGGCCGGGGCAGCTTTTGCCTCGCGCGAGCTGACCGAAGAATCGCGCGAGGACCGGCCGGCTGTGCAGGTGGGCGATCCTTTCCGCGAGAAACTTCTCCTCGAAGCCTGCCTCGAGTTGCTGGCCAGCGGCTGCGTGGCCGGGATCCAGGACATGGGCGCGGCCGGGCTGACCTGCTCGACCTGCGAAACAGCCAGCCGCGGAGGCAGCGGCATCGATGTCGATCTCGACCTCGTGCCCAAACGCGAGACCGGCATGACCCCGTATGAGATTCTCCTGAGCGAGTCGCAGGAACGCATGCTTGTCATTGTCCATCGCGGACAGGAGGACCGTGTGCGGGAGATTTTCGAGAAATGGGATCTGCCCCATGCCTGCATCGGGCAGGTCACGGATGACGGCCTCATGCGCATCCGCGTCGGCACCCGCGTCGTGGCCGAAATACCCGCGGCCGACCTGACCGATCAGGCCCCGGTTTACCATCGTGAGGCAGCGGAATGGACGCCGCCGCAGGATCTGGACATCAGCACGGTGCCGATGGTCGACCTGACCGCGGCACTTCCCCGCCTGCTCGCCCACCCCACCCTCACGGGGAAACGTTGGATCTGGGAGCAATACGACCACATGGTCCGCAACGGTGCGGTCGTCGGCCCCGGTTCGGATGCCGCCGTCTTCTACGCTCGCGAATGCGGGAAATTCCTCGCCGCCTCGGTCGACGGCAACGGCTTGATCAGCCGTCTCGACCCGCGGGAAGGCGGGCGCCGCTGCGTGGCCGAGGCCGCGCGCAACCTGGCCTGCGCCGGGGCCGTGCCGCTCGGGGCGACGGACAACCTCAACTTCGGCAACCCGCACAAGCCGGAAATCTTTCGTCAGTTGCGCGACTCGGTCGAAGGCATGGCCGAGGCCTGCCGAGCCTTCGACACGCCCGTGACGGGCGGCAACGTGAGTCTCTACAACGAAAGCCCGGCCGGCCCCATCGACCCGACCCCGGTCGTGGCCATGGTCGGAGTCATCGAAGACGAGGCCCACATCACGCGTCAGGGCTTCCGCGGGCCGGGCGATTCGGTCTGGCTCCTCGGCGAACGCGCGGCCGGACTCGACGCCTCACAATTCCTCCTCATCCTCCACGGACGCAAGGAAGGTCGCCCCCCACAAACCGATCTGGGAACCGAGGTATCCCTCCACCAGGCGGTGCGGGACGCCATCCGGGACGGTCTCGTGCGCAGCGCGCATGACTGCGCCGAGGGCGGAATCGCGGTCGCGCTGGCCGAATGCTGCCTCTCGGGCGAGGGATTGGTCGGGGTGGAGATTTTTCTGCCGGATGACGAGCGGCGCGACGACGAATCGCTCTTTCACGAGGCCCCCGGGCGGGTGCTGGTCACGGTTGACCCGGCGGACGAGGAGGCCTTCCACGACCTCGCAACCCTCTGCCGCCTGCCGGTCCGCAAGCTCGGCACCACCGGCGGAAGCGAGTTGGTCATCCACCTGCGGACGCAGACCTGGCGCTGGCCGGTCGAGGCCTTGTTCCCGGCTTGGGACGGGGCGCTGGGGAAGCTGATGGGCACAGTTGCAGAACCGCTCGCGGCGCATTAATTTGTCCGCACGATGAAACGCCTGCCCCAAGCGGGAGATCTTTCGGGCTCGATCCTTGTTGCGCATCCCATGATGGCGGATCCCAATTTCCGCCACACGATCCTTTACCTGTCCCAACACAGCGCGAAAGACGGCGCCTTGGGGTTCATCATCAACCGCCCCCTCGGCCGCCGGGCCGGCGACTTGGATGTCGGGGCCGGCCTCGGGAGCATCGCCCATGTGCCCATCTTCGAAGGAGGCCCGGTCTCGCGCAATCAGGTCATCGTGGCCAGCCTCGATTGGGACCCCGAAGCCGGGGCCTGCAAGTTCGAACCGATGGAGCGGCCCGAGGGAGAGTTGGCGCTGCCCGATTTCACCGATGACAAACTGCGGGTCTTTCTCGGCTATGCCGGCTGGTCCAAGAACCAACTGGAACGCGAGATCGCGCTCAATTCCTGGCTCGTCGTGCGCCCGCACCCCGAGTTGCTGCGGGCCGATGCCGACGACGACACGTGGCGCCGTATCATGCAAGGCCTCGGCCCGATGTATCAGGTCCTGGCCGACGCGCCCGAGGATTCGTCGCACAATTGAGGGAGCGAGGAGTCGGGAGCACGGAGCGGAGAGCTTGGGAAGAGGGTGTCCTGGGAGGGCGGACGTCCCCGCCCGCCTTCGGTGTTGGGCCTTCGCACCACGGCCAGCTTTCCGCCGCGCACACCCAGCGTGGCCCGTCACCACAGGGCCAAAGGCTCGCGGGGACGCTCGCCCTCCGGGAATGTCGTTGGTAAAACCGCACGATGAGTCTGCCGCACCGCAAACATCCGGCGCGTCTGCCTCCGCTGGAGCGGCACAACCGGTCCATCATCGTTTTTCTGACCGTCTGCACCAAGGATCGCCGCCATCTGCTGGCCAATGATCACGCCCACCGTGCATTGACCAGCGCCTGGGCCGAGGCGCGCGACTGGTGGGTGGGCCGCTACGTGATCCTTCCAGATCACCTTCACCTATTTTGTGCCCCCGGAGCTTGGCCACCGCCGCCTCTGGCGGGCTGGGTCTCTTATTGGAAGCGGCTCTTCGCGCGAAAGAGCGGACTGAAAGCCGCTTGGCAGCAGGGTTTTTGGGATACACAACTGCGACATCATGAATCCTACGCAGCCAAGTGGGACTACGTGAAAAATAATCCGTTGCGGCATGGGCTTGTCGCGCAAGCCGGAGACTGGCCGTATGCCGCCGAACTCGAGACCCTCGATTGGCACGACTGAGAACCTGGAGGGCGGACGTCCCCGGCCGCCTTCGGTGTTGGGTGTTCGCGTCTCGGCTGACTTTCCGCCGAGCACACCCGCATGGCCAGTAACCACAGGGCAAAAGGCTCGCGGGGACGCTCGCCCTCCAGGCGCATACGCCGTCCTCCCTTGATTTCGTGGCTGGTGTCGTATCTCTTGGAGGCATGAAACCCACCCATGTCTCACCATTTGCCCGGAGGGTTTATGATGCCTTGGTCAAGGTTCCGGCCGGGCAGGTTATCACGTATGCAGCGCTGGGCCGACGGATCGGCTGCGGCTCGCCGCGGGCCATCGGTCAGGCCCTGCGGGCCAATCCTTTTGCCCCTCAGGTCCCCTGTCACCGCGTGATCGCGGCGGACCTGACCCCCGGCGGTTTTCAGGGCAAGCGTCACGGCAGCGCGCTGACCCGCAAGCTGCGCCTCCTGGCCGATGAAGGGGTGAGGTTTTCCGACAAGCGTTTGGTTGAGACGGACCGGGTGATTCGTTGACGCGCACCGGAGGAGTTTTCAGTGTTTCCGTTTTCAGAGTTTCCGTTTCTGCTATGGAAACAGTCACGAAACGCAGCGCGGGTCTTCGCTGCTGAAAACCGAACACTGAACCACTGAGCACTAAAACTCCCATGCAACTCCGCGGCCAAATCCTCGACATCCCCAACCAGCGCATCTTTCCCGGCGTGATCGAGGTGGCGGATGGGAAAATCGTCGCGGTCCGTGAGGACGAGACGGTGACGGAGCCGGGATACTTGTGTCCGGGTTTCATCGATGCCCATGTCCACATCGAGAGTTCCATGCTGACGCCGCCGGAGTTTGCGCGCATCGCGGTGATCCACGGCACGACGGGCACGGTGTCGGATCCGCATGAGATCGCCAACGTCCTCGGCCTCGAGGGCGTGCGTTACATGCAGAGGCTGGCCGCGCAGACCCCGATGAAGATTCATTTCGGCATCCCCTCGTGCGTGCCCGCGACCACCTTTGAAACGGCCGGCGCCACACTGGGTCCGGCGGAGGTCGAGGAACTCTGCCGCGATGAATCGCTCGTCTATCTCTCCGAAATGATGAACTTCCCCGGTGTGATCCACCGGGATCCGGCCGTGATGGAGAAACTCGCCCTCGCGAAACGCTACGGCAAACGCATTGATGGTCATGCCCCCGGCCTGCGGGGCGACGAGCTCAAGGCCTACGTCTCAGCTGGAATCGAGACCGACCACGAGTGTTTCCGGATCGACGAAGCGCGGGAAAAACTCGCGCTCGGGCAGAAGATTCTCATCCGCGAAGGCTCGGCGGCGAAAAACTTCGAGGAGCTCTGGCCATTGCTGTCCGAGCATCCGGCCTCATGCATGCTCTGCAGCGACGACAAGCATCCGGACGATTTGCTCGAGGGTCACATCAACCAGCTCTGCGCCCGCGCCGTCGCCCACGGCGTCCCGTTGTTCAACGTGCTCCGCGCGGCGTGCTTGAACCCGGTTGAACATTACGGTCTGCGCTGCGGGCTGCTGCGGCCGGGCGATCCGGCGGATGTCGTGCGTCTGCATGACTTGGTGGGGTTCCGCGTGATGGAGACATGGATTGATGGCGTCTGCGTCGCGCGTGATGGAACCTCGCTCCTGCCCAAGAGTCGCTCGCCACGGGTGAACAAATTTCAGGTCGCGGCGAAGCAGGCGGGGGATTTTGCGGTGATGGCGACGGGTGATGGCAGCGCAGAAGGCACCGACGGTCAGAGACCGCCGCTACACATTTGCACGGTTCGGGTGATCGAGGCGCTGGACGGACAGATTGTGACCGGGGCGGGCGAGGCGGAGGCGGCGGTGCAGGACGGATGTGTGCTGGCGGATCCTTCGCGCGATTTGCTCAAGATTGCGGTCGTCAATCGATACTCCGATACGCCGCCGGCCGTGGCGTTTGTGCGTGGCGTCGGGCTGAAGCACGGGGCGATTGCGTCAAGCGTGGCCCACGACTGCCACAACATTGTGGCCGTGGGGACCAGTGACCAAGACCTGGCGCGAGCGGTCAATGTGCTCATCGCGAATGAAGGAGGTATCAGCGTGGTCGGTCAGGACGGCGTGGAAGATGTGCTACCTCTGCCGGTTGCCGGTCTGATGAGCGACGGCTATGCCGAGGATGCCGCGGCCGGATATGCCCGGCTGACCGCGCAGGCCAAGTCGCTCGGGAGCGGCCTGCACGCACCCTACATGACGCTGAGCTTCCTTGCACTACTCGTGATTCCCGCCCTCAAGCTGAGCGATTTGGGGCTGTTCGACGGGCGGAAGTTTGAGTTTGTGCCGGTCGTGGGTAGAGCGGAGTAAGGAGGGGAGATTTCAGTTTTCAGCCGGCAGAGTTGGGATCGGGAGACGGGGCGGTGACAGGCGGAAGGTTGAAAGTGACAAGCGGCCGGGGTTTGGCCGCTGCCTGCTCTCTCCACGCCTCGCAGCCCTCGGATGACCTGACCTGTTCCACCGACGCAGATCAGGCAGATTCGAGTCGAGCGGCGGGCGCCGATATCGCGCGGGCGGTCTGGAGCGACCCTAGCCTGCCAAACAAGAAGGGCGCCCGAGGGCGCCCTTCCGTGAATGTGAATTGAACTCGCGAGGCGCTTAGGCGCGGTTGCGACGGCGGACAATGTAGCCGCCGAGGGCCAGACCGCTCATGGCCAGCAACGCGTAGGTTGAAGGCTCAGGGACGGTGGTGAAGCCGCTGCCACCTGCGGCACCAGCACCCGAAGTGAACTGATCGTTCGCAAATGTGCCACTCTGATCTATTGTGTAGGAGAAGAGACTACCGCTAAAGCCATCAGATGGAGCAACGTATGCAATGTCGCTGCCGTCGACAACCAAATCAGTTCTGAAGAAGAACCCAGGGGTATTCAAACCAGGATTAACGCTGGCGAGAGTAAGAGTGGGGTAAGCAACAATCATGAGTTGATCGCCAGCATTGAAATTGCCCGAGTAGTTAAATACAAAGGCGCCGTCAAGACTACCTGAACTACCTGCGACGAATTGGCCAGCCAAAGTGACACCAGCGGGGGTGAAACTGTTGGTGAGACTGGTGAATAGAGCGTTGAGGTCACCAAGCCCGGCCCATGTGCCGCTGTCAAGCGACAGCAAGTTAACTAGACCGGTAGCCGCGAACGGCGTGGAGGTGTTTGTGGAGCCGTAGGCATTGGCCATCCCAAAGTTAATCGTGACAGAAGCCACGGCGGCTTGGGAGGCAAGCGCTGCTGCGATTGCGGTGGCGATAATGTGTTTCTTCATCGGGTGTGGGCTTGGTTAGTTTGTTGCGTTGGTTGAGACTCTGGGACTGCGCTTAAGGGGCGATTGTGATGTTATTCGTCCAGAAGGACGTGCCGGTAGGATTGTTGGACGACTTGCGAATGGTGTAGCCGATGGCGGCAGGGATAACATTGGTGCCGGCATTCAGAGAAGTGTTCGTCGTGCTGCGCCATTCGTTAGTGCCGGCGTTCGAGACGTAGTAGTAGGTGACGCTGGCGGATTTATTGATTCCGGACACTGAGTTGCTGACGATCAGCAGCTGGTCGCGACGTGCGGGCCCCGTAGTCCCGGCGCTCGGTGTGAATGCACCACTCGAGATCAGGCCTAGGCCGTCCAGAGTGATATCGGTAGGACGACCGAGCGAGACGTAATTGTCATTGTTAGTTCCCGCAATGGCATCCAACTGGACGGCCATTGTTCCGACATTAACATTTCCGGCAATGGTGGTCTGCAGATTCGTGAGACCGTTGGTGGGATTGCGCACGGTGATATACGAGTCAGGAAGAATCGGCGTGTTATCCTTGTTGGTTGTGCCAGTTGTCTGACTGCGCCAGTAGGACACGGCCGGGTTCGTCGGGTCAGCTGCGTTAGTGACGAAGAAGTAGGTAGCTCCAGCGGAGCGGTTGATGCCGGTGCCCGTGATGTTGGGGAAGAAGATCTGGGTCCGGCGGCTTGGACCAGTGGTGCCGCTGGCTTGAAAGGACACGCCTGCGTCTGTGGCCGGGTAAAGCTGCCCGAGCGTCCAGTAGGGCACAACCTTCACCGAGTTGGTGGGATCGAGGCCCGCGGGTGACACGCCATTGTCCACAAGGGTGATGCTGTTAGAGTCGTTCGTCAACACGTCGAAGATGTAGCCGGCATTGGTGCCAGAGACAGCCTGCACGTAGTGAGGCAGGGTCGTGAAGTCGCCGAAGCCGGGCGAGGGAGAGAAGGTGAGAACAAAATTACTACGGGAGGAAACAGCGCCCTGGAAAACTGGCGGCTTGGTCAGCGGAGCACCGATGATCGTGTCCGTGTTAGTCGGCGTGGCGATCGTCATGAATCCGACTGGATCCGTGGTTGAAGTGGTTTGAGCTTGGAGCGCGGAGGCTGCAAGAGCGGTGGTGGCGACGGCCGCGAAGGTGGTTCGTAGGAAGTTCATACTGGAGGCAAGGTAACGTGCGGTGTGGGGATGTCAAAAGTTTTTTTTGCGGTATTTGTGAAAAAAATGTCACATCCGCCTTCGCGGTCGCCGGGGCGACCGGCTACGGCGTGACAAGCCCGCGGGCAGAGGGGGGATGGGAGAGGTGGGAGCATGTCGCGGAGTGAGGGAAATCTAGGAGGTGGAAGGTGAAAAGTCGAAGGTGAAATGCGGGGGAGATGGGAGGAAAAATCTGACACGCTGAAAGTCTGAAACGCTGAAAAATTGCAGCAGGGAAAGGGCGTAGCCAAACGCCGCAAGCGGAAGGAGGACAGCCCGGGACGCCATTGTCTATCGGGGTTGGCGGGTGGGCGGGCTCTTTCTTCGGCTCCTCCCCGGCTGAGTGTGGCGTTTCCATGCGGCGATCACGCGAGTCGAACGGCACGCCAGTTCGCGGGATCGGGTGGAGGGCGGCCGCGAAGGAGGATCACATGCCATCCGTCCCCTCAGCTCGCAGGGCGGAGGGTCGGGGCACCTCGCCGAAGGGCGGCGCGAGGGCGGAGGTGAGGGCGGTCTTGGCAGGATCCAAGGCAGGCGCGGCGAGCGCGGGGTCTTGCAGGAGACGGAGGGTTTGCCAGGCGGTGAGGCTGCCGGTGAGGGCGGCGAGGGCAGACTGCGGATCGGTGCCATCGCGGAGTGCGCGGCGCAACGCACCAACGGCGTCGCCGGCGGCGGTGGGCGGGACGAGGAGGGCGGATGAGCCCGCGCTGGCACTGGCTTCGCGGGCTTCAGCGGCGGCGAGATGAAGTTTGGCGGAGATGATTTCCGAGCTGAACCAGGGCTGCTGGCGGTAAAGCGCACCAAGCAGGCTGCGGTGGGCTTCGCGGGGGCGTCCGCCTTCGCGCAGGAGATCGCCGCGGAAGAACCAGACGGTGCCGTTGGAAAGGTCGGCCGCCGCGGCTTCGTCGAGTTGTTGCGTGGCGGACGCGAGGGCTTCGGCCGGATTGCGAGCCTCGAGACCGCGGCTGAGCCATCGGTCGAGGGTCTGGAGAAGAAGGGCGTCGGAGATGTTGTCCCCGCGACGGAGGGCTTCGCGCGCGGCCTGGCGGACGAGGTAGGACTGCTGGAGTTGCATGGCGCTCTCGGCGATGACGAGGTCAGGCCCGTGCATGGTCGGGTCGGTGCGGCGGGCCTCGCCGGCGAGCTGGATGGCGTCCTCGTAGCGCTCGGCGCTCTTGGTTTTGACGGCAGCATCGAGTTTTTCGAGGGCGGCGGCCTGCTGGTCCGGCGCGACG
>JBGSSV010000205.1:0-13934 GCA_041736875.1 Chthoniobacterales bacterium | reverse complement strand
GTGGCGGCAACGCTGGCGGCCTTCGCGGAGCAATTCGGCGTGGCCACGCTCGACGAGGCACGGTTGGTGCGGGCGGCCGCGCCCAACCACGACATTCTCATCCTCAGCCCGTGCCTGCCGGTCGAACGCGCGGCGGTCGTGGCGGAGGAGTTTATCCCCGTGGTCTCGAGCACGGCGGAGGCGGCGGATTACGCGCGCCTGGCTGGTGCCCGGCCGGCGCGGGTTCATCTCTGCATCGACACCGGCATGGGACGGATCGGGGTGTGGCAGGATGAGGCCGTGGCTGCGGCCCGGACCATCGCGGCGATGCAGGGGATCGTGGTGGATAGCATTTCGACCCACCTTCCGGTGGCAGACAGTGACCCGGCGTTCACCGCGGCCGAGTTGGCGGCTTGGACGAACCTGATGGGCCACCTGCGCCCGCTCGTGCCCGGCGCGAAATTCCACGCGTTGAACAGCGCGGCCTCGCTCGCCCAACCGCATTGCGCGGCGGAGCGGGTGCGCCCCGGGTTGGCGCTCTACGGGCTTGCGCCGCTGCCGGAATTTCAGGCGCGCCTGAAACCGGTCATGACGCTGAAGACCCACATCAGTCTGGTGCGCGATGTCGGCACCGGCCGCGGAATCAGCTACGGGCGGGATTTCATCACGTCGGAACCGATGCGTGTGGCCACGCTGGCCATGGGCTATGCCGACGGCTATCCGCGCCAGACCTCGAACCGCGGCGCCCAAGTGCTGGTGCGCGGACAACGCTGCCCGGTGCTTGGGCGGATCACGATGGACCAGTTCATGATTGATGTGTCGGCGCTGCCCGCGGATGTCGCGGCGGGCGAGGAGGTCGTGCTTTTCGGACGGCAGGGCGAGGCGGAAATCAGCGTCAACGAAGTGGCGGCTTGGGCGGGGACGATCAGTTGGGACATTTTCACCCGCCTGGGCCGGAGGGTGAAGCTGTTGCATCTCGGCGCCTGAGGCCGCTCACTTGAACGTCTTCGGGTCCGCCAGCCAGGTCTTCGACTCGCGCGCAACGAGGCCCGAAAGGAGAAGCAACGAGAGCAGGTTCGGGATGGCCATGAGGGCGTTGGCGGAATCGGAGAAGTTGATCACGAGCGAGCTGGGGAAGGTCGCGCCGAGGAAGATGACCACGACCCAGACGCAGCGGTAGAGGGGCACCAGACGCACGCCGCCGAGGTATTCGATGGCCTTCTCACCATAATACGACCAGCCGATGAGGGTGGAAAAAACAAAGGTGATCAAGCCGATGGTCAGGACCGGTTCTCCGATGTAGGGCACATGACCGAAAGCGACATGCGTCATGGCTGCACCCGTCTCCTTGCTCTCCCACGCACCGGTGACGACGAGCACGAGGCCGGTGAGAAGGCAGATGACCACGGTGTCCCAGAAGGTGCCGGTCATGGAAACCAGCGCCTGCTGCGCTGGGTTGCCGCTGCGGGCGGCGGCGGCGGCGATCGGCGCGCTGCCCAGACCGGATTCGTTGGAAAAGAGCCCGCGCTTGACCCCGGCCTGGATGACGGCCCCGAGCGCCCCGCCCGCCAGGGCATGGCCGGTGAAGGCGTCAGTCAGGATGAGCCAAACTGCGGCGGGCAGCTTGTCCCAGAACATGGCCAGGATTATCAGGCAGCCAAGGACATAAAAGATGACCATGAAGGGCACGAGAATTTCGCAGAAGCGGGCGATCCATTTGATGCCGCCTAGAAGGACGAAGCCGGTCGCCCCAGCCATGACGAGGCCGCAAACGATGCGGATGGGCATTTCGGCGGAGCCGTCGGGAAACAACTCGACGACGCTCTGCGCGACGGCCTTGGCCTGGAACATATTGCCGATGCCGAACGCCGCGAGGGCGGTCGAAACGGCAAAGAAGACGCCGAGCCACTTCATTTTGAGACCACGCTCGAGCACATACATCGGGCCGCCCGACATTTCGCCGCGCTCGTTTTTCACGCGAAACTGCACGGCGAGGAGAGCCTCGGCATACTTCGTCGCGATGCCGAAAACGCCGGTGATCCACATCCAGAACACCGCCCCCGGTCCGCCCACGCCGACGGCCACTGCGACGCCGACGATGTTGCCGGCGCCGACGGTCGCGGCCAGCGCTGTGGCCAGCGCACCGAAGGGACTCACATCGCCCTCGGCCTTTCGTTCGGGGCGGAAGGTCAGGCGGATGGCCGGGAGGATCCAGCGCTGGATGATGCCAAGGCGGAAGGTCAGAAAGAGATGCGTTCCGACGAGGAGGACGAGGAGCGGCGGGCCCCAGAGGACTCCGCTGAACCACTCGAAAAACGTGTTGAGTTGATCGACCAAAGGGCCGGCGAAGGCAACGGGAAGAGCGTGCATGCGACGCAGCGTTTAAAAGCTGCGGGGGACCGGGGCAATGATTTTCTCCGCCGACGGCCGCGGATCAAGGCGCGGCGTCCCGGACCCAGACGGGACGGCCATCCTTGATCTGCTGGATGGCCATGGTCTTGGCCGGATCGCCCGCACCCGGGGAAAATCGGAAGGTGCCGGTGACCCCGCGGTAGCCGGCGAGTTGGGCCAGGGCCTCGCGCACGGCCTCCCGCTCGTTCCGCCCGGTCTTTTCCAGTGCCGCGACGAGCAACCCGCAGGCGTCGTAGGTCAGGGCCGCCACATCGTCGGGCGGGGCTCCGTATTTGGCCGTGTAGTCGGCGACAAATTTCCGCGTCTCGGGCGATTCGGACTGCGCGGAAAAATGGTTGCCGAAATACGCGCCCTCGACCGCTGCACCGCCCACGCGAAAAAGATCGGGCGACGCCCAGCCGTCATTGCCCAGCAAAGTGGCGGTGAGCCCCTGGCGGCGCGCCTCGGCGGCAATGGGCGGGATTTCGCTGTAGTAGGCAGGGAGAAACAAAACCTCCGGGGCCGGCGCGCTGAACCGGCCAAGGGGCGCGGAGAAATCGGGCCGGGCTGCCTCATAAGTCTCGGCCGCAATCGCGCGCCCCCCGGCGGCCGTAAACGTCTCGGCAAACAACCCGGCCTGCGCGGTCGCCTCCGGGTTACCCGCATCATGCAACACGGCCGCCGTCTCCGCACCGAGAGTCTCCCGTGCAAACTTGGCCAGGGTCCGCGCCTGCGAGAGGTCGGTGAAGCAGGCGCGGAAGACGTAGCGCATGGGGATGCCCGAGGCTTCATCCATCGTGGTGCCGACGCTAGTCGACCACGGGCTGATCATCACGCACTTGAGTCCCTCGGCGATGCGCGCGGCTGCGGAGGCGCCGTCGCTGGAGTTGGGGCCGACCATGGCGACGACGTTGTCCCGCGAGACCAATTGCTGGGCAATGCCGGCCGACTGGATGGCGTTGGCCCCGTTGTCGCGAATGACTAACTCGAGCGGCTGCGCCCCGTCGGCCAGCGCCACCCCGCCACGGGCGTTGACCTGCTCGGCGAACAACTCGGCTGCCTGGCGGCTCGAGGCCCCCACGGCCTGGACGTCACCGGTCAGCTCGAGATTGAGCCCCAGTTTGACCGTCTCGCGGACGGGCGCAGGTTCGCGACAACCGGCCAGCAAAGCCACCCCGAGGAGGGCGAGGAGGAGAGGCAGGCGCGCAGCCATGAGGACAAACCCGGCGACTCAGCGCGGCGGCGTGAGGAGCCGGACCGAGGGATCGAGCGACCTTTGGTCGGAGAAAATCATCGGCGGCGCGGTGGAAATGACGCTGTATCCGGTGAGGACAAACTCGGGATAGAAACGATTGCTGGCCGGCTCGTAAACCTTGCCGCCGGTGAAGCGGCCCTGGAGACGATATTCGGTGTTGTTGTCGATGCCGAGGGTGTTGGCCGCCCGGTCGGGGGCCAGCTTGGTGTTCTCGTTGAACATGACCAACTCGGACTTGCTCCAAGGCTGACCCGGGCGCCGCACCCAGCCCCACATTTTATAGTCCTTCTTGTAGTAGCGCCGGCCGATGTAGTAATCGCCGGGCTGCTCGGCCGCGATGGAGGCGGCGAGGCGCGGATCGGGCCGGTTGGAGGTGCCGGTGGTTTCGCAACCGGCCAAACCAAGCAAGGCAGCCAAGACAAGGATTCGCGTGGCAAATATCATGCGCATGGCCGCCAAAGTAGGTTTCCCGCGCCCGGGGTCAAGACCGGCCGCAAACGGTGCGGCTGGAATCGGTGGCGCGGACGTGGCATGGTGCCGGCGTGATTTCCTTGCTGGGAGAAACCCTCGGGTCGTTGACCGCCAAGCTGGACGCCCTGGGCGAGAAGCCCTACCGCGCGCGGCAGGTGCTGGACTGGGTCCATGAGAAGCGGGTCGATGACTTCGCCGCTATGACTGACCTGCCGGCCGGCTTGCGCACGCGCCTGGCGGAGACCTTTCCGACCGAGCGGCTTGAAACCGTGCGGAGGAGCGGGTCGGAGGACACGACGCGCAAATTTCTCTTCCGCCTGCCCGACGGGCAATTCATCGAGAGCGTGTTCATTCCGGCCTCGCCCGCGCTTTACGGCCAGACCTCCGACCGCAAAACCCTCTGCGTTTCCACCCAAGTCGGCTGCGCCTACGGATGCAAATTCTGCGCCAGCGGATTGCGCGGATGGAAGCGCAACCTGACCGCGGGCGAGATCAGCGCGCAAGTTTACCGTGTCGAGGAGGCCACAGGGGAGCGGGTCGACAACATTGTCTTCATGGGCATGGGCGAGCCCCTGGCCAACTACGCGAACCTGGCCACGGCGATTGAAATTCTCAACGCGACCTGGGGGTTCGAGATCGGCGCCCGGCACATCACCGTCTCGACCAGCGGCCTGGCCCCGCAGATCCACCAACTGGCCGATCACCCCGTGCCCGTGCGCCTCGCCATTTCTCTGCACGGGGCGAGCGACGAGGTGCGTGAGCAGATCATGCCGGTGAACAGGAAGTATCCGCTCAAGGTGCTCTTCGAGGCCTGCGCGTATTTTTCTTCCCGGCGGAAACAGAAGCTCGGCTTCGAATACATCCTCATCGCCGGGGTCAACGACGCCCTCGAACAGGCGCGGCTGCTCGCCCAGCACGCCCGGCGACTCGATGCCAAGGTCAACCTCATTCCCTACAACACGGTCGAGGGTTTGCCGTGGACGCGGCCCAGCGAAGCGCGGCAGCAGGAGTTTGTCCGCACCGTCCGCGCCGGCGGCGTGGTTGCGACGATCCGTCGCGAGAAAGGCCACGACATTGATGCCGCCTGCGGCCAACTCCGCCTGCGGGTGGAGGATGAAATGGCGGCCAGCGCCTGAGCCCATGCCCCTCGACGAAACGCAACGGGCCTCCCAGGAGCAGTTCGACCGTCAGGCCGCCCGCTACGGCCGCAGCCACATCCTCAATGATACGAGCGACGTGGCCGAAGCCCTCGGGAGCATCGAAAACACTGCGCTGGATCCGGCCCTCGACGTGGCCACCGGCGCCGGACACACCGCGGTCTATCTGGCCTTGCGCGGGCTACGCGTCACCGCCGCCGATCTCGCCGCCGGCATGCTGGCGCAAACCTCTCAACTCGCCGCCGAGCGGGGTGTGACGCTGCAAACCGCGCAGCATTCCGCGGAAGAACTCCCCTACCCCGACGCGTCTTTCGGCCTGGTGACCTGTCGGGTGGCAGCGCACCATTTCAGCAGCGTGGAGCGTTTTGTCCGCGAAGCCCACCGCGTTCTCCGGCCCGGTGGATGGCTGATGGTGATTGATGGCGCCGCGCCGGACGACGCTCCCGCGGCCGAGGACTGGATTCATCAGGTCGAAAAACTGCGCGACCCGAGCCACGGACGATTCCTGCGTCCCGGAGACTGGCGGACCCTCGCGCAGGCGGCGGGATTCGAGGTGGAGCGCTGCGACTGCACGCCCTTCAAGCAACCCGATGTCGAATGGTATTTCCGCACCGCCGCCACCACGGCCGAGAACCGCGCGAAGGTCCTCGGGTTGATCGAGCACGCACCCGGGGAAGCCCGCCGGGTCTTCGGGCTCGGAACCGATGACGGGCGCATTGTTTGGTGGTGGCTGCGGCTGACCCTCCTGGCCCGGCGGCCGGAAGTTGCCAAAAGCGTCCGGCAAACGTAACAATGCCCGCCATGTCCACCGTCCTCGAGTCACCCGACCCCGCCGCCCGCAGCCGTGCCGCCGAAGCGGAGGCCCGCGCCTCGGGGGAACTGCTGGGCGAAACCATGACGATCAACATGGGCCCGTCCCATCCGTCCACCCACGGCGTGCTGCGCATCGTGCTGGATCTGGACGGCGAGATCATCACCCGGGCCATGCCGGACATCGGCTACCTCCACCGCGGGGACGAGAAGATCGCCGAGAACATGCAATACAACCAGTTCGTGCCCTACACGGACCGCCTCGACTACCTCGCGCCGCTGGCCAACAACGTGGCCTACGCGCTCGCGGTGGAAAAGCTGATGGACTGGCAACTGCCGCCGCGAGGCCAGGCCATCCGGGTGCTTTGCTGCGAACTGGCGCGCATTTCCTCCCACCTGCTCGGGGTCGGATGCTACGCCATGGACATCGGCGCAATGACAGTCTTCCTCTACACCTTCAAACACCGGGAGACGATCTACAACCTGAGCGAACAATTGACTGGCGCGCGGTTCACCACGTCCTACACGCGGATCGGCGGCATGACCCGCGACATGCCCGACGATTTTCCCCGGCAAGTGCGGGCGCTGCTCGACGAGCTCCTGCCCAGCCTCGACGAAGTGGACAAGCTGCTGACCCGAAATCCGATCTGGCTCGACCGCACGAAAAATGTCGGCCTGATCGCGAAGGACCGCGCCATTGCCTACGGCCTGACCGGGCCGAACCTGCGCGCCTCCGGGGTGGACCACGACCTGCGCAAGGTCCATCCCTACCTCGGCTACGAGCAATACGATTTCGAAGTTCCCATCGGCTCGGTCGGCGACTGTTTCGACCGCTACCTCGTGCGCATGGAGGAAATGCGCCAGAGCGCCCACATCATCAAGCAGGTCCTTGATCGCATGCCCTCCGGCCCGATCCACGTCAACGACCCGAAGAACATCCTCCCGCCCAAGACCGACGTGATGACCAAGATGGAGGAATTGATCCACCAGTTCATCATCACCACCCAGGGCATCGATGCGCCGGTCGGTGAAGTTTACTTTGGTGCGGAGAACCCCAAGGGCGAACTCGGATTTTACCTTTGCAGCAAGGGCGGCGGCGTGCCCTACCGCCTGAAAATCCGCGCCCCATCCTTCGCCAACCTCAGCATTCTGCCCGAGCTGTTGCCCGGCCACTACGTCAGCGACGTGCCAGCCATCCTCGGCAGCATCGATTTCGTCATGGGCGAATGCGACCGCTAGGGGCTTCGCTCCAAATTCACTAAGGGCTGATGATCCGCAAACGGCCGAAGCGCCGGGGAGCACCGTCAGCCGGGATCAGGGCCTGAACGTTTTGCACGTTTCCATCGTCAAAAACCACCGTCTGGCTCACCCCGTTCGTGCTCCAGTCCCCCACGGCCGCATCGTCGCGCCACTCGACAAGGAACTGCGTCCCAGCATCCACTGAAGACACACTACGCCGGTAATCGAGCCGCAAGATCCCGCCGACCCTTTGCCCGAAGACCGGACTCGCCTGGGGAATCGTCGGGTTGAGATAGAGCGCCCATTCGAGGACATTGACCAATCCGTCCGCGTCGAAATCGAAGCCATCGGCCGCGTCGCCGCTGTCGTTGGTTGTCCCAAACCATGACCTGCGCCAGCGCTCGAGTGCCGTCATGGAGAACATCGAGACATCCGCCGCAGCCATGAATGGCGACCACTGGTTGCCTGCGACAGAAAAGGATCCGCCGACATAGAGATTGCCCTGATCCACCAGCAAGGCGCCAACAGAGCCATTGACGCCAGAGCCAAGCGGCGACCAGCTCGTGCCGTTCCAAACAGCCAGTCGATTCGCTCCCGCTCCGCCGGCATTGGTGAAAGATCCGCCCGCGTAGAGGTTGTTTCTGCCATCGACAGCAAGGACCTCGACACTGCTGCTGATGCCAGCGCCCAGCGGAGACCAATTCGTTCCGTTCCACCGTGCAACGCGGTTGGCGCTTGCTCCTCCAGCATTCGTAAAGCTGCCGGCAGCGTAGAGATTTCCCAACCCATCCAAGGCAACGGTGCTCACCGTGCTATTCATTCCGGATCCCAAGGGTGCCCAGTTTGTGCCATTCCATCGCGCGATCCGATTTGCGGCAACTCCTCCCGCATTCGTAAAGCTGCCGCCCGCATAGACATTGCGGCTGGCATCCAGAACCAATGATTCAACGTTGCCATTCAAACCGGATCCCAGAGGGGTCCAGTTGGTTCCATCCCAGCGCGAAATCCTGTTGGCGCCGATCCCACCAGCATTTGTGAACCCACCGCCTGCATAAAGGTTGCCACTGCTATCCTTTGCCAAAGCGTTGACCGCGCTGTTCATGCCGGTCCCAAGAGCAGACCAGTTGGTCCCGTTCCATTGCGCGATGTTGCTGGCCGTGGTGCCGCCTGCTGAGGTGAAGCTTCCCCCGGCGTAAAGACTGTTTCCGATGCTCACCAAAGCGCTAACTCCTCCGGACACGCCAGTCCCCAGGTTAGTCCATGCGTTGCCGTTCCATTTGGCGATGGAACGAGCACTACCTCCCCCAGGAAGAGCCGTGAAATTCCCACCAACATAGAGGCTCCCCGAGACATCGATGACGAAACACGACGCACCGGAGTTCATTCCGGCGGGGCCGATTGCTAGCCACGAGACTCCGTCCCATCGGGCGATGCCCGAAGCAGGGACTTCGACTCCCCCCGCAAAAGGAAAAGAACCTGCCGCAAAAAGGCTTCCGTTCGTCGCGACAAGAGCCTGAACGGAGTTGTAGATGCCGATGCCTAGACCAGACCAGTTCGTCCCATCCCAACGCGCGACACCGAAAAAGGTAGGGGCCCCGCCGCCAACACCATAAATGGTCCCGCTCGCATAAAGGTCGCCGTTGGAGTCCAAAGCAATAGACGAAACCACCGGTGTGGAGGATAGGACAGGACCCCTCAGGCCGGAGCCGACGGCAGACCAGCTGGAGCCGTTCCATTCAGCAATATTGCTTGCGACGATCCCGCCGGCGTTGGTGAACAATCCGCCAGCATAAAGCTTTCCCGTTGCCGAGACCGCCAAGGCATCGACAACAGATTCAGGGGGGAGGGGTCGGTTGGATGGCGTAAGGATTCCCGAGCCTAACCCTGACCAGTTCGTCCCGTCCCATCGGGCAATGTTGTTGGCCCCGATGCCACCTGCATTGGTGAAGGTCCCACCAACGTAAACATTGCCGGTGCCGTCGATGGCCAGGGCGGCTACGACGAAGCTCCCAAGAAAGAGGTTGGTGCCACCGCGCACCGCGCCAAATCCTAACCAGTTTGTCCCGTCCCATCGGGCGACGTTGGTGGCCGCATTCCCACCTGCATTAGTGAACGAGCCACCGGCGTAAAGGTTGTTGCTCATGCCCACAGCCAGAGCGGCGACCTGACCCGCGATGCCCGATCCCAGCGAAGTCCAATTTGTGCCATCCCAGACAGCGATGCTGGCTGCAGACACTCCTCCCGCGCTGCTGAACGAACCGCCCGCATACAGCTGGCCATCCTCTCCCAGGGCAAGCGCATTAACGGTTCCCGAAATGCCTGCGCCGACGTTGGTCCAAGCACTCCCATCCCACTTGGCGATGTTGTTAGCGACGACGAAGCCGGCAGCGTTGAAGCGTCCTCCCGCATAGAGGTTTCCGCTGGCGTCCATCGCCACCGCATTCACCGAGCCGTCGACCCCCGGGATGCCGCCAGTGTTTAGGCTGATCCAGTCCGCATCGCTGAAGGTCGGGTCGACCCGCACTGGGTAGATCGCATGCGCATCGTCCACCCGGATGACCAACTGCTCGCTGTTCTCCACTTCCATACGCGCCGGCAGTTCTCGGCCCGAGGCATCAGTGACCAACAATCTGTGGTAAGCCAGCTCCCTTCCCGTGGCCTGCAAGGTAAGTTTGGCTCCGTAGTTAGCGGGCTCCGCGCTCGCTCCGCGCAGTTTGAGAGCCAACGAAAGCTCGCCATCATGCTGCGGCCGCTCTCTGAGCACGAAATCTTGCCTTACTCCTTCGATGCCAACGCGGTATTCCTCCACAATCATGGGCCGCACCCAGGAAACCACGTTTTCGGAGACCTCGACCTCGCCACGCGGCAGGAGCGGTTCGAGAACCTCACGACCCAAGCCCTCCGCCCTCAACATGAAGCGATTGCCCTTCTTGCCTCCGTCCTCGTCCGCGGTTGAAGTGATCCAGAGCCCTTCAGGAGTTGCCTCTCCTTCCAAATCCTGAAACATGGCCTTCAGCTTGGCCCCACCCGGCACAGATGTGATGGCGGGTTGGCTGCCGTCGCGTTGCTTCGCGACGGCTGCAGCGATGAGGTGCCTTTGGAAAACTCCCGTCTCGGTTGCTCCGCTAAGGCAATGCGCAGAGAACAACAGCAGGAAGAACCAGGGCATGGTTTCTACAATGCGGCCGCTGGACGGGAGTGAGCGATTCACAAGAATCACTCAATCTACAATAGCAGATCTCACCGAACAAGCTGGGCAGTCTTCCAAGCCTGAGCACCCACAGCAGCATCGATTCCGTCATGGGCGAATGCGGCCGCTAGGGCCCCCGGGGGCGCGGGCGGGTTGTTCTTGCCGCCAAGGCGGGTCGTAGGAAAGACTGAGCGTTCGGCCCCGGTCCCACCAAGGGACGGCCGGGCATTTTTTCTTATGGCCAACACAATTCTCGTCGGCGCCCAGTGGGGTGACGAAGGCAAAGGCAAGATCATTGATTACCTCACGGATGATGCCGATGTAGTCGTGCGCAGCCAGGGCGGCAACAACGCCGGACACACCATCGTCCATGGGAAGGAAAAGTTCGTCTTGCACCTCATTCCCAGCGGCATCCTGCGCCGCGGGAAGACCTGCGTGATCGGCAATGGCGTGGTGGTCGATCCGCTGGCCTTGGTCAAGGAACTCGCCGGGCTGCACGACCGCGGGATCAACGCGGGCAAGAACCTCCTCCTGAGCGACTGCGCCCACCTAGTCATGCCGTGGCACCGCGCCCTCGACGAGGCGCGGGAGCGGCGCAAGGGCAAAAACAAAATCGGCACGACCAAGCGCGGCATCGGGCCGGCCTACGGCGACAAGGCGGCGCGCACCGGACTGCGGGTCGGCGACCTGCTCGATGCGGACACCTTCACGAGCAAGTTCAAACTGCGCCTGCGCGAGAACAACGCCATCCTCCGCTCGCTCGCGGCCCAACCCGTGGCGGCCGAGCCCGCGCTGGCCCAATACCTTGCCGCGGCCAAAGTCCTGCGGCCCTTTATCACCAACACGGTGGTTTATCTCCACACGGCCATGACCCTTGGGAAGCGGCTGCTCTTCGAGGGCGCGCAGGGCACCTACCTCGACCTCGACCACGGGACGTATCCGTTTGTCACCAGCTCGAACACCACCGCCGGCGGCGCCTGCACCGGCTCGGGAGTCCCGCCCCACCGCATGGACACCGTCATCGGCGTGATGAAAGCCTACACCACGCGGGTCGGCGAGGGACCGCTGCCGACCGAGGACCAGACCATCACCGACCTGCTGCACGCCATGGGCCGAGAATTCGGCGCCACGACCGGACGGGCCCGGCGTTGCGGATGGTTCGACGCCGTGGCCACGCGCTATTCCGGCATGCTCAACGGCATCGACGAACTGGCCATCACCAACCTCGACGGCCTGGACAACGTTCCGGTCATCCGCGTCTGCACCGCTTACAAGCTCGGGAATAAAACGCTCGCTCATCCCCCGACCGATCCCGATGCGTGGACGCGCTGCCGCCCGGTTTACCGCGAGTTTCCCGGCTGGATGAAACCCACCTCCGGGGCACGCAAATTCAGCCAACTCCCGCCCGCCGCCCGCCGCTACGTGCGCGCTTTGGCCGAATTGACCGGCGCCAAACTCAGCATTGTCAGCGTCGGCGCAGGCCACGACGAAACCATCCGCCTGTGAGCAATCCGACCGGAGTTCCGGCGGACAAAATTCCGCACCACATTGCCGTCATCATGGACGGCAACGGGCGCTGGGCCCGCGAGCGGGGCCTGCCGCGGATGGAGGGGCACCGGCGCGGCTCCGAGTCGGTCCGCGCCTGCACGGCAGCGTGCCTCGAAGCCGGGGTCGAGCACCTCACACTTTACGCCTTCAGCAAGGAAAACTGGCAACGCCCGCCCGACGAGGTCAAGGCGCTCATGGGACTGCTCGACCGCTTTCTGGCGGAGCGCACGGCGGAGATCATGGAGCGCAACATCCGCCTGCGGGCCATCGGCCACTTGCAGGACTTGCCGGAGAAGGCGCGCCGGCGGCTTGACGACGCGATGGCCCGCTCGGCCGGCAACACGGCGCTGACTCTCACCCTGGCGCTGAGTTACGGCGGTCGCACGGAGATCACCGATGCGGCGCGCGCGCTGGCCCGCGAGGTGCGGGCCGGCACGCTCGAACCGGACGCGATCACCGAGGACAGCATGGCCTCGCATCTTTACACCGCCGGCCAGCCTGACCCGGATGTGCTGATCCGCACGTCGGGCGAGATGCGAATTTCCAACTTTCTCCTCTGGCAGTTGAGCTATACAGAGATCGTGGTCACAAACAAACTATGGCCCGATTTCACCAAGGAAGACGTGTTTGCCGCCATCCGCGAATACGCCGGACGGCATCGTCGTTTCGGCGGAGTCTGAGCCATCCCACGTCCCATGCCACAACGCCCAACTGTTCTTGCCGTTGATCCGGACCCGGATTTCCTCCATTGGGCCCGGCATCAATTGGAGGCCGAGGACGTTCGCGTCATCACGGCCCAAGGCGCCGAGGAGGCCTTCAAACTTTTTTGCGCGGAGGATCCGCTGGTCGTCATCACCGAGATGCGCCTCGGCACGCACAACGGTCTCGAGTTGCTGGCCCGTCTGCGCAAACGCGACCCCAACGCCCTCGTCATCATCACCGGCGCGCTCGGCACGACCCAGAGCGTGATCGAATCGATGCGCCTCGGGGCATTTGATTTTGTCCGCAAGGAGCAACTCCCCTTCAACCTCAAGATCGTCGTCGACTCGGCCCTCAAGGCGGCGGCCGACATGCGCCGGGCCAAGCCATTCGAGCCGAGCCTGACCGTCGAGCAGCACCAGGACAGCATCGTCGGCCAGTCGCCGGCCATGCAGGAGGTTTTCAAAATGATCGGGCGCATCTCGAACAGCGATGCCGCCGTCATGATCACGGGCGAGAGCGGCTCGGGAAAGGAACTGGTGGCCCGCGCCATCCACCAATACAGCGCGCGCAACGACCGCCCTTTTCTGGCCATCAACTGCGCCGCCATCCCCGAGAATTTGCTGGAGAGCGAATTGTTCGGCCACGAGAAGGGCTCCTTCACCGGGGCAAGCGCGCAGCGGATCGGCCGCTTCGAGCAATGCGACGGCGGCACGCTTTTCCTCGACGAGATCGGCGACATGCCCCTGGCGATCCAGAGCAAGCTCCTCCGCGTCCTGCAGGACGGCACCTTCTCCCGCGTGGGTGGGAACCACACGATCAAGACCGACGTGCGCATCGTGGCGGCGACAAACAAGAACCTCGAGGCCGAGGTCGCAGCCAAGACCTTCCGCGAGGATTTGTTTTACCGGCTCAATGTCGTGCGTCTCCAGCTCCCGCCCTTGCGCGGCAGGCGCGAGGACATCCGCCTGTTGGCCGAGTATTTCCTCAAGCGGGTGGCCGCGCAGAAACTCAAGCCGCAGTTGCAACTGAGCGCCGAGGCGGTCGAGTTGCTCGAGAGCCATCCGTGGCCGGGCAACGTGCGCGAGTTGGAAAACACCATCCAGCGCGCGTCCGTCCTGGCCACCGGCGACGTGCTGCTGCCCAAAGACCTTCCGCTCGGCCAGGGTGCCCCGCCGGCACCCGAAGCCGCGGC
>JBGSSV010000203.1:0-13292 GCA_041736875.1 Chthoniobacterales bacterium | reverse complement strand
GGCCGAGTTGGACCCGGGGAACACGCTCGCCAGGGTCGAGCTGGCCGAGGTGGAATTCCAGGCGGGGTCGTATCCGCGCGGCTTGGCCATGGCGCGGGAGGTCGAGGCCATTGATGCGTCGCTGCTGCGGCGCCGCGATGTCCAGTGGTGGACCGATCGGGCCACGCGTCCGCTGCTTCGTGCCCTCTTCGTGCAAATGCTCTGCACGTGGCATCTCGGGCGCGTCGCGGAGGCGGCGGAGTTGGGCCAGCGGCTGCTCGAACTGGATGCGAAGGATCATCTGGGCGCGCGTTTTTACACCCCGCTCTTTCTCCTTCTCGCCGATGAGCAGGAGGAGGCCGCTTTGTTTTTCCGCGACTACGAAGTCCGTTACGCCGGTGACATGCCGCACGCATGGCTCAGTTTTGCCTGGGCGCTGACCCTCGCCATGGAGGGCGATGACCAGGCCGCGCGGCAGAAATATCGCGAGGGCATGCTGGCCAACATCTACCTCGCCCCGCGCCTGCTCGGATTGCGGCCCCCGCCGGAGGATATTTTTCATCCGGCCGAGCGCGACGAACCGCATGCCGCGGTGGAATTTGCCGGATCCTTCGCCCCGCTGTGGGACCGCGAGGCCTCGTCGCTGCGGATCTTGCGCGAGACGCACGAGGAGCTGGCCCCGGTGCTGGCGGAGCTGGTCGCGCGGCGCCGGAAGCTGGTCGAGTTGATGGACCAGCGTTACGACCCCGACTACCGCGCCCGGTGGATCCGGTTGGTCGAAGAAGACGAGCGCTTGGTGCAGCAGGCACTCAAGGGCGACGACCAATAGACCGCCGTCTTGGCCGGGAAGCGGGGTTGAGAGATTGAGCCGGAAAGGAATCCGATGGGGCCCTCGCCCGCAAGCTGAGCGCGTCAGCCTCCGCGCGTGCGTCAGGCCGTAGCGTCGGCTAGGTCGAGGTGGAGACCGGGGTCTGCTCCTCCGCGGGGGTGGGCTCGGGCAGCTTTTCTTTGACCGGTGCGGGCTCGGGCGTGGGGGGCGGCGTGGGTGCGGGCTCCTCGTCCGGCATCAGATCGGGCAAAGGCTCGAGCGGCACATCCTCCGGGAGGATGTTCAAATTCGGATCGGGCACCGGCATGTTGTCGTAGCTATCGTCCTCGTAGACCCGCTGTTCCCCGCCCTGGCTCGGCTTGCGCTTGTCCGCCTTGCGCCGCGGCTCGGCCGGGGCGGGCTGCAGGTCCTCATTGGCCATGTAACCAAGCTGGTCGTCCTCCAGCTGCACGCGGCTGTAGCCGAATTCCTTGCGCTGGAGCATGACGCGCTCGCCCGTGCGCAGGCTGCGATCCGCGCCGCCCGCCTGCTGCGGTCCGAGCCGGTAGAATGGCGCGTAGTCGGTCACGACCACCATGTCGCCGGAAAAACTTGGTGACGCCTCGAGCGGCAGGCTTTGGCATCCGGCGGCGAGCAGCGAGAGGAGGGCCAACCCGGGGAGGGCAAAAAAGCGGAAGGTGGCAGTCATGGGACTCACCATCCTTTAGCATAGGGTGGGGCCAGCGGCGAAGGGCATTTCCCGGGACGTCGACAAAACCGCATCACCGGCCTAACGTGCCGGCATGAACCGCTTCTGGCTCCTTGCCGTGGTGCTTCTTGGCTGGTGCCCCCTGACCGGGCGGGCGGAGAGCGCGCTGATGACCGAGGCCCTCGCCTTGCAGTCGCAGGGTATTTCCTATGGCGCGTCCGTCGCCGTCGAGGGAGACGGCGAGCGATGGGCCATGGATTGCTCGAATGCGGCGCGTTACCTGATCAGCCGCACGGCCGGCGTCGATTTGCCGCGCACCGCCTCGGCGCAATACGAGTATGTCCGGCGTGAAGGGAAACTGAAGCGGGTCGGCGGGCTTTTCGGCGGCACCCCGGATCTCAAATGGTGGGCCAAGCGCCTGCGTCCCGGCGACCTGCTGTTCTGGGAGCACACCTACAAGCCCCAGCGTCAGCCGCCGGTCACCCACGTGATGGTCTATCTCGGGCGCGACGATGACGGCAACCTGCTCATGGCTGGATCGCAGAACTCGCGCGGCGTCGGAATTTACAAACTCCAGCCCCGCGTGCCCTACGGCGGACATGGAGGATTTCTCGGCCTCTTCAAAAAGAAGGGCAAACTCGTCGCCTACGGTCGGCTGCCCGAGGCGCGGGATTGAGCGCGGTCGCGCTCACCCAACCCGCCATGCCGGACTTCGTCAACTTCTCCGCCTACCGCTTCACGCCGCTCGATGAGCTCCCGGCCCTGCGCGCGCGGCTGACCGATCTCTGCCGCGCTGAAGCGCTGCGCGGGACCATCCTGCTCAGCCCCGAGGGCATCAACCTTTTTGTCGCGGGAGAACGCGCCGCCATGGATCGGTTCCTCGCCGAACTCCGCACCGTGCCCGGTCTCGCCGGCCTCGCACCGAAGGAAAGCCTGAGCCCCGAGCAGCCCTTCAACCGCATGCTGGTGAAGATCAAAAAGGAGATCATCGCCTTCGGCATCGAAGGCATCGATCCCACGCGCCGGCCGACGCCCAAGCTTGCCCCCGCCACGCTCAAGCAGTGGCTCGACGAGGGCCGCCCGCTCACCTTGCTCGATACGCGCAACAACTACGAAATCCGCCTCGGCACCTTCACCGGCGCCGTGCCGGCCGGCATCGACCACTTCCGCGAGTTCCCCGACGCCGTGGCCCGACTCCCGCCCGCGCTCAAGCAGCAACCTGTCGTCATGTTCTGCACCGGCGGCATCCGTTGCGAGAAAGCCGGACCCTTCATGGAGCGCGCCGGCTTTGCCCGGGTCTTCCAGCTCGACGGCGGCATCTTGAAATATTTCGAGGAAGTCGGCGGCGCGCATTTCCAAGGAGAGTGCTTCGTCTTCGACCGCCGCGTCGGCGTGAACCCCGCCCTCCAGCCCACCGGCGCGGTCCTTTGCTACGCCTGCCAGGAACCGCTCACCGTCGCCGAACAATCCGACCCCCGCTACGTTTACGAAAAGAGCTGTCCGCACTGCCACCCTACATCCCCTGCGGGGAAATGATGAAGGCAGAAGGATGAATTCAGTCCCTCCTGCCTACCGCCACCTCCCCCTCCCGTCTCCCATCACCTGCCTAAGCCGCGACCACTGCAACTTGGCCCGGTTCGGCCGACGCGAGCGCCGCGAGAATTTTCGGGATGAGCGGGCGCAGATCCTCGATTTTGTTGGAACCCGCACGCAGGACGATCACCGCAAAATCCAGCCTCTTGATGTTCTGCTGTGCGGTTAGGTTGCCGTCGATTGTGACAAAGGCATCGTGGTTTCCCGAAATCCGGCGCAGCAACTCGCCATTGACAATCCCTGCCCAGCCTTCGGCTGGAACGGTGGTGACTTGATGGCCAGGCAACTCCCGAGCGAGCCGCTTGGGAAGGCACTCGTCGAGGATGATCCTCATGCCGGAACGGCAAGTTCCAGTTCGGCTTTCGTGTCCTCGAGGAACGTGATCACCTGATCCCGGGTCACCGTGGGGAAATCCTCGAGAAACTCATCGATCGTATATCCACCTTCGAGGCAGTCGATGAGCGTGCACGCTGGAACCCGCGTGCCAGCAAAGACCGCGGTTCCACCAAGAATTTCCCAGTTTCGTGTCACCACACTACTCATAGGAATTAATCTACCCCCGCCCCGCCCTGCTCTCCACTTAAAATTGCCCCTCTGCGGCGGAAGGAAGAACGTAGAATGTAGAACGCAGAACTTCCCGGGGTCCTCAGCCCTCAGCTTTCCGGTTTCCGCCGCCCCTTACCCTCCTCCGCGCCTTAGAGTCTCTGCGGGAGGGCTCTTTTTAGGTTCAGTCCATGCCCGGCAACCGGTCATCGCAAAAGGTAAGGCCTGACCAAAGGTTCAACGTCGCTCAGGCCCGGCCGCGAAAGCCGCCCAAGAGATAGACGATCAGCGCAACGCCGAGGATCAGCCCGATACCGCCGCCGCCAAAGGCTGCACCACCGAGATAGAAGCCACCACCCCCGAGCAGGAGCAGGAGCACAATAAGAATAAGGATCGTGTTCATGACCTGCAGCCTAGCCCGACCCGAAGCCCTTGGCTCTGGGGTCTAAACCTACCTTGGGAGAGATTCTGCCGCATGCCCATGTCGATCATGCGCATCAGGTGCATGTCGCTTCGCAATCTGGTGATCGCGATGGCATCCTCTTCCACCTGCTCAGCCAAGGCCGTCAAACTCTCCAACTGGGAGACCTGGTTTGGCGGTGTTTTCATGAGTCGGGCTTGGCGCGGCCGCGGATGCTGGCGATCGCGTTGCACCGATAGCTTACGCGATGATGCGGCGGATTCCATGGGGTGAACTCCCACCATCCTCCCGGGCCCTCAGCTCTCAGCTCTCCGGTTTCCGCGCTCCCTTCTGTGCCGCTTAAAACTTAAAACTGCCGCCGCCGGCGGACTCCACCCTTGCTTGCGCGACTCACCCGCGCTTAGTTTGACTTCATGGACCGCATCACGATTGACCCCACCGTCATGTCTGGAAAGCCCTGCGTCCGCGGCTTGCGCGTCACGGTCTCCAATGTGCTCCGCCAGTTGGCCAATCATCGGACGCCGGCCGAAATTCTCGCTTCTTATCCTTATCTCGAAGCCGAGGACATCGACGCCTGCCTTGCCTACGCCGCCCTGCGTGTCGAAGACGAGGAACTCGCTCTCGGTGCTGCGTGAGGTTCTTGATTGACATGAACCTCAGTCCCGACTGGGTTCCTCTGCTGGTCAGTCGCGGGTGGGAAGCCATTCACTGGAGTTCTCTGGGGAAAGGCAACGAACCGGATCCCGCTCTGATGGCGTGGGCGCGCACCCATGCCCACGTCCTTCTGACCCAAGACTTGGATTTCTCGCAGATTCTCTACGCCACGCGGGAGTCCGGACCGAGCGTCGTGCTGCTTCGGATGGCCAACGAATTCGACACCGCTGCCCGGCATCATATTTTCGCCGCCCTGCGTGAGGCCGGCACTGCGTTGGAGTCCGGCGCCCTGCTAACCATCTCTCCGGCGCGGGTGCGCCTGCGGAGGTTGCCTATCGTCCCCGGAGGATGACAACAGCTTCGTCTCGTCTGGACTTGGCGTGCCTCTGATTTCCTGCGGTCGTCCCAGCACGGTCTCTCCATGCTCCCAACCACCATCCGCCCTCCTAGCTTAAAACTGCCCGCCTCTGGCGGATTGATCCGCCGCGGGCGGATTTATGACACACAACGCCCTCCCGGTGCGCGGCGGCATGAGGCACATTTGAGGTGTGATGAACAAGATCCTCGCGGCAGGCCTGCTCGCCACCATCGCGTTGGCACCGCGTGGCTTCGCCCAGTTTGATCCGGACGAAGCGGAGCCCGCGGAAATCCGCCCGGATCCCTTCGCCGCCTTCGTGCCGCGCGTCCCGTCAGTTGCAGTGCCTGCCATCGCGCCAGTGGTCATCCGCCCCGCAACGCTCGCACCATTGCGACCAGTCGCTGCGTGGCCGGAGCCTGACCTCGCCGAACCCGATGACGACCGCGCTTTTGCCGCCCCCGCCGTGGCCGTGGTGACCGTGCGACGCGCCGTTGCCGTGACGGACGACGACGAAGAGGCGGAGATTCTCGGTCGTTTGAGCGCCAATCCGTTCGCCTCCGATTCCACGGCCAATCCCTTCAGCCCGGCTGGCAGTCCGTCCTCGCCCCGCAGCATCAACAACCCGACCGGCCCCTACGGCAGCCCCGTGTCGCCCACCAGCGCGCGCAATCCCCAGGCGACCGACGCCCCGCGCCTCGTGGCCGAGGACGGCACCTACCTCGGCCGCCTGAGTTCCAACCCGACCGATCCCGAGTCCGTCGCCAATCCCACCGGCCGTTACGGCAGCCCGCAATCGCCCACCTCGATAAACAACCCCTACTCCCCCTACGGCAGCCCGTTCTCCCCCATGAGTCCGCACAACCCCTTCAGCACCCGCGCCCCCAAGCTCCTCGGCGAATGAGCTCCGCCGCGTCGCAACGAAGAACGTAGAGTGTAGAACGCAGAGCGTCCCGGGCCCTCAGCTCTCAGCTCTCCGGTTTCCGCGCTCCCTTCTGTGCCGCTTAAAACTTAAAGCTGACGACTTAAAAACTGCCGCCGTTGTTCCGAGTTTGCGCCCGTGCCAATGCGCGGCTAACCTGCCCTTCATGAGCACGGTTGTGGAAATCGAGTCGGCCATCGCCAAACTGCCCAAGAAGGAGTTCTGGGAGCTGGTGAGTTGGTTCGACGACGTGAAGAACCGCGCTTGGGATGAGCAAATGGAGGCCGGCGCAGCCGCTGGCAAGTTGGACTTCCTGTTCGAGGAAGCCGAGGGCGAAAGGGCATCCGGGAAGTCTCGGGAGTGGCCTGCAGCGTCGTGACGTGACCTCCCGGGCCACCTCTCGCTTCTGGCGGCTCTACGGGGATCTTCCTGCCTTTCAGGCTGCGGGCACGCCTTCGAGTTGCACGAAGTCCATGGCCGGCGCCTTCGACCGCTTCGAGAGATGGAGCATCTCAATGCCGACGACCTCGTTGGCCTCATTGAAATCGAGGACAACTCCCGGAGACACCTCCTCGGACTCGACGATTTTCGAATCATCGAGCCGCAGGTAAAGCGCATCAGCTTCTCTGTCTACATTCAGTCTCATAGGCGCTCCTTCATGGAGCGGTCAAAATATACGCTCATGACCCTCCAGGGATCAACCTGCACGTTGACTACAACCTTGAGCACTCGGTTCCCGTAGGCAGCGATTCTCGCGTAGAAAAGCTCGACCCCATCCTCTCTCCTGTCTGCCTCTCGCCGGTCCGGGTCTTCCAGGGCCTGGCGGATCCACTCCAGCGGGATTTCGCGTTCCGCGGCTGATGCTTCTGCATGCTTCGAGAGAACAAAATCCATGGCGATTCGCCAAAAGTGATCACTCTCTACGCGCGCGCCAAGACCGCAATTTTTCCGCGTCGTGATCGCCGGCCTCCGCCCTCCGCGTTGCTCTCGCGCCCCAAGCTCCCCGTCCACCGCGGCGCAACGAAGAACGGAGAACTTCCCGGGCCCTCAGCCCGCAGCTTTCCGGTTTCCACGCTCCCTTCTCTGCCGCTTAAAACTTCAAACCGACGACTTACAACTGCCGCCGCAGGCGGATTATGACAGACAAAGCGCTCCCGCAGGCTGGACCAGGGAGGTATGTTCGGACCATCAGCCGGCGCGCCGCACGGAGACTGAACCAACCCGCAACCGCTGCCTCGACCACCCATGAGCTGCTTCTTTCCCGGACAACGCGTCATCTGCATCGACGGCAAGTTCCATCCCAGCGCGTGGGATTGGGTGGACGAGATGCCCGTCGAGGGCGAAGTCTACACCGTGGCGTGGGTCCGTCCCGTCGGACGAGACAGCGTGACCGGGCACCTCGGGCCGGCGCTGGCCCTCCGGGAGATCTCCGGTCGCCTGCCGGGAGTCGAGGATGAGGTCTGCTGGTGCTTTCGCCGCTTCGCCCCGCTCGACCTCCAGGAGTGCGCCTCGGCCACCCGCGAGGAAAAGCCCCTCACGAGACGCAAGACCGCGCCCGCCCCGCGGCGCAAGCGACAACCCGCCCCAGCGGCCGACCGCGTTGGAAGTCAGGACGCAGAAGTCCCGCCTCCAGCCTCCTGCCAACCTGCCGCCGGAGGCCGCCCATGCCACCCTTCGCGCTCGCCTTCCGCGAGTTGGTTCCGTAAACCCATCAGGCTGTCCTATGAAGCCCGACGACATCATCTCCTACGCCGAGCTGGTCGCTGAGGAGCGGGCGAATTTGCAGAAGGGGATGAACTACGGGATCGGGAAGACCTACTCGGTGTTCCTCATGTCCGTGCGTCCGGGCGCGCCTTACCGCGATCAGATCGACCTCAAGACCGGAAGCATCATTTACGAGGGACACGACGCGCCGAAGCAGGCGGGGGTTGATTCCAAAGCGGTGGACCAACCGCTGACCACGCCGTCGGGCAAGTGGACCGAGAACGGAAAATTTTTCCGCGCCGGCATCGACTTCAAGAGCGGCCTTCTCAAAGAGGCGCACCTCATCCGCATCTACGAGAAAATCCAGCCGGGCACATGGTGCTACAAAGGTGTGTTCGAGTTGGTGGACGCGCAATACGTCTCCGATGGGAAGCGGAAGGTCTTCCGCTACGAGCTACACCCCGTGAAAAACACCGTCTTCAGCGGCCGCGTGGTCGTGCCCATTCGCCGCCTCATTCCCAGCGAGATCAAGCGCGAGGTTTGGAAACGCGATGGCGGTTGCTGCGTTCTCTGCGGTTCCGGGCACAACCTCCACTACGACCACGACATCCCCTTTTCCCGCGGAGGCAGCAGCATCGTCGCCGAGAATGTCCGCCTCCTCTGCGCCAAGCACAACCTCTCCAAATCCGACAAAATCATGTCCGCCGCCATCCTGGCCCATGTTGGGTTCGGGCTCAGTGTGCAGTTTTACAACTAGACAACCGGGTGCGGGTTGGCGGCCGAACTCGTCGCGGGTTGATGCTACCCTGAAGTCGAGGACCCAGAGCGCAAATGTGCTGACCTGCATACCTCAGAATTCGCCCTCCGCCCCATCCCCATCCCAGCCGAGCCCCTTCCGAAGCCATTGGGACTTTCTGCAGAAAGTCAAAACATCAGGAAGTGGTTGCCGCGCGCTGGGTTGAAGGTCGTGATGGTCTTGTCGGGCGCTGTCTGGGGCGGCGATTGGTGGCGGGGTGGATACCGTCTGCCGCTGCTGCGAGACGGGCTTTATCGCCACGCCGGTTGGCGGGTTAGCGGGCGCGGGCGGCTGCCGGCCGGAAGTTCCCGGGGAGACTTCAGATGGTCGGGTAGTCGGTGTAGCCCTCGGGGCCGGAGGCGTAGAAGGTGGCTTGGTTGGGGGCGTTGAGCGGGGCGCCGGTGGCGAAGCGTTTCGGCAGGTCGGGGTTGGCAATGAAGAGTTGCCCGAAGGCCACGGCATCGGCCCGGCCTTCGGCGATCTCGAGGCTGGCGGTCTCGAGGGTGAGGCCTTCGTTGGCGATCAGCGGTCCGCCGAAAAGCTTCTTCATCTCGGGTCCGAGCCGGCCGTCCCCGAGGGATTCGCGGGTGCAGAGCAACGCGATCTTGCGCCGACCCAATTCGCGGGCGACATGACCGAAAATCGCGGCCGGGTTCGAGTCGCCCATGCCATGGACATCGCAACGCGGGGCGAGGTGCATGCCGACGCAGTCGGGGCCCCAGACCGAGACGCAGGCGTCGGCCACTTCGAGCATGAGCCGGGCGCGGTTTTCCACGGATCCGCCGTAATCATCCGTGCGCTGGTTGGTGCTGTCCTGCAGGAACTGGTCCAAGAGGTAGCCGTTGGCGCCGTGGATCTCCACGCCGTCGAAACCCGCGGCTTTGGCATTCTCCGCGCCGGTGCGGTAGGCCGCGATGATCCCGGGGATTTCGTCGCTTTCGAGCGCGCGGGGGGTGACGAAAGGACGCATGGGGCGCAGGAGGCTGACGTGGCCCGGGGCGGCGACGGGGCTGGGGGCGACGGGCTGTTGTGCGTCGAGATACGAGGGATCCGAGATGCGTCCGACGTGCCAAAGCTGGAGGAGAATCCGTCCGCCGGCCTCATGGACGCCCTTGGTGATTTGCTTCCATCCTTCGACCTGTTCGCCGGACCAGATGCCGGGAGTGTCCGGATAGCCGACGCCCATGGGTGTGACCGACGTGGCTTCGCTGATGATGAGCCCGGCCGAGGCGCGCTGCACATAGTAGTCGCGCATGAGCGCATTCGGCACACGTCCGGCGGAGGCGCGGCACCGGGTGAGCGGGGCCATGACGAGGCGGTTGGGCAGGAGCCAGGCGCCGATTTGAACCGGGTCGAAAAGTGTGGGCATAGGGGGCGACGATACGCCGCTGCAGCAGAAGCTCAAGGGTGGAGGGTTGCTTGGACGCCCCGGCGCGGTAGGTTGGCTCGAAGAAAGATGAAGACTTGGTCCTCTGCTTTTGTGCTCCTGCCGGCGCTGCTAGTCTTGGCCATGGCTGGGCGCCTTGCGGCTGCTCCGGAGGACGATGTTTGCCCGGTCCATAAGGTGCAAATGAAGCGGGTCGAATTGCGGTTGGTCTATGGGTTGCCGTCGCCCGGGGAATTCGAGGAGATGAAAGTCGCCGGGGCCAAGTTTCCCCACGGCCGGGACTACGTGCTCGGCGGGTGTGTGGTCCAACCGGCCAAGAGCGTTGCCGGGTTCCTTTGTCCCCACGTGCGTCGAAGCACGCGCGAAGTGGTGCCGAGCGCACGGGGAGGAGTAGGCGAGCTGGGAGCAGGGAGCGGGGAGAGGGGCAAACGCTGACATGCTGAAATCGGTGGTGATCGGATGGAAAATGGCTTGGCGCGGTTCGCGGACCGCCGAACTCAGCGACCTCGTGAGAGACCTCGGGCGCAAAGGCCTCGACATTCCGATGGCAGGAAAACATAACGCCCGGCAAGACGATGACCACTCCCACCCGCTCTCTTATCCCTTCGGCGCGTTGGCAATTTTTCCTCGGCGCGGTGGCCGTGGCGGCGGGACTGCTGGCCTTCACCGGACCAGCGGTCGCCGCGGATGGCGCGCCGGCGTTCACTTTCAACTCCGTGGAATACTTCAGCCGCTGGTCGCAGGGCGGGCAGCATGAATTCACACCTCGTGGGCAGGAGGACCTCGAGCGTTGGACCGACATGGTGACGATCAATCGCTACCCGGAGGTCAAGGACGGCGACGCCCTGGCGGCGCGGGCCAATGCGGTTCTGGAGAATTACGAGAAGCGCCGGGCGAAGGTGATGCGGACGGCTTCGGTGCCGCGCACCGCCGAGAAGCCGGCGGAGCATTTCATCGCCGTGGTCTTCGGGCGGCCGGATTTCATCGAAGCGGCCTTCGCGCGCTTTCAACTGGTGGACGGGGTCGGCTTCTCGGTGGTCTATTCGCGCCGGGAATACGGGGAGAAGGTGGGCGACCGGATGAGTTCTTGGCTGGACGCGAACGGTCCGGCGGTGGAGAAGGCGCTGATGAAATGGAACGGAATGCCGGCGGCGTTTTTGTCACCATGACGGATTGGAATCAGCGCTATGTGGAGGGCGACACGCCCTGGGACAAGGGGTCGGGGCATCCGGTCCTGGGTGACATCATCACGCACGGCGCGCTGAGCGGGCGGGTGCTCGTGCCGGGATGCGGAACAGGGCATGATGTGCGGGAACTCGCGCGGCGGGGCCTTGAGGTTGTGGGGCTCGATGTGGCACCGCTCGCGATCGAGCAAGCGCGGGCTCATGCGGTGGTTGGCGGAGAGACTTACGTGCTCGGGGATTTATTCGATCTGCCGGCGGAGCTGTGCGGTGCCTTCGACGGCGTCTTCGAGCACACGTGTTTTTGCGCGATTGATCCGGCGCGGCGCACGGACTATGTGGCGGCCGTGGCATCGGCGCTGAAACCCGGCGGGCGGCTGCTCGCGGTGTTTTATGCCGATCCGGGCAACGACGGAGATGGTCCGCCTTTCGGTTGCACGAAGGCCGAGCTGGACCGGCTTTTCGGGAAGGATTTCCGGCGGCTCGCGGAGCACGAGGGCTTCGCGACTTATGAGCACCGCCACGGTCGGGAGTTGTTGCGGTTGTTCGAGCGGGTCTGACCTTCCCGGCGGGAAGGAACACCTTGCGGCGACTGCGCGCGGGGAGTTAGCTGGAGGCATGAAGTTCCGCGCGGTGATTTTTGATCTCGATGACACCTTGGTGTGGGACGAGCGGATCTCGCGGCAGGCGCTGATGGAAACCGCGGCCCTCGGTGCGCAGCGGACGGGGGTGGATACCGGGCGGCTGGCGTCCGAGGCCCGGCGGGCGGCGGACGAGCTATGGCACGCGCATGCGCCAGTCGAGCGGTGCGATGCGCTCGGCATCGTGGCCCTCGAGGGCATGTGGGGGTATTTCCACGGCGAGGAGGACTATTTGCGCCACTTGCGCGAATGGGTCCCGTCGTTTCGGCGGCAAATCTGGCAGCGGGCGCTGGCTGCGGAGGGGCACACGGACGATGAATTGGCGGCGGAGCTGGGCGCGCATTTTCAACGGCGACGCCGCGAGCTGCAGGACCGTCTGCCGGGGGCGGAGGAGTTGCTGCACCAACTTCAACGGGCGGGATTGCGCATCGGGTTGCTGACCAATGGGGCGCCGGATTTGCAGCGGGAGAAAATCGAGGCCTCGGGCCTGGGGATGTTTTTCGATGCGGCGGTGGTTTCGGGGGAAATAGGGACGGGCAAGCCGGAGCCGGCGATTTTTCATCATCTGCTTGGCATGCTGGGCGTGGATGCGGCGGAGGCGCTGATGGTCGGCAACTCACTCTCGCGCGACATCGTCGGCGGCAAGCGCGCCGGGTTGCACACTTGCTGGCTGGCCCTCGAGGGCGAGGACGAGCCGGTCGGGTTGGTCGAGCCGGATTACACCATCCGCTCGCTGGGCGAATTGCCGCGCCTACTCGTTTGAGGTGCGCGCGGTCTGCCGGGTCGGCGCGTTGCTGGCTCCGTAAAGCGGATCGCTGAGTTGCGCGGCCAGTTTGGCCGAGGGCTGGGGCTCGGGCGGGGTCACGAGCGGCCAGGTGGGCTCGACGCGTCTTTGGAAAAGGTTGGCCAACGATTGGCGCTCAAGTTTGTCGGCAAAGGCCTTCAGCGCCGGATCGGCCCGGCGCACTTTGGCGAAGAACAGCGTGTAATAGGCGCGGCGGGCCGCCCGGCGGTCTTCGGGCGTGGCGGCCTCATCGGCCAACTCGAGCAACTCGACGATGCGCGGATCGCGGTCGATGCCGGCCTTGAGCTGGCGGAGGCGGATGCGCATCCTGCGCTCTTTTTCCAACGGGTCCTCGAGGACGGGCGGACGCGGCGGAATCTGTGTTTCGCGCGGCGCGTAGTCGCCGGTGCCGGGGCTGAGAAGATCGGAGCCGAAAAGATTCTCCTCGCCGGGGAACGGGGTATCCATTTGCGGCAGGGGCTCCTCACCGGGCTCGAGCGCGGGCTCCTGCAAAACGGCGGTCTCGGCCGGAGTGATCAGTTCCGCACTGGGCGCGGGTGCGGCATTGGTCGCCGGCTCCTGCGCGCGCACCGGCCACAAGGGGAGCGCGATGACGGCGAGCAGCACCGAAATGGAAATCCTCAAATTCACGAAAGAAAACGCTAACGCGCCGCCCCTTGAAATGGAACTGCTTTCGGGCTCAAGTGGGCGCGTGACTCCGTCCGCTGCAGCCTCCGCGCCCGCCGAGCCGCTCGCCGCGCTGCTGGCCGGGGAAATGGACGGGGTGGTTTTCGACGGCGCGGGGTTCGGAGCCC
>JBGSSV010000201.1:0-3611 GCA_041736875.1 Chthoniobacterales bacterium | reverse complement strand
GGTGGCGGAGGCGGTGGTGGCGGCGGAGTCTTGCTACCAGGCGGAGCCGGCGGCGGCGGAGGTGGCGGCAGTGGGGGCGGCGGAACGCCTGTGCCCACTCCCCCAAACCCCTACGGCAACTGACCTAGTCCGGGACGCATTGACCGCGCCCTGCGCCAGGCCAAACGCTCCGGAAAAAAGTTTTCCCTGCGGCTGCGGCCCATCCACTTCCTCATGAGCCGCAAGATCTCGCTTATCTTTCCGGGCCAAGGCGCCCAAGCGGTCGGCATGGGGCGGGAGCTTGCCGCAGAGTTTCCTGTCGCGGCCGATCTTTTCCGTCAGGCGGACGAAATTCTCGGGTGGCCGCTGAGCAGGGTTTGCTGGGAGGGCCCGGAGGAGGAACTGACCAAGACCTCGGTCTGTCAGCCTGCGCTTTTCGTCCACGGCTTGGCCGCGTTGGCCGTGGTGCGCGAAAAGTTCGGCGACTTCCCTGTCACCGCCGCTGCGGGGCTTTCGCTCGGCGAGTTTACGGCCCACGCGGCCGCCGGAACCTTTGATTTCGCCACCGGACTGCGCCTAGTGGCCCAGCGCGGACGGTTCATGCAGGACGCCTGCGAGGCCACGCTCGGTGGAATGGCCGCCATGATCGGCGCGGAAGAAAGCGTTGTGCGCGACCTGGCCGCCCAAACCGATGTGGATGTGGCCAACATCAACTCTCCCGGCCAAATCGTCATTTCCGGCGAGGCCGGCAAAGTGGCCGTGGCGGTCGGCCTGGCCAAAGATTTCGGCATCCGCAAGGCGGTCGAACTCAAGGTCGCCGGCGCCTTCCACTCGCGCCTCATGCAGTCCGCCTACGAGCAACTCGGCGAGGTGCTGCTGGCCACGGCGCTGCACGAACCGCGGTTTCCGGTCGTCTGCAATGTCGATGCCAAGCCGGTGCGCGATGCGGACGACATCCGCCGCACGCTGGCCGACCAAGTGACGGACAGCGTCCGTTGGGCCGACTGCGTGACCTGCCTGCTGGACGAGTTCCATGGCGACACTTTCCTCGAACTCGGCCCCGGCAAGACCCTGGCCGGGATGGTCGCCCGCATCCGCAAGGACACCACAGTTTATTCGATCGGCACGCCGGCCGATCTGGCTGGTCTGTCCCTCACCTGAGGCATCCCCAGATACCGGAAACTTTTGGCCTCATGTTTTTGGCGGACGAAATCCGGCGGCTCAAGCGCGAGCGCAATGCGGTCATCCTCGCGCACAACTACCAAGTTGCGGAAATCCAAGAACTGGCCGACCACGTGGGTGATTCGCTCGGCTTGAGCTACCGCGCGGCGGAAGCGGAAGCCGATGTCATTGCCTTCTGCGGCGTTCATTTCATGGGCGAGACGGCCAAGATCGTGAACCCTGGAAAGATCGTGGTCATTCCCGATCTCGACGCCGGCTGTTCGCTCAGCGACTCGTGTCCGCCGGAAAAACTCGCCGCCTATTTGCAGGCCCACGCGGAGAAAAATTTCTACGTCGTCGCCTACATCAACTGCTCGGCCGGCGTGAAGGCCCTCTCCGATGTGATCTGCACGAGCGGCAACGCCATCCGCATCGTCGAGAGCGTTCCGGCCGATCGCAACATCCTCTTCGTGCCCGACCAGAACCTCGGGGCCTGGGTGACCGAACAAACCGGACGCGAGATGACCCTCTGGGAGGGCAACTGCTACGTCCACGTGGAGTTCACGCGCCAAAGCATCGAGCGCATCCGCGCCGAGTATCCCCATGCCCCAGTGGTGGCCCACCCCGAATGTCCGCGCGCCGTGCGGCTACTCGCCGACATCGTTTGCTCCACCGAGAAAATGGTCACCTACTGCCAGGAGTCCCCGGCTGACGCCTTCATCATCGTGACCGAGTCGGGCATGCTGCATCGCCTGCGGCGCGAACTCCCCGGCAAAACCTTCATCCCGGGCCCGACGGACCACTGCGCCTGCGCGGATTGCCGCTACATGAAGATGAACACCTTGGAGAAGCTTCGCGACTGCCTGGCCAACCTCGCGCCGCAGATCCTCCTCCCGGAGGATCTCCGTGCCCGCGCGGAGAAGCCCATTCGGCGGATGCTGGAACTCAGCCGATAAGGGGGGAGTTATGCGCCGTTTTGGCGCATTGGGAAATTGTGAGGCGGGGAAGTGTTGTGCCATTGTGACGCACACCAGGACTCATAAGACTTATAAGTCCAATAGGCCATATATCTCCTATTGAGTAGCTTACACAAGTCGTAGAGATCTGGCACGCCGCCAGCTAAACTGAGGTTTGAAAGGAAATCACATCTATGACACTCATTCGATTCAAACCCGATCCCGCACATGTCACCCCGGCCGCTGCGCCGGCTGATTTGTTGCGCGATTTCATGAACCTGCACTTCCCCTTTTTCCCTCAGGAAAGGGCGGGAATGAACACATGGTCTCCAGCCTTGGACGTCCACGACCACAAGGACGCATTCACCGTGACCTTGGAGGCGGCCGGGCTGAAGAAGGACGACTTCGAGATCTCCTACCACGACGGCGCGCTCAGCGTGGCCGGCGAGCGCAAGGAGGACACGGACGTCACCGAGCGAAATTACTTCCGCCGGGAGCGGCTCTTCGGACGCTTCGCCCGCTCGGTCTCACTGCCGGCCGAGGTGAAAGCCGACCAGATCACCGCTTCCTACAAGGACGGTGTGCTGACGGTCACCCTGCCGAAAGCCGAGGAGGCGAAGCCGAAAAATATCGAAGTCAGCGTGAAGTAAACCAAGGAGGAACCAATGAATACTCAAACGGAAAACACAACTACCAGCGCGGCACCCGCCGCCGCCACACGCATTCGCTACGCCACCCCTGCGGTGGCGATCTATGAGGATGCCGATGGATACACGGTCGAGGCCGAGATGCCCGGCGTGGCCAAGGACGGAGTCCAGGTCACGGTGGAAAACGGCGAGCTGGCTTTCACCGGCGCGAAAACACCGCGCCCGGAGGGAACCTGCCTCTACGGCGAAGTGGCCCGCACGGATTACCGACGGGTCTTCGATCTGGACCCTTCGGTTGACGCCGAGCACGTGACCGCCCGCATGGATCAGGGCGTGCTCGTCCTGCGACTGCCCAAGGCTCAGGACAAGAAGCCGCGACGCATTGCCGTGAGCGACTGAACGACTGCGATTCGGCCAACGCCGGGAAGCCCCAAAGCTTCCCGGCGTTTTTTTTCACGGAGCCCGATCATCCGAGAGCAACGCCCGCAAGGCCGCAGAGGTCAGTTGCTCCTCGGCAGGGAACCCGAGGAGGCCGCTTTCTTCGGGTGGCAGCAACTTCAGCCAGGTCACCGTGGGAGTCCGCACGAGAAGAATCCTCGCGGCGCCGGTGGCCGGTGGCAGGGAAAAGTCCCCCTCCGTCCCGACCGCCACGGCCCCGTCACCCGGCAGGCTGGCCAGCAGGGGCAGAAGATCACCGAGTTTCTCACGCTCCGCCATGGACAACTCGAGGCGGCCGAAGGCCTCCTCTGCCTCGGCTGCAGCCTGCTCCAGGCGTGTCCGGCAGAGGGCAAGGTCGGTGGCGTTGGATTGCTCGGCCACGCGCAAAACCCGCGCTGCCTCGTCGCGGCGGGCGGTCTTCTGCCGCCAA
>JBGSSV010000168.1:0-15902 GCA_041736875.1 Chthoniobacterales bacterium | reverse complement strand
CGGCGGGGTTCTCCGATGTGCTCGGGCCGACCAGTGCCCGGGATTTGCTGGCGTGGTTGCGGGCCGAGTTGGGAGACGCCGCCGCGCTCGACGCGTGGGTGGATCATGGTGCCGGCCGCACCCGCGCCCTCGCGCCGGACGTCATTTTGCACGTGGTTAGCGGCAACACCCCGCATGCCGCGCTGCAGAGTTTGGTCGGAGGTTTGCTGCTGGGCAGCCGCAACTTGGTCAAACTGCCCCGCGGCGGTCTGGTTGCGGTGGACCAATTTCTCCGTGCCCTGCCGGACGACTTGCGGGTCCTCGTCGAGGTGGAGGAAGAATTGCCGGACACCTGGTGGACCGCCGCAGAGGCCGTGGTGGCCTACGGATCCGACGAAACCATCGCCGCGCTCCGCGCTCGCGCCCCGGCTGGGACGACGTTCATCGGACACGGGCACAAGGTCAGCTTCGGCGTGGTTTGGGATGATCCTGATTTTCTTTCCTGCGTCGGTGCGGCGCGTGATGTCTCGCGCTTCGACCAGCAAGGGTGCCTGTCCCCGCACTTGTTTTACGTGCGGGAAACTCGTGCCGGGTTGGCCAGGGATTACGCGGAAAAGTTGGCCGCCGCGATGGACGCCTTCAACCGCGATCATCCGCGCGGTCCGCTCACCATGGCCGAGCGGGCCGAGATCGCCGACCTTCGCGCCGCCTACCGGTTCCGCGCGGCCGGTGACCTGCGCGTGGTGCTTTGGGAGGGCGGTGGCGACCTCGATTGGACCGTCATTTACGAGGAGGATCCGTGGTTTGCCACGTCCTGTCTCAACCGCGTGGTTTTCGTCAAACCGTTGCCGACCAACCTCGCCGCCGCCGTTGGTCCCTCCGCCGGGCACGTCGGGGCGATCGGCCTCTGGCCTTGCACGGAAGAGATCGCGGATCGTTTCCTCGCTCTCAGGCCCTCGCGGTTTTGTCCGCTCGGCTGCATGCAGGATCCGCCGTGGACTTGGCACAACGGCGGGGTCGCGGGGTTGGGCTCCTTGGTCAAGTGGGTTGATTTCGAGGCGTAAGCCGGATTGACTGGCCATTCGCATGGCCAAAGAGGAATCCATTCCATCGGAAGGTGTCGTCGTCGAGGTGCTCCCCGGCACGATGTTCCGCGTCAAGTTGCCCAACGACGTGGTCGTCCTTGCGCACATCGGCGGCAAGATGCGGAAACATTTTGTCCGCATCGTCCCCGGCGACAAAGTGCAGCTGGAAATTTCCCCCTACGACCTGAGCAAGGCGCGCATCATTTTCCGCGAAAAGTAAGTAAGGCAGGCCCTCAATCCTCGCCCCGGGAGACTTCTCGCCGTTCGCGTTGCCCGGCGGTATGGTGGGAGGCGTTTTCCACAAAGATGGTGCCGGCGCGGCGGCGCAGGTGGTGGTGGCCGGGAAGGTTGATTTTGGCCGGGGCGGTGGTGGCCAGGGCGAGGGCGCGCGCGGCCTCGGTGGTGGCGAAGTCGATCTCTAGCCCGATACGCTGACGCAGCCAGGCGCGGAGGAGGCGGCGCTGGAAGGCCACGGGACGGTCGCGGAGAAGGACGGCCGGGAGCGACACCGCTTGGGCTTCGGCGGCGACCAGTGATTCAATCCACTCGTCCTCCTCGGCCAGGATGGCGGCGGCGCGGGCCATCGGAAGTTCGGGGGCGAAGCCGACGGCCGCGGCCAGCGCCGGCAGCACGTCATGACGCAGACGGTTGCGGGTGTGATCGCGGGATGCATTGGTCTCGTCTGTGCAAAAAGTCATCCGGCGTGCCCGAGCGTAGGTTTCGATTTCGCCGCGGGTGAAACCCAGCAGCGGACGGGCCAAGATCGCCTGCGAGTTTTCCAACTCTGCGCGGGCGCGCAGGCTGGTCAGGCCGCGGCGTCCGCCCCCGCGCGCGAGATGGAAGAGCACGGTCTCGGCCACATCGCCTGCGTGATGGGCGAGAAAGATGGTGACGGCCCCGTGTTTCCTGGCCGTGGAGGCGAGGAAGGTGCGGCGGAGGTTGCGGGCCGCCTCCTCGATGGATTCCCGGTGTTTGCTCGCCCTTGCTCGGGTGTGTCCGCGGCCCACGATCACGGGCCAGCCGTGCCGCTCGGCGAGGTCCTCGACGAAGCGGGCATCCTTGTCGGCGGCGGTCCCGCGCAGGCCATGATGAAAGTGGGCCACGATGATCCGGCGGAACCGCGCGCGGCGGAGGAGGTCGAGGAGGACGACGGAGTCGCAGCCACCCGAGACGGCGACGATGGACGGGGCGCTGCGGGACAGGTCCGCGACACCCGCGAGGAAACGCGGCAGGAGGTCGCCCGCCCTCTTCATCGGGATCAGGCCGGGGTCAGCCGCGCGGCCCCGAAATAGGGTTGCAGCACTTCGGGCAGGTGGACCGAGCTGTCCGGTTGCTGGCCGTTTTCCAGCAGCGCGACGTAGAGTCGGGCCAGCGCGGTGCCGGAGCCGTTGAGGGTGTGGCACAGGTGATTTTTGCCATCCGCGCCCTTGTAACGCAGGGCCATGCGGCGGGCCTGGTAATCACCGAAGCTCGAACAACTCGAAACCTCGAGCCATCCGCCGTGCCCCGGGGCCCAGACCTCGATGTCGTAGGTGCGGCAGGCGCTGAAGCCCAGGTCGCCGCCGCATAATTCGATCACGCGGTAAGGCAGACCGAGAAGTTGCAACACGCGCTCGGCGTCGGAGGTGAGCGATTCCAATTCTGCGGCCGAGTTTTCCGGCGTGGTGATTTTGACCAACTCGACTTTGTCGAACTGGTGCATGCGGATGAGTCCGCGGGTCTCGCGTCCGGTCGAGCCGGCCTCGCGGCGGAAACACGGCGTGTAGGCGACGTAGCGCAGCGGCAGGGCGTCGGCCGCGAGGATTTCGTCGCGATGGAAATTCGTCACCGGAACCTCGGCCGTGGGGATGAGGAATAGGTCGCCGTGGCTCACGCCGAACAAATCCGCCTCGAACTTCGGAAGCTGGCCGGTGCCGGTCATGGTCGCGCGATTGACCAGATACGGCGGGCTCATCTCGGTGTAGCCGTGGTCGCGGGTGTGGAGATCGAGGAGGAAGTTCAGCAAGGCGCGCTCAAGCCGCGCGCCCGGGCCGGTGTAGCAGATGAACCCGCTGCCGCTGAGCTTGGCCGCGCGTTCGGGATCGAAGAGTCCGAGCCGGGTGCCGAGGGCCACATGGTCCTGCGGATTTTCCAATGTCGGAGGCGTGCCCCAAGTGCGCAGGACCGGGTTGGCCGCAGCATCGGCGCCGGGCGGAATACGGTCATGCGGCAGATTCGGAATCGAGAGCAGCAGGTCGCGCTGACGGGTCTCCGCCTCGCCCGAGGCAGCCTGAAGGGATTCCATTTCCACCGCCATGGCCTTCGATTCGTCTTCGAGCGTCGAGCTGTCTTCCTTCTTGGCGCGGCGGGCGCCGATTTCCTTGCTCAGCCGCTTGCGTTCGGCTTGCAGGTGCTGCCAGCGGGTTTCATTGGCCCGGCGCCCGCTGTCGGCGGCAAGGACTTGATCGACCAACTCATCCAGCCCCGGCCCACGTAGGGCGAGCAGGGTCTTGACGGTCTCGGGGATTTCGCGGAGTTGGCGGATGTCGAGCATGGGAGGGTCAGACTAGCCAGCTCGCGGGCCGAAGCAAAGCCGCGGAATCTGTTCGTCTCCGGCGGGGGCCGGAATCTATAAAGTGAATCAACCCTTTTCCCGTGGAATTTCGCGACTACTACAAAACCCTCGGTGTGACCAAAACGGCCACGGCCGATGAAATCAAAAAGGCCTTCCGCAAGCTCGCCCGGCAGCATCATCCGGACCTGGCGCAGGACAAAAAGACGGCGGAGGAAAAATTCAAGGAGATCAACGAGGCCTACGAGGTTCTGAGCGATGCGGACAAGCGCAAGAAATACGACGAACTCGGTCCGGACTGGCAGCAGGGCGGCGGAGGGTTCCGGCGGCCTCCCGGCGGACATCCGGGCGCGGGTGGCGGCTTCGGTGGAATGGGTGGCGGGGGTTACGAGGAGGATTTTCAATTCGGGGGCACAGGCTTCAGCGACTTCTTCGAGGCCTTCTTCGGTCGCGCCGCGCGCGGCGGGCGCCGGGGCAGTGCCTTCCACGGCGAAGACATGCCGCTGCGCGGGCAGGATGCGGAGGCCGATATCATGGTCACGCTCGAGGAGGCCCTGCATGGATCGACGCGGCAGATTTCCTTCACCCGCGGACGCGTCGGCAAGGTCGAGACCTACACGGTGAAAATCCCCAAGGGCGTGCGCGAGGGCCAGCGCATCCGGCTGGCCGGCATCGGTGGCGAAGGGCGAGGCGGCGGCGAGGCCGGCGATCTTTACCTCCGCGTGCGTTTCGAGCGGCATCCGGAATTCAGCGTCGATGGGGCGGACGTCATCCACGAGGTCGAGTTGCCCGTGACCCAGGCGGTTCTGGGATGCGAGGCGACCATTCCCACGCTCGACGGCCGGGCCAAGCTGAAGATTCCAGCCGGCACGCAGAATGGCCGCAAGTTCCGCCTGACCGGCAAAGGCCTGCCGCAGCGGGGCGGGACGCGGGGGGATTTTTATGCGGTGATCGACGTGCAACTCCCGACCAGCTTGAGCGCGAAGCAGCGCGAGGCGTGGGAAGCGGTCGCGCAGGCGGGCGATTAACCCGCCGCGATGCTTGCGCGGAGTGGCTCAGGCGGGCATTTTCCTTTTCATGGAGGACATGACCGAAATCGCGGCGCTGCGGACGGCGGGTAAGGACGACTGGGTGCGGGCGGTCGTGCCTGTGTTGGTCGAGGGGCTGGTCGAGAAAGCTTCGCGTGACGGCAAGCCCTACCTCGAAGTGCAACTGTGTGACGCGCGCGACCGCTTCGCCCTGCGGGTCTGGTCGGACAACGGGCAGTTCGACGCGGCGCAATCGCTGGCCACCGGAGCCTGCCTGCGGCTGGAGGGGGAGTTTCATCTGCATCCGACCTTCGGCCTCGAGGCGCGGCGCTGGAGTTTTTCCGCGCTGACCGGCGAAGCCAAAGATGAGTTCCTCGCCGGACCAGCCGAATTGCGGGCGCGTCAGGAGGAGGACTACGGATTCATTGCGGCCGAGATTGACGGGCTCAAGGATCCGCGGCTCCACGCCCTCGGCGCCGTCTTCCTCGAAAAATTCGGTCCGCGTTTCCGGCGGACGGCGGCCGCCCGTTTTTTCCATCACGCGCGGCGCGGCGGTTTGGTCGAGCACGTGGCCCAGATGATGCGCTACGCCGTCGCGGTCTGTGCAGCCAACCCCTCGCTGCACCGCGATCTGCTTGTTTCGGGCGTGCTTTTTCACGACTGCGGCAAGATGTGGGAAAACTCGGTGGACGAGGGGAGCTTCAGCATGCCGTTCGACGAACGCGGTGAATTGCTCGGGCACATCACCATCGGCATCGAGCTGGTCAATTCGCTCTGGAAAACCCTGCCGCTCGACGAGTGGAAGGACGTGGTTCCGGAGAGCGAGGACGTGCGCCTGCATTTGCTGCATCTGCTGGCCGCGCATCACGGCGAACTCCAGTTCGGTTCACCCGTGCAGCCCAAGACGCCGGAAGCGATCGCCCTGCACTACATCGACAACCTCGACGCCAAGCTGGAAATGCTCGCCCGCGGCTACGAGGGCGGGCCGACCGTGGCTCCGCGAATTTACGACAAGGTCAAGCCGCTCAACATCCGCCCGGTCGCGCCCTTGGCCAGCGGGTCATGACCGCGCGATTGCTCCCAGCTATCGTTCCCTCGTGGGTCTCAATTGCGAGACGGGGGAGATTGCGTTGTCCGATTTGTGGGGCCCCGGTTACGAGGAACGCTGGACTACCAATGAGGAGGACGCCGCGATTTCGCAAGGATCCATGGCGGTGGTGACATGGTGAAGTTCGCTCTCTTGCTCTTCCCTGTTTTCTCGCCACTGCTCGTCCGTGGTGCCGACGCTGAGGTCGCGCCGCCCGGCCCCCCTCAGGGCGCGGGTTTGGTTTGGGCAGCGGTCGACCCCGCCGCCATCAAGGACGGCAGGGTGCGACCGCGTCTGGTCCAACGCATGGTCGATGCCCTCGTCATGCGCGTGACCGGCCAGCCCGATGTGGCCTCGGCCTGGCGCAGCCTGGTCAAGCCCGGCGATCGGGTGGGGATCAAGGTTTCCGCCACGGGAGCGCCGGTTTCGAGCACGCGGCCGGCGGTGATCCAGGCGGTCGCCCTCGGGCTCGAGTCGGCCGGGGTTTCGCCCGACCGCATTGTCATCTGGGACCGCGAATGGGCCAACGTTTTGCGCGCCGACTACGCTGCGCTGGGTCGGCGTTACCGCGTGACCTCGGTCGATGGCACCGGTGGCTACGACGGCCAGCAAATCCTCACGGCTTCGGTCATGGGCCGGCTCATTTTCGGCGACCGCGATTTCGATCCGAACAACCCGGCTGAGCAGGTGAGCAGCAAGAGCCACCTGGCCAAGGTCCTGACCGGTGGCGTGGACAAGGTGATCCACATTCCGGCGCTCTCCGATCATTTTGCCAGCGGGCTCAGCGGCGCGTTCTCCGGTATGGTGCTGGACAATCTGGACAACTGGCGACGTCTCGCCCGGGCGCCGCATTTCGGCGATCCCTACCTTGCCGAAGCTTACTCCGACTCGCGGATCGGCGGGAAAGTTGTTCTGACCATCCTGGACGCCTTGCGTCCGCAGTATGCCGGCGGACCGTTTCCCGGCGCGCAATACACGGTCAACCACGGAGCCCTTTTTGCTTCGCGTGATCCGGTGGCCATTGATGTGACTGGCGTGGCCTTGCTCGATGGATTCCGGGCCGATGCCGGGTTTCCCTCGCTGGCCAAACAAACCTCTTGGCTGCAATCCGGCGAGGTGGTGGGCTTGGGTGTGGCCTCCCCGGAAAAAATTCAGGTCATTCCCGTCGTGCCCGCGGTGGTTGTGCCATGACCGAGCAGGACATTCTCCGGCGCGTGGCGCGCTCGTTTTACCTCACCCTGCGGTTGCTGCCGCGGTCGATGCGGGCCGAGGCGTCGTTGGGTTATCTGCTGGCCCGTGCCACGGATACGCTGGCGGATGCCTCGACGGTTGATCCGGAACGACGCGTGGAAATCCTGCGGGCGGCGCGGGCCTCGCTCGATCAGCCACTTTTCGCGGATTACAATGCCTCCGCTTGGGTGGCCGGCCTGCAGGATCCGGCTGAGCGCGCCTTGCTGGCCGGGTTGCCCGGGCTTTGGCGGCGCATGCAAACTGGCGAGGAAGGCTCGAAGTCGAGACTTCATCGCGTGCTTGAGCACATTCTGGAAGGGCAGGTTTTCGATCTGGAGCGATTCCGGGTGGACCCAGGTCCGCTTCGCGCGGACGAGCTCGAGCGCTACATCTACCTCGTGGCCGGCAGTGTCGGCGAGTTCTGGACCGACCTGTGTGCGGCGCGTCTCGGCCAGTTTGCGTCCGCGTCTCACGAGGTGATGCGCCGTCGCGGGCGGTCCTACGGGGAGGGCTTGCAGTTGGTCAACATCCTGCGCGACCGTGTGATGGACACGGCCTTGGGGAGGTGTTACGTCGCGGCGGCCGACGTGCCACGGTGGCGGAAGAATGCCGTGCGTTTGCTCGAGGAAGGTGGAGAGTATTGCGGTGCGGTGACCATCGGTCGGCTTCGTTATGCCAGCTTGCTGCCGGCGCTGTTCGGATTCCGCACCTTGGCGCTGACGGAATCGGCGGGCGAGGAGGCCTTGACCCCTCGCAAGGTTTCCCGGCGCGAGCTGCGCCGCTGGATGTGGCGGGCCCTCCCGGTCTGGGCCTCGGCCACCGCTGTCCCGCGCCTCCTGCAAGGGGTCAGGACATGACCAGCACCACTGCGGCGAGGATAAGCACACTGCCCAGGAGTCGCATAGCAAATGTTGCCGGCCCGAGATTGCTTTCGCCCACGCCCAGCCGGCGGGCGAAAAGCGCGAGGAGCAACAGGCTCCAGAGGCCGCGCGAACTGTAGACGACGTTCGCTCCCGTGGCGTTGCCGAACCAGCCGATGCTCCCGTTCATGCCCGTGGCCTGCACGGCCAGCAGAACGATCCCGGCCGTCCCCCAGGCCCACGCACCGCGAGCGGCCCCGGCCCGGTGTCCGCGCGGGACATGCGGCAGGATGAGCGGAAAGGAGAGCAGGGCCACCGTGCCGAACATGACCGGCATGAAGAGAGTGAAGCCGAGTTTCGGCGCCCAGACCTGGACCAGAATGTCGGTCGCGGCGAATGACAACGCGGCGAAAAGCGCCCAGGACAGGGTGGCCAGCGGATGGGACCGCGCGTGTCTCGGCCCGCGATGGAGCAAGATCACCCCGCCCATGGTCAGGCCGACGGCGAGCCAGAGATTTGTGTCCGGTTGGTAGGCCGGCAACACCAAGCTGAGCAAGGCGACAAACACCACCTTGCTGGCCAGCGCCGGGGTGGCGATGGAGACATCGCCGGCCGCGAGCGAGCGGAAGGTGCCGATCTGCCCGACGAAGAAAAGCGCGCCGGCCGCGCCGGCCCAAACGATCGCCGAGGGATGCCACGTTTCGTGCCGGAAAAAAATCAGCGGCAGAAAAATCAGCCCCATGGCCAAGTTGCTGAAGAAGGTGACCGCCCAAGTGTTGGCCCCGCGGGAAATGGCCAGTTTGATCAGGATGGCCCCCGCCGCATAGAGCATGGCGCTGGTCAGCGGCAGCAGCAGGGGAAGTTGCAATGCGGGCAAGCGGTCATCCTAACCCGGCCCCCGCTCGGAAGGCGAGCCGTGGGCTTTTGTGACAGTTTCGTCACATAAGGCCAAGTTTCCGGGCTTTGTTTCGGCGTCGGCCTTGGGCAGTCTCCAGTTTTGTCACCTCAACCGAATCTTTTCGCCATGAAAATTCCTTCTCTGACCCTTCTCCTCACCGCCTTGGCCGCCGCTCCGCTTCCGGCCCAGCAGCTCTCCGGCGCCGGTGCCACCTTCCCCGCCCCGCTCTACCAGCGCTGGGGTGTTGAATACAACAAGCAGGTCCCCGCGGTCAAAGTGAACTACCAGTCGGTCGGCAGCGGTGCCGGGGTGAAAAATTTCCTCCAAGGTGTGGTTGATTTTGGCGCGAGCGATGCGGCCCTCACCGACGCCGAGATGGCCAAAGCTCCGAAGGGAGCTGTGCTCATTCCCGCCACGGCCGGCAGCGTCGTTCTGGCCTACAACCTCCCGGGCGTCACCGGCCTCAAGCTCACCCGCGCGGCCCTCGCCGGGATTTTTCTCGGGACGATCAAGAAATGGAACGACCCCGCCATCGCCGCGGCCAACCCCGGCCTTGCGCTGCCCGCCACGCCGATCAACGTGGCCTACCGTTCGGATGGCAGCGGCACGACCTACGTCTTCACCCAGCACCTTGCGGCCATCAGCCCGGAATTCGACGATCAGGTCGGCTTCGACAAATCCGTCACCTTCCCGGTCGGCATCGGTGGCAAGGGCAACGAAGGCGTGACGGCGCTGATCAAGCAGACTCCCGGCACCATCGGCTACGTCGAATATGGTTTCGCCGAGCAGAATAAAATCCCCATGGCCGCCATCGAGAACAAGTCGGGCAACTTTGTCATGCCCACGCCGGAAAGCGGCGCAGCCGCCCTCGCCTCGGTCGAGCTGCCGGAAAACCTGCGGGCCTGGCCGGTCGATACCGTCGCACCCGATGGTTATCCCATTTCCTCGTTCACCTGGCTGTTGCTCTACAAGAAGTATCCCGACGCCGCCAAACTCAAGGCGCTCAAGGATTTTATCACCTACGCCCTGACCGAGGGACAAACCCTGGCGACCTCGCTCGGATACATTCCGCTGCCGGAGTCGGTCGTGGCCAAGGCCAACGCCGCGCTCGGCACGGTCGAATAGAGCGCTCCCGGCCATGGCCAGCCCGACCCAAGTTCGTCCGTCCGCCGCGCGGTTCGATCTTTTCCAGTGGTTGTGCCGGGCGGCCTCGCTGGCCGCGGTTGCGGTGCTGCTCTGGATCCTCTGGGCGATTCTTGAGCAGGCTTGGCCGGCCATGCGTGAGTTCGGGGCCGGGTTTCTCAGCGGGGCCAGTTGGGTGCCGAACCGCGAGCGCTACGGTGTGCTGCCCTTTCTCGTCGGCACCGTCCTGACCTCCCTCATCGCGCTGCTCATCGCTTTTCCGCCCGGCCTGGCTATCGCCATTTTTCTCAGCGAGGATTTTTTGCCCGCCCCGGTGCGCCAGTTCATGCGGTTCGTCGTCGAGTTGCTCGCGGCCATTCCCAGCGTGGTCTACGGACTCTGGGGTATCTTCGTCGTCATTCCGATCATCCAGTCGGTCGGAACCTGGACGAGTGACCGCTTCGGCTCGGTGCCGTTCCTTGCCGGACCGGCCTACGGCAACTCGCTGCTCACCGCCTCCGTCGTCCTCGCTCTCATGATCCTGCCGACCATCACGGCGATCTCGCGTTCCTCGCTCGTCGCCGTTCCGCGCACCCTGCGCGAAGGAGCCTACGCGCTCGGGTCCACGCGGTGGGAGGCCATCTTCCGCGTGATCCTGCCGACCGCCGCCCCCGGCGTGGTCGCGGCGACCATCCTCGCGCTGGGTCGCGCCATGGGCGAGACGATGGCCGTGGCCATGCTCATCGGCAACAGCCCGCGCCTTTCCTTTTCCCTTTTCGCCCCCTCCGGCACGCTGGCCAGCCTGCTGGCCAACCAGTTCGGGGAGGCCGAAGGCATGCAGGTGAGCGCGCTGATGTATGCCGCCCTCGTCCTCGTCGGCCTCACCCTGCTGGTCAACATCGCGGGCGAAGCCGCCCTGCGCATCACCGAACGGAGGACCGCGGGTATCCGCTGACGGCCATGGACAATCCACTGACTCACGCCGGCAATTTTTTCGAAGAAGGCTCAATCGAGTCGACCAAGATGCTCGGGCGATCGTTTGGCAACCGGTTGCTGACCGTGCTTTGCATTGCTCTCTCGCTCTTCGCGCTCGTGCCGCTTGTTTCGATTCTTTACCTCGTGATCAAGAATGGCGCGCCGCTCCTCAGTTGGTCGATCTTCACGGAGCTTCCGCCGGCCGGCGGCATGACTGGCGGTGGTTTCGGCAATGCCATCGTCGGCACGCTGGCCATGGTCGGGATGGGCCTGGCCTTCTCCGCGCCGCCGGCCATCATGGCCGCCATTTACATCTGCGAATATCATCCGGGCGGACGCCTTGCCGCCGCGGTGCGTTTCGTCGCCAAGTTGCTCACCGGCATCCCGTCCATCGTGTGCGGCGTCTTCGCCTTCGCCGTGGTTGTCATGGCCACGGGTGGATTTTCCGCCTTCGCCGGCGGCGTGGCCCTGGCTGTGCTCATGCTTCCGACGATTTTGCTCACCTCCGAGCAGGCCCTCCTCGGGGTGCAGAACGCTTACCGCGAAGCCTCCTACGGCCTTGGCGCCACCAAGTTCCAGACCATCTTCCGCATCGTCCTCCCCGACGCCCTGCCCGCCATCATGACCGGCGTCATGCTCGCCGTGGCCCGCGCCGCCGGGGAAACGGCCCCGCTGGTTTTCACCGCGCTGTTCAGTCAGTTCTGGGTCAATTCACTCATGGAGCCAACGGCATCCCTCGCCGTTCTCATCTACAATTTTTCCTCCATGCCGTTCGACTATCAGATTAAAATGGCATGGACGGGCGCCCTTGTGCTGGTTTTCCTTGTCACCCTGACCAACGTGACGGCCCAGTTGGTCTTCAGCCGCAAATCTCCATGACCTCCGAAAAATCCGCCGGGCACAGCAGCGAACCACCCGCCAGCATCGTTTCACCCGACCTGCCCGGACGCGCGGACATTCTCTCCGTGCGCAAATTCAACTTTTTCTACGGCAAGAAGCAGGCTCTGCAGGACATCCATCTCGACATCCCCGAGCGTCAGGTCACGGCCTTCATCGGGCCGTCCGGGTGCGGCAAGACCACGCTGCTGCGCAACTTCAATCGGATGAACGAGCTCATCGTCGGCACGCGTTACACCGGGGACATCACCATGGCCGGACGCAGCATTTTCGACCCCGCCCTCGAAGTCATCAGCCTGCGCCGCATCGTCGGCATGGTCTTCCAAAAATCGAACCCTTTCCCGAAATCCATCTACGAGAACATCGTCTACGGATTGCGCATTGCCGGCGTCCGCGACCGGGCCAAGCTGGATGAGGCGGTCGAGCGCAGCCTGCGCGGGGCTGCCCTCTGGGACGAGGCGAAGGACCGCCTGCATGAGAGTGCGCTGGGCCTCTCCGGCGGGCAGATGCAGCGTTTGTGCATCGCGCGGGCCATCGCCAACCGTCCGAAGGTTCTGCTCATGGACGAGCCCTGCTCGGCCCTCGATCCGATCGCGACCATGCGCATCGAGGAATTGATCAACGAGTTGAAGAAGGAATTCACCATCGTCATCGTGACCCACAACATGCAGCAGGCCAGCCGCTGCTCGGACTTCACCGGATTCTTCTACCTCGGAAGCCTCGTCGAGTTCGACCAGACGCGGAGAATTTTCACCAACCCGCGCGAGAAGCAGACCGAAGATTACATCACCGGGCGGTTCGGTTGAGCCGCGCGCGTCTCATGCCCTCGCGGCGTTGAGCTCGTGCTGGTGGTGCATCGTGATCCTCCCCTCGTTGTCCTCGACCAGCGCGGTGCAGTGCTCGACCCAGTCGCCGCAATTGTAGTAGTCAACCACCCCCACCCGCCGGATGGAGGGCGAGTGGATGTGGCCGCAGAGCACGGCCTCCGCGTTGTGGTCCGCGGCATAGCGGCCGACGGCTTCCTCGAAATCGCTGATGAAATTGACCGCGTTCTTGACCCGTGATTTGACATAGGCGCTGAGCGACCACGGGGCCAAGCCGAGCCGGTGGCGGGCCCAATGGACCGGGCCATTGGCGTCGAGTAGGAGTTGGTAGCCGATGTCACCGACATGGGCCAGCCAGCCCATGTTCCGGATCACGGTGTCGAGTTCGTGGCCATGCATGACCAGGATGCGCCGCCCGTCCGCCGTCGTGTGCACGGCGTGGGTCGCGATGTCGATGTTGCCGAAGTCGCCCGGAAACTCGGCGACGAATTCGTCATGGTTGCCCGGCACATAGACCAGACGGCAGCCTTTGCGCGCTTTGCGGAGGAGTTTCTGGATGACGTCGTTGTGCGACTGGGGCCAGTAGCGCCGCCGGCGCAATGACCAGATGTCGATCAGGTCGCCGACGAGGTAAAGCGTGTCGAATTCGTGGTCGCGGAGGAACTCGAGCAGCGCGACCGCCTGACTGCCGCGCGTGCCGAGGTGGACATCAGAGATCCAACCGGTGCGATGATGAGGCACCACTTTCTTTGCCACGGATGGCGGCCCACAGGGAAGCGGGCGCATGTGACAATTTCGGCACATATCGCGGGTGGTTCGCCGCGGCCTTGCGGCATACCAAGATTCCGTGGCCTGTGCCACCGACCTATGCCTTCCACGCCGCCAGCCGCTCACACCGTGCTGCTCATCGAGGATGAGCAGGATGTGCGGGACCTGATCCGCCTCAACCTCAGAAAGGCCGGCTTCCGCGTGCTGCAGGCGTCCGACGGACTGGCCGGCCTCAAGCTGGCCCGCGAGCAACGGCCGGATGTGGTCATCCTCGACCTCATGCTCCCGGAGATGCGCGGGGAGGACGTCTGCCGTCAGCTTAAAGCCAACGACTCCACCGCGGCCCTGCCGGTCATCATGTTCACCGCCAAGGCCGGCCCGCGCGAACGCGTCGCCGGACTCGAGCTCGGAGCGGACGACTACGTGACCAAGCCATTCAGTCCGCGCGAGCTGGTCCTGCGGGTCCAAGCTCTGCTGCGCCGTGCCGGGCCGGACGGCGGTGCGGCTCTCCGCGTGGGACCGTTTGCGCTCGACCGCGGCAATTTCACCGTGGTCCTTGATGGTGACAAGCTCGACCTGACCACAATCGAGTTCAAGCTGCTCGTCATGCTGATGGAAAACCGCGGACGTGCCCTCAGTCGCGAGAGCCTCCTGCGCGATGTCTGGGGCTACCGCAACATCGTGGCCAGCCGCACGGTCGATACGCATGTGCGGCGGCTGCGGACCAAGCTCGGGCCACACGCCGGATGGATCGAGACGGCGCGCAGCGAGGGCTACATCTTCCGCGCCGAAGGTTGAGCCATCGGTCTGCCTTGTCACCGAATCGGCACAATTGCGTGCTGGTTCCCGCGGTCGCTGCGCGCTTCGCTTGGCGGCATGAAGAAGACCACCCGCTGGCTGGAAAAGCTCCTCGGGGTTTTCCGCCCGCCGGGGCGCCGCCGGGTGCCCCGCCGCCGGACCAAAGCACGACTGCCGATTTTATGGGAGCATTGAGCGAAAGCCGGACATCCACATTTGGTGGGCGGAGCGTTCCTTCTTGGCACGGTAGCTGCTTCTATCCATTTCAGCGGTTCAGCCGCTGTTCACCCCAGGGCAAAAACAAGAAAGGAGGTGAATCCATGATGATGATAACACTCATTATCTCTGCCCTAAGTATGACGGTCATGTTGGCCGGCTTCGTTGTGATGGTCAGAGATTGACCGATTAGTGGTGTTGTAGGCAAATGCCCCTAATTGATTGATCTGCGGGGAGGCGGGAGAAATCCCGCCTCCCTTTTTTTGTCCCCGACGCTTCCGGCTTGTCATGTTCGCGGGCCCGGGGAATGTTTATTCAACTTATGAAAACATTCCTCCTGCTCACTGTCTCATTGACCCTGCTCGCCACGAGTGTTCTGGCCGGTCAGGACATCCCGGTGTCCGCGCTGCCCCAAGCGGTGAAAAATTCCCTCGCGGCGAATTTCCCCAAGGGCCGGGCTTTCGACGCGGAAATCAAGCGCCGCAATGACCGCACTTATTACGAGGTGAAACTCCGCCACCGCGACGTCGTGATTGAAGTCGAGGTCAGCCCGCGGGGCGAAATTCTGGACATCGACCGCAACGATTAGTGGCACCGCGGCAAACCCGGCAACGGGTATGCTGGGGCTGGTCTTCCTGATCCTCGTCATTGGGTTCGTCGCTTTCCTCACCGTGACCGGGGTGGATTGCGCTTGCCCCGGCGCGGGTCCATCCTACGCTTTCCTCCATGAAGATCGGTTTCATTGGCTGCGGGAAAATGGGCTCAGCCCTCATTCAGGGCGTGTTGGCGGCGAAACTCTGCCGGGCGGAGGAAGTGGCGGTCTATGATCGCCTCGCCGAGCCCGCCGAGATTCTCGGCACCGAGAGCGGCGTGCGCGTGGCGGCCGGCAACCGGGAGCTGGTCGCCGGGGCGGATGTCGTCATGCTTTGCGTCAAGCCCGAGGACGCCTTGCCGGCCCTCGCGGAGGCGGCCCGCGAACTCGACGGGAAGCTGCTCGTTTCCATTGCGGCCGGCATCACCATCGCCGCCCTCCAGGAGGCATCTGGCGGGGATTGTCGCGTGGTCCGCGTCATGCCCAACACCGCGGCCCTCGTGCAGAAAGGCGCCTCGGCCTACGCCTCCGGCACCGGGGTGACCGACGATGACATCGCCGTGGTCGAACAGATCTTCACCTCGGTCGGCCGCGCCTTCGAGGTCAAGGAGTCGCTGCTCGATGCCGTGACCGGCCTGAGCGGCAGCGGCCCGGCTTATGTTTACCTTTTCATTGAGGCCCTCTCCGACGGCGGAGTGCGCATGGGTCTGCCCCGCGACCTCGCGGCCAAGCTGGCCGTGCAGACCGTGGCCGGAGCGGCCGAAATGGCCGCCGAGACCATGATGCATCCGGCCCTCCTGCGCGAAATGGTGACCAGTCCGGGCGGCACGACCATCGCCGGCTTGGCCGAGCTGGAACGTGGCGGATTGAGGCCGGCGGTCATGGACGCCGTGCAGGCTGCGACCCTCCGCTCACGTGAGTTGGGTGCCACTGATTCCGACGAGTGATGCGAGCGCTGATCCCGCTGCTCGCGGCTTTGATTCTGTGGGCGG
>JBGSSV010000052.1:0-1831 GCA_041736875.1 Chthoniobacterales bacterium | reverse complement strand
GGCGGGTTTGGAGACCGTGTGTTACGGGTCCTATTACCGCGTCGGGCATGACGGGGAGAACGGCCGGCCGCTCTTTGCCGATGTCCTCTCGACCGCGGCGGCGCTCGGCGCGCCCTGCATCCGCGTCTGGGCGGGCACTCGCGGGTCGGCGGAATCCGATGAAGCGTATTTCGAGCACGTCTGCCGGGACGCCAACCGCGTGGCCGACCTCGCCGAGGCCCGCGGTATTCGCGTCGCTTTCGAGTTTCATGGTGGAACCCTCAGCGACACCGCGGCCGCCGCGCAAAAGTTGTTCGCCGCCCTGCCGCACCCGAATCTTTTTTCCCTCTGGCAGCCGCTCGACTCGCTCGGAGATGACGCGCGGGCTGAAAGCCTGCGCGTCTTGCTGCCGCGTCTGGCCCATGTGCATGTCTTTCACTGGCTGCCCGGCGATCCGTTCGACCGCCGGCCGTTGGCCGAGGGAGTTCCGGCGTGGCGGGAATGGCTGCAGTTCATGCACGCCGCTGGCCACCGGCCGGATGCCCTGCTGGAATTTGTCCGCGGCGACGAGGTCTCCATTCTTCCCGCCGAGGCCGCGGCGCTGCGAAGCCTGCTCGCCCCGGCGAGCTAGACTGGAAACACGTCACTTTGCCCGCGGCGCCGGCCGCTTTTCCGCGTTTTCAGCGTATTGGCGGCATGGGGGCCAGATCGCGGGCGAATGGCACGCCGGAAAAGGGCCTGCACCCGGCGGGGGTCGAACCCACAACCTTCGGCTTCGGAGGCCGACGCTCTATCCAATTGAGCTACGAGTGCTTGACGGCCCTCCAATAAAGCGCAGCGGGTGGCGCGGCTCAAGCGGCGATTGCCGCGGCCCCGCGCGGCGGTTACAAATGCGGGTCCATGGCGAGGGACATTGTTTATTTTGATTTGGAAACACAGCGGACGGCGAACGATGCCGGCGGCTGGGACAAGAAGGCGGCGATGGGGATGTCGGTCGGGGCGACTTACAGCACGAGCTCGGGCTGCTACACGATTTACGGCGAGGACCGCGTGCACGACCTGGTCGCGCAGCTGCAGCGGGCCGACCTTGTCGTGGGGTTCAACCTGATCAATTTCGATTACGAGGTGCTCATGGGCTACACGGTGATCGACCTGGCGCACAGCGTGCCGACGTTGGATCTGATGGTGTCGCTCGAGCAGAAGATCGGCCATCGCATCGGTCTGGAAGCGGTGGCGCAATCGACGCTGGGCTGCGGCAAGACGGCGGATGGCCTCGACGCGATTAAGTGGTGGCGCGAGGGGCGCAAGCTGGAGGTGGCGCGCTATTGCTGCTTCGACGTGAAGGTCACGCGGCTGGTCCACGAGCACGGCATGGCGCACGGAGAGGTGTTTTATCACGACCGCCTCGGCCGCAAGCAGCGGGTGGAGGTGGCGTGGGGTGCGTCCGCGCCGGAGAGGGCCGCGGCATGATCCAGCCGCTGAAGAATGCCCCGGCGGTCTGGTCGCTCTGCTGGGTGGATCTGGCGGAGCCGCTGCCCGTCGAGGAGGACTTTTTCCTGCCCACCGTGCTGCTGCTCACCGGGTCGGATTTTTCGCCGCTGGCCCCGCCGCAGGTTTTCGCCGAGTTGGATCAGTTGCAGGCGGAGGACTGGGTGGCGCGGCATTTTGACGACCTCGGGGTGCCCGACCAGCTGTTGATTTGGAAGGCGCCGGAGTGGGTGGCGGATGACTGGAAATTTTTCGGCCACGATTGGAAGACGAAGATCAAGCTGGTTGTGCCGCCGCCGCACGAGGCGCGGCTGCAGACCGATCTGGCCGCCTCGGGCCGCCAGCCGCCGGCGCGGGAGTCGTC
>JBGSSV010000047.1:0-4794 GCA_041736875.1 Chthoniobacterales bacterium | reverse complement strand
AGCCGCACGAGGGTTTCCGTGCGGTCGGCGCAGACCAGCTCGGCCGCCGCGCTCGGAGTGGGCGCGCGCAGGTCGGCGGCGAAATCGGCTGTGGTCGTGTCGATCTCGTGCCCGACCGCCGAAATCACCGGAACCCGGCTGGCCGCGATGGCGCGGGCCACCGATTCCTCGTTGAATTCCCACAGGTCCTCAAGGCTGCCGCCGCCGCGGGTGACAATGATCACATCGACGGCGGGAAACCCGCTGATCGCCGGATCGGCAAAAGCCTGCACGGCCTCGGCAATCTCGGCGGCGGCCCCGCGCCCCTGCACGCGCACCGGGGCGACGAAGACTTCAATCTGCGGGGCGCGCCGGCGCAGGACATGCAGAAAATCGCGCACCGCGGCCCCGGCGGGCGAAGTGACCACGCCGATCCGCGTGGGGAAGGGGGGCAGCGGCTTTTTCCGCGCGGGATCGAAGAGGCCTTCGGCCCGCAGTTTTTCCTGCAGCGCCCGCAAGCGGGCTTCCAGTTCGCCGGCTCCCCTCGGCTGCACGCGGCGGACGATGATTTGGTATTGTCCGCGCTGCTCGTAGACGCTCAGTTCGCCGAAAACCTCCACCTGCAGGCTGTCGCGCAGGGCCGGAGCCGAAGCGGATGCGCTGCGGAACATCACGCAGGAAACCTGCGAGTTTGCATCCTTGAGGCTGAAATACTGATGGCCGGAAGGCTGCCGGCGGAGGTTGGAAATTTCGCCCTCGACCCACACCGTGCCGAGTTTGCTTTCGAGACAGGATCGCACCTCGCGATTAAGCCGCGACACCGTCCATGGCGCTTTCGACGACTTGGTCGTTGGTTCCGCCTCGGGAAAAGACAGTTCGCCTTGCATGGGCCTCAGCCGGGAAACTGCTGCCACTCCTCGCGCAGCGTCAGGACGAGGCGGCGCAGGCGGGCAGAAAGCTTTGGCTCGGAAAGAATTTCCTGCGAGGAGATCGGATCGCGGACCAGATGCTGGGCGAAGAGGTCGCCGAGCATGGCGGGATCATGCAATTCGCCGGCGGCGCGGACGAAGGTTTCCGGCAACTCGATGCCGCGGGAGACCAGACCGGTGCAAATTTCTTGCAGCTCGCCGCGAAGCAAGCGGCAGGCCTCATCGTCATCGACCTCTGTGGTCATTGGCGTGGCCCGTCCCACCAGGTAGGGCTCCTTTTGTTCGAACTGGTCGAACCGCACGCGCCCGAGACCCTGCAGGACCAGTTGGCTGGTGCCGTCCGGCTGCCCCACGCAGGCCCGGACCAGCCCCGCACCGGCCACGGGGAAAATGGTTTCTTCGCCGGTGTCCGGCCGGACCATACCGATGGCAAAAATGCGGTCGCCCGCGAGCACGTTCTCGAGCATCTGGCGGTAGCGCGGCTCGAAGATGTAGAGCGGGAGCAGGGCGTTGGGAAAGAGAGTCACTCCGGTCAGCGCCATGATCGGCATGGATCGGGGCAATGGGTGGCCGACGGTCGTCATGGCTCACAATTTACGCGGGAACCGGCGGAGCGGGATGTTTTTTTGCGGCTTTTTCGCTTCTAGGGACGCCTGCTCGTTGACTACCCTGATGCCGTGGCTGCTTCTCCCCGTTACCGTCGAATCGTGCTCAAGCTGAGCGGCGAGGCCCTGCGCGAGCCGGGCAGCAAGGACAACATCTCCCCCCAGATCGTCAACACACTGGCTCTGGAAATCAAAGAGGTCCTCGAAATGGGCGTTCAGGTCGCCGTCGTCATTGGCGGCGGCAACATCTGGCGCGGGCTGGCCGCGGCCCATCGCGGAATGAACCGCACCACGGCCGACTACATGGGCATGCTGGCCACCGTGATCAACGGCATGGCCCTGAGCAGCGGGCTGGAAGACATCGGCGTGAGCACCCGCGTCCTCACCGCCATCGAGATGAACAACGTGGCCGAACCCTTCATTCTGCGCCGTGCCCTCCGCCACCTTGAGCGGGGCTATGTCGTCATCTTTGTGGCCGGAACGGGCAACCCGTTCTTTTCCACCGACACGACCGCGGCCCTGCGGGCCAACGAGATTGCGGCGGATGCCATCCTCAAGGCGACCAAAGTCGACGGGATTTACGACTCGGACCCGAAGAAAAACCCGGACGCGAAAAAATTCGACCGCATCACGTATGCCGAGGCGTTGCAGCGGCGCTTGCAGGTGATGGATTCGACGGCCTTCAGTCTCTGCCTCGACAACAAGATGCCGATCGTGGTTTTCGATGTGGGCGTGCCGCACAACATCAAGCGCGCCGTCCTCGGCGAGCCGATCGGCAGCGTGGTGGGGGAAAACTAGCAAACTTATGGATGAGATTCTTTTCAGCACGGAGGAGGGCATGGAGAAGGCCCTTGAGTTCATGAAGCACGAGTTCTCCACCGTGCGCACCGGAAAGGCCAGCCCATCGCTGGTCGAGGGCATCGATGTCGAGGCCTACGGATCGACGATGAAGCTCAAGGCCGTGGCCCTGATCACCACGCCGGAGCCGCGGCTTCTCGTCATCCAGCCGTTCGACGCCTCCACGACCAAGGCGATCGAGAAGGCCATCAACGAGTCCAAAATCGGCCTGACCCCTTCGGTCGACGGGAAAATCATCCGCCTGCCCATCCCCGAACTCAGCGAGGAACGCCGCCGCGACTTGGTCAAAACGATCAAGACCATGGCCGAGGAAACCCGCGTGCGCATCCGCGCGGCGCGGCGTCATGGCATGGACACGGCGAAGAAAATGCAGAAGGACGGCGGGCTGACCGAGGATGCGCTCAAGGATGCCGAGGCCCAGATCCAGAAACTCACGGACAAATATGTCGCCGACGTCGACTCCCACGTCGCGGCCAAGGAAGCCGACATCATGCGGGTCTGATGCCTCCACATAAAACTATGCGCCATCTTTTTTTTACCCTTCTCATCCTGGCCCTTGTCTCCGCCACGGCTCCGGCCGAGGTGGTCCGCGGCGCGCCTGATTTTTCCTGGCTCAAGTCGGGCCAGAACCGCGCCACGCTCAAGTCCCTCCGCGGGCAGCCCGTGGTGCTGGTCGTGGCCACCTCGCCCCGCCACAAGAAATTCCGCGCCCAGGTCAAGCAGCTGCAGAAAACCTACCAACTGCTGGGAAACACCAAGGCGGTCATGGCCGTCGCCTTCACCGAGGAGCCCGGCGTGATCCGCTCGAACATTCCTTTTGTCCTCGCGGCCAACCCCGCGGCGGTGGCGGCCAGCTATGATGTGACCGGCCCGTTCGCCATTTTTGTCATCGGCAAGGACGGCAACCTCGACGAAATCTCCGACCGCGTGCTCTCCGGTCAGCGGGTCCTCGACATCATCAACAACTCCTACGTTGTCCAGAGCGACGACCGCCGGAGCAGTTAGATTGGGCAGTAACCGGACACCCGGCCTCGGCCGTCGTGGGCCTTGCGGTGCCGGTTTGAAGAATCCTGAACCGCCGGGAAGGTTGGCAGGCGGGTGAGCCTCCAGCCCACGGCTCGCGAGGCCGCTGGGCCCCCCGCAAAGGGCAAGTGCGCGGAACTACGGCCGACGTTCACCCGTCCGTGAGTGAACCGCGCAGGACGGACTCGGTGACCCGCAGGGCGGCCGTGTTAGCCCGCACGGAGTGAACGCGGAAGATTCGCGCGCCCAACTTTCGTCCCAGGGCGGTCAAGGCGATCGTCGGAGAATCGCGCTCCGCGACGTCCGGACATGCCGCGGCCGTGGCGAGGAAGGATTTGCGCGACGCGCCGAGAACCACCGGGTGGCCAAGCGCGGCGAGACGGCCCAGGCCGGCGATGAGTTGCAGGTTGTGCTCCACGGTCTTGCCGAAGCCGATGCCCGGGTCGATGGCGAGGCGGTCTGCCGCGATGCCGGCGGCGCGCGCGGCGTCGAGGCGTTCGCGCAAAAACTCCGCCACCTCGGCCACCACGTCGCCGTAGCTCGGATTGTTCTGCATGGTCTGCGGCGTGCCGCGCATATGCATGAGGATGGTCCCCGCGCCGGTCTCGGCCGCGAGTGCCGCCATGGCCGGGTCGGCTTGCAGCGCGCTGACGTCGTTGATGATCTCGGCGCCGGCGGCCAATGCCGCCCGGGCCACGCTGGCTTTCGACGTGTCGATGCTCAGTGCAGCGGAGGTTCGCCCGGCCAGTCCTTCGATGACCGGAAGAACCCGTCGGATTTCTTCGTCGGCCGAAACAGCCGCGGCGCCGGGGCGGGTGGATTCACCTCCGAGGTCAAGAATCTCCGCGCCTTCCGCGGCCAGTTTCAGCCCGTGCTCCACCGCGGCGTACGCGTCCGGAAATGCCCCGCCGTCCGAGAACGAGTCCGGGGTGACGTTGATCACACCCATGATCACGCCGCGGTGCGTGAGGTCGAAGGTCCGCCGGCTGGTGCGCCAGATCATGCCAGCCGGATGCGGGCCGACCGACCGTGGGCCTCAAGTCCCTCGACCCGGGCAAAGGTCTCGACCAGCGGCGTGGAGCGGGCCAGCGCGGCACGGTCAAGCTCGACCAAACTGGTTCGTCGCTGGAACTGGTCCGCGGTGAGTCCGGCGAAAGATTTGCCCGCTCCGCCGGTCGGCAGTTCGTGGCTCGGTCCGGCGAGAAAATCGCCCACCGCCACGGGCGAATAGCCGCCGAGAAAGATTGCGCCGGACGTGCGCAGTTGCGGGGCGAGGTCGCGCGGTTTGGCCACTTGCAGCGAAACGTGTTCGGAGGCAAAGCGGTTGGCCAGATCGACGGCCTCGTCCAGCGTGTGGACGAGCACGAGCGCGGCCCCGCGCAGCGAGCGCCGGAGGATTT